>CAZUZT010000007.1:0-17397 GCA_964624575.1 uncultured Rhodanobacteraceae bacterium | reverse complement strand
TCTGCGGACGGTCGGGCACCTGGGGCCAGCCGGCGGCTGCCAGTGCCTCGGCGACAGTGCTGCCCGGCGGCAAAGCAAGCGCCCGCCGCCAGCAGTGGCCGGGCCACAGACAGACGATATCAACGCTGACCGATGCCGTGGCCGGGCTGCCGGCCGGGTCAGCCATCGGTCGCGGCCACGGTGCTGAAATCCTGTACCAGCCGGTCGGCCAGGGCCTGGAAGGCGAGCGTGGTGGCCAGGCCGAACAGTCGGCTCCTGGGCTCGAAATCCAGCACCAGGTCGATCCGGCAACCGCCGTCGCCGTAGGGCCGGAAGTGCCAGTCACCCTTCAGGTAGCGCAACGGGCCTTCCAGCATATCCAGATGGATATGGTCCGGCGGTGAGAGGGTATTGCGGGTGGCAAAGCTGAACTCGATGCCGCCGGCGCGGACATGCAGCCGCGCTGCCACCAGGTTGACGCCCTGTTCGAGCAAGTCGACCCGACTGCACCAGTTGAAATGCTCGGGGTAGCGCTCGACATCATTGACCAGATCGAACATCCGGCCGGGTGGCTGCGCCACCAGGGCCTGTCGCTTGACTACGGGCATCGCCAACTCCGCTGAAGCACCGGATCACCGGTTACCATGATCACCTCACTTCGAATCATTCACTACGAATTGTTCGGGGACATTATCGGACCAAGTGCGCCTGCGCAGTGAAACCATGACCAACAAGACCAGCAAGAAAGGTGGCAGCAGCACGATTGCCCTGAACAAACGGGCCCGTCACGAATACCACATCGAAGAACGCCTGGAAGCCGGCCTGGTCCTGGAAGGTTGGGAGGTCAAGAGCCTGCGCGCCGGCCGGATCAACTTCGGCGACAGCTACGCGGTAGTCAACCGCGGCGAGCTGTTCCTGTTCGGGGCCCAGATCCAGCCCCTGCCCACGGTCTCGACCCATGTCGTGGCCGAGCCCATGCGTACCCGCAAGCTGCTGCTCAAGCGGCTGGAGATCGACCGCCTGATCGGCGCCGTCGAGCGCAAGGGCTACACCCTGGTGCCCACGGCGATGTACTGGAAGGATGGCCGGGCCAAGGTCGAAGTCGGGTTGGCCAAGGGCAAGCAGATGCACGACAAACGCCACGCCGAGAAGGAGCGGGACTGGGAACGTGAAAAGCAGCGCCTGCTGCGTCACACCGGTTGAGATCCGGCTGTATTGCGGCTGCGCAAAGCCCGCACTTCCCGGTCGGCAGGCTGCCCGGCGAGTCGGCAAACGCCCTCATGGGTGTGCCTGACCGAAGGCTGGCCCAGCGCCGGGTCACCGCGACGAACTGTGTCGGGTCTCACAGAATGGCCCGGCGCGGTCAGCGTACCCTGTCAGTGGGCCTCCGGCAGATCCTGCACGCCGGAGCCGCGTCGCCCGTTGTCGGTGCAGGGGCAGTGGAGAGTCGGACATGTACCGGGTCGCAGCTGCGACGTTGATATTGATTGCCATGTTCTTCGTGGGCATCGCCGATGCCCAGCAAACCCGGCTGTATCGCTGGGTCGACGAAGATGGCAAGGTCCATTTCAGCGATCGCCTCGAGCCTTCCTCCGGCACCTCCGATTACGACCGGTTCAACGCCAGCGGCGTGCGCCTGAGTCAACCCGAGCGAGCGCAGACACGCCAGCAGCAACGCGAAGCCGAGGAAGCCCGTCGCAGCTACCAGCGCGACCAGGCCCTGCTCACCGCCTATCCGACCGAACTGGCCCTGCTGCGCGCCCATGATGAGCAGCGGGCCCGGGTCGAGTTCAGCCTGCGCACCAGCCAGGCCAACCTGGAACGCATCCAGCGCGACATCGCAAGCCGTGGCACCGCCAATGCGGATGCCGACGGCCAGGCTGGCGGGGACCGCGAACTGGCCGAGCTCAAGCGCCGCCTGGAAGCCGAGCGCAACACGCTTGAGCAATTGCGGCTTCGGCGCTACGAGCTCTATCAGACCCAGAATCAGGAAGTTGACCGCTTCCGCGAACTGAACCAGGCGGCATCGGCGGGCAGCTCGCCGAACGGGGTCGACAATCACCAGATCCCCGACTGAACCAAGTCACACTCTGAAGCGCCGACCGGGAACGCGGTTTCACCCCTGCGCGCGGACAGCCGTGTTGTATTGCTCTATTCGTCGCTCCATCGCCGGTCTCACCTGACCGGCGCGTCGCATAGACAGCACACTCTAAACGTCGATGAACTCGATATGCCCGACCGGGTGGAAGCCCCCCAGATCGTAGGCAAGCTGAGCCGAGTTCAGCGCCTGCAGGCCACCGGCATCATCAGCACGCAGCGGCGCGAAGCCACTGCGGCCATCGGCATGTCCCACCCCCAGGACAGTGCCAACCCGTGACACCGTCAGCTGCAGCAGCGACTGCAACTGGATCCGGGCCATTTCGACATCATTTCCGGACAGCACCAGCAAATGCCGGTCGCCCTGTCTGCGCAGATAGACCGCCGGAGCCACCAGATTGCCGGCCAGATCCTGCTCGATCTTGCGGTTGAAGACCTCCACGACGACATCCCGGGTGCTTTCCGGGAGCTGGTAGCCGAGCATGCAGATGAACAGACCCTGGTCACCGGCTGCGGCCCGGACGCGGGCCAGTTGCTGATCCAGCACTTCATCGTGATCGCCGGCCGCCGCCTCGCTGGCCAGGTCTTCCAGCCGCGTATCCTCGACGACGCCCGGCTCGTGCAGGCTCAGGTCGAGAAAATCGTGGTGCCCCAAAGTGATCTGCTGACTGTCCACTCGCTCACTCCCAGTTGATGTTGCCCTGGGAGAATCCTAGGCTGCGGCCACTATGCGAACCCGGCAGCAGCCCGCAGTTTGACAATTGTTTTCACGCTGTAACAATTCGTAACAATTGCCGCACCCCATTTGCCCGCCGATGTGTCAGCCGGGGGCCAGAACCCGGGCCTTGCGCCATCAAACCGGGATACGCGAAAGCCGCGTAGTCGGTGATGCGCCGATCAATTGCCCTGGCGGCTGTGCTGCTCGGCGGCATCCAGGGTGTTCTGCATGAGCATCGCTACGGTCATCGGGCCAACGCCACCGGGCACCGGAGTGATCCAGGATGCGCGCCGGGCAGCGGCGGCGAAGTCGATATCGCCACACAGGCTGCCATCGTCGCGGCGGTTGATGCCGACATCGATGACGATCGCGCCGGGACGGATCCACTCGCCACGGACGATGCCCGGTCGCCCGACCGCCACCACCAGCAGCTCGGCCTCGGCGATGCGATCCGGCAGGTCCGTGGTGAACCGGTGGCAACAGGTGGTGGTGGCGCCGGCCAGCAGCAGTTCCAGCACCATCGGCCGGCCGACATGGTTGGAGGCGCCGACCACCACCGCGTGCTGACCGTAGAAGCCGGCACCGGCACGGCGCAACAGTTCGATCACGCCCTTGGGGGTGCACGGACGCAAGCCGGGCTGGCGCAGAACCAGGCGGCCCATGTTTTCCGGATGAAAGCCATCGACATCCTTGTCCGGGGCAATGCGCCGGATCAGGGCCGCGGCATCGATATGGTCGGGCAAGGGCAACTGCACCAGGATGCCGTTGATCTGCGGGTTGGCATTGAGCCCGTCGATCAGCGCGAACAGTTCGGCTTCGGGAATCGTGTCCGGCAGATCGTAATCGTGGGCGCGGATCCCGGCCCGTTCCGCGGCCACCTTCTTGTTGCGCACATAGACCTGCGAGGCGGGATCGCTGCCGACCAGAATCACGGCCAGGCCCGGTGCCGGCCTGCCGGCGGCCACGCGGGACTCCACCCGGCTGCGGATATGGGCCAGATGTTCTCCGGCCAGATGACGGCCATCAATGATTTGTGCGGACATGGCAGAACGCGGCAGCAGGGTCGAGCCGCCATTATCGCATCATGTCGGCCGGTGGCCGGCCGGTCAGTGCCCGCTGCAGCCCGGGCACTGCGGGTCGCGCGGCAGGGCAATCTCGCCAAAGCGCATCGACAGGGCGTCGTAAGTCAGGATCCGGCCGGTCAGCGGCGTGCCCAGGCCCAGCAGCAGCTTGATCGCCTCGGTCGCCTGGATCATGCCGATCAACCCCGGCAGGACACCCAGCACACCCGCTTCCGAGCAGGTGGGGGCGAACTCCGGCGGCGGCGGCTCCGGGAACAGGCAGCGGTAACAGGGCCCCTGCCCCGGCACGAACACGCTGGCCTGGCCCTGGAAGCGCTGCACCGCACCGTAGACCCAGGGGATGCCCAGCTCCAGGCAGGCGGCGTTGACCCGGTAGCGGGTGGCGAAATTGTCGGCGCCGTCGATGACCACGTCGTAGCCATCCAGGACCGCGCTGGCATTGTCATCTTCCAGCCGCTTGCCGATCTGCTCGATCCGGATGCCGGGGTTGATCGCGGCCAGGCGCCGGGCCGCCGACTCCACCTTGGCCTGGCCGATCGAATCATCATCATGCAATACCTGCCGCTGCAGGTTGCTGCGCTCGACATGGTCGTCGTCGATCAGCGCCAGCGTGCCGATACCCGCGGCTGCCAGATACAGCGCCGAGGGCGAGCCCAGGCCACCGGCACCGACCAGAAGGATCTTGCTGTCGAGCAGGCGGCGCTGGCCCTCGATTCCGATCTCGGGCAGGCGCAGATGCCGGTCATAGCGCTCGCGTTCCGTGGCATCCAGGCGCTCGTCCTCCAGCACCGGCAGGCCCTGCTGGCGCCACCGGTTGAATCCACCGGCCACCGAGGCCACCCGGTGATAACCCAGCCGGCGCAGGCTGTCGGCGACCAGCAGCGATCGGGCGCCGGCAGCGCAGATCAGCAGTACCTCGCGATCCCGTTCCGGAGCCACCTGCCCAATCTGGAACTCGACATGGCTGCGCGGCACACCCAGGCTGCCGGCCGGCCGGCCCAGGGCCCATTCGCTTTCCTCACGCACATCCACCAGCACGGCACCGTCCTGCATCCGCTGCCAGGCCTCGCCCGGATCCAGCTCGGTGACGCTGTCCCGGATGCCTGCCATCAATTGCTGCACTGTGCTCATCTGATCCGTCCATTCAAGGCGGCGTTGCCGCCACGCCATCATTGCCGTCCAGGCCGTTCGGGTTGCCGGAGCCGACACGCCAAGCCATCAGCGGCAGGCGCGTCCCTGCCTTGAAGGTATGGGCACCTTCGGGCAGAACCAACAGGCCGTCGGCGCTGGCCAATACCGACAAGGCACCCGAGCCCTGGTGCCGGAACGGCGTCGCCAGCAGGGCGCCATCGGTGTCCACTGCCACGCTGCAGCGCAAGAATTCCAGCCGGCCATGGTGTTTGTGCCAAGGCTGGGCCAGCCGCGCGTGGCCAGTGATCAGGCCGCTGGCGCTGCGGCCCAGCATCGCTTCCAGCACCGGGCGCGCCAGCACCTGGAAGGTGACACCGGCCGATACCGGGTTGCCAGGCAGGCCGAAGACCACCGTGTTGCCGATCCGGGCACACAGCACCGGCATGCCCGGCTTCATCGCCACCTTCCAGTAGGCGATGGTGCCCAGTTCAGCGATCAGGCCGGGCAGCAAATCAGCCACTCCGGCCGAGACGCCGCCGCTGGTGAGCAGCAGGTCGGTCTGATCGGCCAGCGTCTGCAACTGTTCGCGCAGTTGCGCAGGATCATCGCCGCAATGGACGAGCGCTACCACCTGGCCACCGGCTTCGCTGACCAGACCGGCCAGCAACGGGCCGTTGCTGTCATGGCGCTGACCGCGCACCAGTGGCTGCCCGGGGGGTACCAGTTCATCACCGGTCACCAGCACCGCGACCCGTGGCCGGGTTCGCACCTGCACGGTTTGCCGGCCAAAGGCCGCCAGCAGTGACAGCCGCCCGGCATCCAGCACCTGGCCCTGGCTGACCACGGTGCTGCCGGCGACGCAATCATCATCGGCCGACCGGACATTGGCGCCGGCCTTGACCCCGGCCGGAATCACCACCTGCCCGTTTTCGAGTTGGCAACGTTCGTGCATGACCACGGTATCGGCGCCATCCGGCATCGTGGCTCCGGTCATGATCGCCATCGCCGAACCGGGTGCCAGCACCCGCGGCCGGAGATCACCGGCCAGGATCTGATCGCGCACCGGCAGCGTCGTCGGCCCGTCCTCGGCCAGATCGGCAAAGCGCACGGCGTAACCGTCCATGGCCGAGTTGTCGAACCCGGGCAGGTCAAATGGCGCGCGCACCGTCTCGGCAGCGATCCGGCCCAGGCCTTCGATCAGCGGTACCGTCTGCGCCGGCAGCAGCCGGGCCAGGGCCAGTGATTGGCGCAGTGCATGGGCATGGGAAACATGATTGGACATCACAAACCTCCGGGAATCTCCCGCGCGATCCGGGCCAGATCGGCCGGTGTGTTGATGTTGGCAAAGGCCAGCGGGTCGGGGTGGTCGGACGTGTCCTGGACGCCGACATGCGGGCCAAAATCCACCCAGGCCGCGCCGACCTGATCCAGCCAGCCCTGCATCGAAGGCATCTTCGGCGCCTGCAATGCCCGCACCGCCGATTCGGCGAGTTGACCTGAAAGTACCGCGAACAGGGGTTGCCTGCGCTGGCCGTCGAAAACCGCGGCAGCCGGCACACCGGTATCCATGGCGGCGGACAGCCGGGCGACATGATCAGCCGGCGCATAGGGCACATCCACCGGCATCACGGCAATCCGCGACTGCGGCCAGCGGACCAGGGCGGCAGCAATGGCCGCCAGCGGGCCCCGCCCGGGTGCCGCGGCATGGTCAACAATCAGTTCGATGCCAAGCCGTCGATAGGCCCAGCGGTGACGCTGGCTGGCCACGACCACACCATCCACCTGACCGACGAACCGGTGCCAGGCATGGCACAGCAGCGGCTGGCCATGCAGGTGCAGCCAGGCCTTGTCGCGACCGCCAAACCGGCTGCCCCGGCCACCGGCAAGGATCAGGCCGACTGGCAGTGGCGCGGCCATGCCATCAGCGCCGTTTGACGTGGCGCATCAGGCGTTGGCGCTTGCGTTGCTGGCGTTCGGACAGGGGATTGCGGCGGTCGGCATACGGGTTGGCACCGGCCCGGAACTCCAGCTTCACCGGCGTGCCGACAAGGCGATAATGCTTGCGCACGAAGTTCTCCAGATAGCGCCGGTAGCTGTCGGGCAGGGAGGCCAGACGACTGCCATGGAGAATGATCCGCGGCGGCAGGCGGCCACCCTGGTGGGCATAGCGCAGCTTGGCGCTGCGGCCCTGCACCTGCGGCGGCTGGAAGTTCTCGAACGCCAGACCCAGGACTTCGGTCAGGTCATGGGTATTGAACTGCCAAGTGGCCGAGGCATGGGCGCGGTTGGCCGCCTGCATCAGCTCGCGCAGGCCCGAACCATGCAACGCCGAGATGAACACGATGGGTGCCCAGGGCACGAATTCCAGCTTGCGCTCCAGTTGCCGCTGCACGGTATCGCGCTGGTCGCGCTCCAGGTCGTCCCATTTGTTCACCACCACCACTAGGGCGCGGCCGGCGTCCAGCACGTGACCGAGCACGGTGGCGTCCTGATCGGTGACCCCTTCCTGGGCGTCGATCAGGACCAGCGCCACCTGCGCCTGCTCCAGTGCCTGCAAGGTCTTGATGACGCTGAACTTCTCCACCGCGTCGGCGACCCGGCCACGGCGCCGGATGCCGGCGGTATCAAACAGCAGATAGTCGCGCCCGTCCCGTTCCAGTGCGATCCGGATGGTGTCGCGGGTGGTGCCCGCCTCATTGCTGGTCACCACCCGGTCATCGCCCAGCAAGCGGTTGACCAAGGTGGATTTGCCGACATTGGGGCGGCCCAGGACCGCCAGCCGGATCGGGCCGTCGCCATCCTCGACGTCGTCATCGGGCGCTGCCACCGGTGCCGGCAGCCGTTCGAAAATGGCCTCGGCGAGCTGGCCCACGCCACGGCCATGGGAGGCCGCCAGCGGCAACATGACCGGAAAGCCCAGTTCCGAGAACTCGGCCATGGCCACGGACTCATCCAGGCCATCGGTCTTGTTCACCGCCAGCAGCACCGGCTTGCCGGTACGCCGCAACGCGCCGGCAATCTGGCGGTCGTAGGCGACAAGGCCATCACGGCCATCGAGCACGAAGACCACGACATCGGCCTCATCGATGGCCAGTTGCGCCTGCTCTGCCGCCAGGCGCGGCAGCTCTTCCTCGAACTGGCTCAGGCCGCCGGTATCGACCAGGATGAATGGCCGGTCGAACTGCCGGCAGATGCCATGGTGGCGGTCGCGGGTGACTCCAGGGCGATCGGCGACGATGGCATCCCGGGTCCGGGTCAGGACGTTGAACAGCGTCGATTTGCCGACGTTGGGCCGCCCCACCAGGGCGACGGTGGGCAAACCGCCGGCGGCGATGGCATCGACGACGGCCATATCGCCCTCAGCCGCCTACGCGGTAGGCAGTCAACTCGCCTTCGGTGGTCACCACATAGACAAGATTGCCGGCGCTGACCGGCGCACTACGGATGGCATCCCGGCCAGCGCGCACGCGGGCGACGAAGGCACCATCGGCGGGATCAAGAAAGTGCACATAACCCTCAAAGTCACCGACGGCAACCTGGTTGCCAACCATTATCGGGGTCGACAACCAGCGATGCTCCAGGCCGTCCTGGCTCCACATGCTTGCGCCACCGGCCCGGTCCAGTCCCCACAGCGTGCCGTCGACATCGCCGGCAACCACCATGGTCTCGCCAGCGGCCACCCCGGTGCTGGAGGACAGCTCGCGGGTCCACAGCGGGCTGCCGCCGGCAATATCGATGGCGGTGACCTGGCCGTTCATTCCGGCGGCATAGGCGACCCCCGCGCGCACCGCGAACTCGCCGTCGACATCGGCCAGGCGCTCAAGGTCGGTACGGCCCTCGGGAATGGCGATCGGCTGCTCCCAGACTGGAACGCCGTCAGCAGCGCCCAGCGCCGTCAGCCGGCCATCGTCCAGCCCGACCAACAGGTAGCCACGCTCATAGCTCATGGAGCCATTGCCGCGCAGACTCAGGATCGGCACGGAATATTCCTGTACCCAGGCCCGGCTGCCATCGGTCAGGCGGAAAGCGCTGATCCGCCCGTCATGACTGCGCACGAAGACCATGCCTTCGGCGATGACCGGCGGCGCGATCACTTCGGAACTCAGGCGCACGGTGAAGCGTTCGCCACCGCTGGCCTCGTCAACCACCACCAGGCGGCCATCCAGGGTGCCCAGGGCGATGACGCCATCGGCGGCGGCTGGCGTGGTCGACAACGGATGGCCGGTATCAAAGCGCGCCAGTTCGGCACCGCTGCCGGCATCCAGTACCAGGACATGGCCCCGGGTGTTCGCGGCGTAGACCCGGTCATTGGCCAGATGCACCGCCATGCGCAGTCCCGGCATGCCACCGACATCGCCGATCTTGCGGCTCCAAATCCGCTGCACATCGACGGTCTGGGAAAAGTCGACCAGCTCCCGCGGCGGCCGGATGTTCTCTTTCGACCTGCCACCGCAGGCGATCAGCAGCAGCAGGGAGACGAGCAGCAGGACCCGCAGCCCGCTCATCAGGCTTCTCCCGCTGCCGATGATTGCGTGGCGAATTCGGCCAGCTTCATTTCCAGCCGGCCCGGGTCGGCGACGCCAGCTTCCATGGCCTGCTGGTAGGCAGCCTGTGCCTGGTCATGACGGCCCAGCGCGAGCAGTGCATCGCCCCGAAGTTCGGCGCGCAAACCAGCGTACTCGGCCTCGGGCACCTGATCGATCAGTGCCAGGGCGTTATCCGCTTTGCCGGTGGCCAGTTCCAGGCGTGCCATGCGCAACCGGATCAAGGTGTCCAGGGGCGCTTCGCGATTGTGCTTTTCAGCCCATTCCAGGGTCTGGCGGGCGGCATTGAGATCACCAGCCTGTTGCTGGTGGTGAGCTTCGTCAAGCGCAGCCAGGACGGCATAACCACTGCGCGGAAAGTCATCGCGCAGTTGTTGCCGGACGACCTCGGCGGCAGCCGGATCAGCTTCGGCCTGGGCAATGTACTGGTACAGCTCGGCAGCTGAGTGGGCCTGGCGCAATGTGTGGTTCTGCCACTGCTGCCAGCCGAAGATCAGGCCGAGACCGACCACCACGCCGGTGAGGATGGCGCCACCGTTTTCCTTCAGCCACGAGCGAACGCGCTCACCTTGCTCGTGTTGGTCGTAAATATCCATAGTTCCTCGCGGTATCGGGCAAACCCGGCTGAATCAGGGACGTGCGGGCGGCTTGCCCGACGGTTCATTGAAAATCACGGGTGGCGGCAGGGCGGAATGGCCCGCCACCGACCGCCGGCAAGCTTAGCAGGAGCCGCCACCACCGGGGCAGCCATCGGCCGGTGATCCCGGGCCGGAATCGGGCCGCAACACAGACGGCCCGGCCGTGTTCAGGCGTGGCGCCCGGACAAAGGCGGACCGGCAAAGGCGGCGCTGTCGGCGCAGGCAGCCGGGGCCGGGGCAACCTGTACCGGATTCAACCTTCGCTGGTGGCGACGAACAGCTCCACCCGGGCGACATTGTTGGAACTGCGGCTGGCGGTCAGGTCCACCATCTGGCCATCCGCCCGCAAGGTCGCCTCCAGGCTGTTGCCGATGGTCAGCGACATCCCGCCATCGCTGCGGAACTGCCAGCGACCCGGACGCAGTACCGCCCGCTCGATCGTGGTGCCATCAATGGCCAGCACTTCCACCCAACTTTCGCCGGACAGTTCCAGTTCGGCCAGATGGTGGCCGCTGCCGACACTGTGCTTCGGCATGGCGGCATCGTCAGCGGATGCTTCGGCGCGCGTGTCGGCCTCGATGGTGGCGTCGGCGGGTTGGCTGTCGGTACGGGCCAGGTCGATGACCGGTTCGGGTCGGGAGACTGTCACATCCGGAAAAATCGATGCCCGCAAGACATCGTTGCCGTTGCCAGGCCGGGATCGGTCGGGCAGCACCAAGCCGGCGTCCTCGACCATGTTCTGCCGGATCTCGAAACTGGCCAGTTCCTCGCTCAGGCGGCCGGAGGCGGCGTACCAGACCACGGGCGCGGCAATCAGCGCGGTCAGCGCGATATACGTCGCCGAGCGCAGATAGCGTTCGGCAACCAGCGCACCGCGCGGCACGACTCCGGTGGCGATGAGTTCCGGTTCGGCCTGTGCCGAATCAGCCAGCGCCTCCTCGACCACGCTGGCCGGCACGCCGACCAGACGGGCAAAACTCATCAGGTAGCCGCGCTGGTAGATCGGCGCGCCCAGCGACTGATAGTCGCCGCCCTCGATCTGCATGATGATCTTTGCCGGCAAGCGCAACTGCTGACCGACATCCTCGATTGTCCAGTTCTTCGCCTCACGCGCCGCCTTCAATTGATCCGGCAATGACATCGTTCTATCCCGTAGGTATCTGGTAGGTCTGTTCTATCGTTGCGGAGCCGCGCCTACAGCCCCGCCTCCCTCTTGCTGTTACTGCTGCAACTGCGCCCGGTAAGCCTCGGCCGAGCGGGCGTCGCCCAGTTGTTCCTCAATGCGCACCGCCGTCCGCAGCGCGTTGTCGCCCAACGGCCCCAGGGCCTCGGCACGCTGCATGAACGCCCGGGCGCGCATGTATTCCTGCTTCTGGAATGCAACATCGGCCATGCCCAGCAGTGCCGGCGCATTGGTCGGCTGGGACTGCAGCACCTGCGCGAAATAGCCTTCGGCACCGGCGATATCACCGGCGGCCAGGGCACAGGTGCCGGCATTGGCTGCCGCGTCGTCCGGAGAGCGGTAGAACGGATCGGCCAACGCGCGCTGGAAATGGCGCGCGGCCTCCTGGAACTGCCCCTGGCGGCACAGCCAGTTGCCGTAGTTGTTGAGCACATCGCCACTTTCCGGCGCATATTGCACCGAGCGCCGATAGTGCTCACCGGCCCGCTCGGGGCTGTTGATGGTTTCGTAAAGAATGGCCAGCATGCTGTGGGCGTTGGCCGAGCGCGGATCGACATTGAGGGCACTTTGCAGCCGCTCCAGCGCCAGTTCGTACTCGCCGCGCTCGTAGTAGCGCCGGCCCAGTTCCATCAGGATGTCCGAGTTCTGCCGGCGCTGGCGGCTGTCCTGGGCGCGGGCATCGGTCTGCTGGCGGTTGCCGCGCCGGCGCGGACTGGCATCACCGCCGCTGCCAGTCGACGACATCGATGGCCGGCCCGATGAATCGCCGTAGGGCTGGCTGGCGCAACCGGCCACCACCATGATCGCCAGCGCAGCCAGGGCAACAATCATCAATCGGACACTGACGGCTGCCGCCGTTCGGGCAGGTGCCGCCGCAATCGTTGCGCCGCCGTGGGCCTGGATCGGGTCGACGGCCTTGGCCTTGAGCCGATGGTCAGTGCTGTCCGGCCTGGGCAGGTCGGTGTATGGACTGACCGTCATCTCTCAGGTCCTCCCGCTGCGGGTGTCTGGGTGCCAGGCGCGGCACGGTTGCCGGCGCCCGGACAACAGTATCCGGCACGGCATCGGTGCACGCGGATGGCGACCATGCTCAGGCGGCTGCACGGCGGGCGCGCTCCAGTACTTCCTGGCGGAACTGCTCCGAGCGCCGCGTGCGATCATCGACCTGGCCGGCCAGCTGCCCGCAAGCGGCATCGATATCCTGGCCACGGGTGCGGCGCAGGGTGGTGATGATGCCGGACTCGTGGACAATGCGCTGGAAGGTTTCAATGACTTCGGGCTCGGAGCACTCGAATTCGGTGCCCGGGAACGGATTGAACGGAATCAGGTTGAGTTTGGAGGGCACCTTGCGCAGCTGCTTGACCAGGGCGCGGGCCTGGGCCGGGCTGTCGTTGATGCCTTTCATCAGCGTGTATTCGAAGGTGATCGACGAGCGCGGCCGGCGCGCCTGGTAGCGGCGGCAGGCGTCGAGCAATTCGGCGATCGGGTACTTCTTGTTCAGCGGCACCAGATGGTCGCGCAGCGCATCATCGGGTGCGTGCAGCGACACCGCCAGGCTGACGTCGGCGGCATCGGAAAGCTCATCGATCTTCGGCACCAGCCCAGCAGTCGACAACGTCACCCGCTTGTTGGCCAGGCCGAAACCGAAATCGTCCCGCATGATGTTCATTGCGGTGACGACGTTGTCGAAATTCAGCAGCGGCTCGCCCATGCCCATCATCACGATGTTGGTGATGCGGCGCTGCTGGTGGGTCCTGTGAGCCAGGGCACGGGCAACATGCCAGACCTGGCCGACGATCTCGGCACTGGTCAGATTGCGGTTGAAACCCTGCTTGCCGGTGGCGCAGAAACGGCAGTTCAGCCCGCACCCCACCTGCGAGGACACGCACAGCGTGCCGCGCCGTGGCTCGGGAATATAGACCGTCTCGATGCCATTGCCGCCATCCAGCGACAACAGCCACTTGCGCGTGCCGTCGACGGATTCCTGGTCGACCTGCGCCGAGGGCACGCGGATTTCGGCAACCTCGGCCAGCCGCTGGCGAAGGGCCTTGCCGACATCGGTCATCTGCTCGAAATCATCGGCGAAGTAGTGGTACATCCACTTCATCACCTGATGGCCGCGGAAGCGCTTCTCGCCCATCTGGTCGACAAAGAACGCCTCCAGCCCGCTGCGGTCCAGCCCGAGCAGGTTGATCTTGGCAGTGCTGGCGGCGTTGCTGGTCATGCAGTGTGGGTCATGCAGTCAGGAGCTCAGCGCGAATGGAGCTCGCCATCCTTGAAAAAGTATGCGATTTCGGTCTGTGCCGTATCCGCGCCATCCGAGCCGTGCACGGCGTTGGCGTCGATGGAGTCGGCAAAGTCGGCGCGGATCGTGCCCGGCGCGGCTTCCTTGGGGTTGGTGGCGCCCATCAGCTCACGGTGGCGGGCGATGGCATTGTCACCCTCCAGAGCCTGGATCATCACCGGGCCGGAGATCATGAACTCGACCAGCGCATTGAAGAACGGGCGCTCGCGATGGACTGCGTAGAAGCCTTCAGCGGCTTCGCGGTCGAGCTGCGTCATGCGCGCGGCAATGATCTTCAGGCCGGCCTTTTCAAAGCGGCTGTAGATTTCGCCGATGACGTTCTTTGCAACCGCGTCCGGCTTGATGATCGACAGGGTACGTTCCAGCGCCATGGGGTCTCCGTGGATGGCTAATGAGGTGATGTGAGCGTGAAAGTGCTTAATCTAACAGGTTTATCCGGCCAATCACAGACTTGCCGGACAACGGTCCGGCAACATGTGACGCGACAGCAAATTTGCAGCCGGATCCCGAGAAACGGCTATCGCAAAAGACGGCAAGTAATTGATATACAAGGGGTGACACCAATTCCGGCTCGCCAGCCTGTGTGCCACCGAGAAAGAAATGATGCCTGGTCTGCGCGGGGCCGCGGCGTGCTGCCGGCTCCCGCCGACCCGCCGCAGGGAAAATCCGGACCACACCTGGGCAGCACCGGATGGCGCGCCATGGTAGTGCCCGGCAACTGACTGGCAGCCACACGCGGTTGCCATACGCTATGGTATGTTTGCCTCCGCATCGGCCCGGTCGCCACCATGAGCGTGGTGCCGGTCGCAGCGCGACGCCCCCGCCACCTTTGAATCGCGCGCGGCGCTGACCGGCCACTGTTTGCCGACCTACCGGACACCTTTTTGATCATCAGGAAACGAGGCCATTGAAATGACTGGATCCCGTCTCACCATCCGGCGTGCCGCCGTGCTCGGCGCCGGTGTCATGGGCGCGCAGATTGCCGCCCATCTAGCCAACGCCGATGTCGAAGTCGTCCTGATCGACCTGGCCGCGCCCGAGGGCAACCGCAACGGCATTGTCGACAAGGCCCTGAAAGGACTGAGCCGCCAGTCCCCTGCCCCGCTCGCCGACAAGTCTCGGCTGGACGGCATCATCGCCGCCAACTACGACGACCACCTGGATCTGCTCGGCGGTTGCGATCTGGTGATCGAGGCGATCGCCGAACGGATGGACTTCAAGCGCGACCTGTACGCGAAGATTGCTCCGCATCTGGCGGCCCACGCGGTGCTGGCCAGCAACACCTCGGGCCTGTCGATCAGCGCCCTTGCCGATGCCATTCCGCCGCAGTTGCGGCCACGCTTTTGCGGCGTGCATTTTTTCAACCCGCCGCGCTACATGCACCTGGTTGAATTGATCCCCGGCCGAGACACCGACCCGGATGTGCTCGATGGCCTGGAACGCTTCCTGGTCACCGACCTGGGCAAGGGCGTGGTCCGCACCAAGGACACGCCGAACTTCATCGGCAACCGCATTGGCGTGTTCTCGATCCTGGCCACCATGCACCACACTCGGCAGTCCGGCCTGGGCTTTGATGTCGTCGACGCGCTGACCGGCCCGGCCATCGGCCGCCCCAAGAGCGCCACCTACCGCACCGCCGATGTCGTCGGCCTGGACACCATGGCCCATGTCATCAAGACCATGGCCGACACCTTGCCGGACGACCCCTGGCACCGCTATTTCAAGGCACCGGAATGGCTGCAGGCCCTGATCGACCAGGGCGCGCTGGGCGCCAAGACCGGCGCCGGATTCTTCCGCAAGATCGGCAAGGAGATCCACGTCCTGGATCTGGCCAAGCAGGATTACCGCCCCGCCGATGGCAAGCCCAGTGACGAGGTTGCCGGCATCGTCAGGATCAAGGATCCGGCGGAGAAGTTCGGCAAGCTGCGCGCCAGCAGCGACCCGCAGGCGCAATTCCTGTGGGCCCTGTTCCGCGACCTGTTCCACTACAGCGCGTTCCACCTGGCCGACATCGCCGATACTGCCCGCGATGTCGACCTGGCCATCCGCTGGGGTTACGGCTGGAAGCTGGGCCCGTTCGAAACCTGGCAGGCTGCCGGCTGGCAGCAGGTCGCCGCCTGGATCGATGAAGACATCAAGGCTGGCAAGGCGATGAGCAACGCGCCGCTGCCGGATTGGGTGCTGGATGGGCGCGACGGCGTACATGGCAAGGACGGCTCGTATTCGCCGGTGCGCGACACGTACCTGCCACGCTCGACGCACCCGGTGTACACCCGCCAGTTGTTCCCCGACCCGCTGCTCGGCGAACGCTTCGACCACGGCAACACGGTCTGGGAAAACGACGGCGTGCGCCTTTGGACCCTGGACGAGGACGGCATCGGCATCGTCTCGTTCAAGACCAAGATGCACACGGTCAACGACGCCGTGCTCGATGGCCTGCAGGAATGCGTGCGCATCGCCGAGCGCGATTTGAAGGCTCTGGTGATCTGGCAGACCGGCGAGCCGTTCTCCGCCGGCGCCGACCTCAAGGGCGCCCTGGGCCTGTTGCAGGCCGGCCGCTTCGACGACTTTGAAAAGATGGTCGACAACTTCCAGAAGGCCTCGATGGCACTGAAATCCTCGCTGGTCCCGACCGTGGCTGCCGTACGTGGCCTGTGCTTTGGTGGCGGCTGCGAATTCCAGATGCACGCCACCCGTACCGTTGCGGCGCTGGAAAGCTATATCGGCCTGGTTGAAGCCGGTGTCGGCCTGCTGCCGGCAGGTGGCGGGTTGAAGGAGCTCGCCCTGCGCGCCTCGCGCCAGTTCCCCGACGATCCCTTCGAAGGCGTCAAACGGGTGTTCGAAACCATCGCTATGGCCAAGGTCGCCGGCAGCGCACTGGAAGCCAAACAGATGGGCCTGCTGCGCGAATCCGACGTGGTGGTCTACAACAGCCACGAACTGCTGCATGTGGCCAAGGCCGTGGCGGCATCGCTGGCCGAGGCCGGACACCGCCCGCCCCTGCCGGCACGCGCCATCGCGGTCGCCGGCGATACCGGCACCGCCACCCTCAAGTCGATGCTGGCCAACATGATCGAAGGCCGGTTCATCTCCGGACACGACTTCGACATCGCCAGCCGCATCGCCGACACCCTGTGCGGCGGCGACATCGAGCGCGGCTCGCAGGTCGATGAACAGTGGCTGCTGGACCTGGAGCGCAAGCACTTCGTCGAGCTGGCCCGGACCGAAAAGACCCAGGCCCGCATCGCCCACACCATGAGCACCGGCAAGCCGCTGCGCAACTGAAGCGACGAGGAAACCACACCATGAGCAAACAGATCCAAGACGCCTACGTCGTCGCCGCCACCCGCACTCCGGTGGCGAAAGCCCCGCGCGGGCATTTCCGCAACACCCGCCCCGATGACCTGCTGGCGCACGTGATCAAGGCGGTCATCGCCCAGGCGCCGGGCATCGACGTCAACCGCATCGACGACGCCGTCATCGGCTGTGCCATGCCCGAAGCCGAGCAGGGCATGAACGTGGCCCGCATCGGCGTGCTGCTGGCCGGGTTGCCGCACACCGTTTCGGCCGTGACCGTCAACCGCTTCTGTTCCTCCGGCGTGCAGGCCATCGCCATGGCCGCCGACCGCATCCGCACCGGCGATGCCGACCTGATGCTGGCCGGTGGCACCGAATCGATGTCGATGGTGCCGATGATGGGCCACAAGGTCGCCATGAACC
>CAZUZT010000006.1:25887-38619 GCA_964624575.1 uncultured Rhodanobacteraceae bacterium | reverse complement strand
GGCACCGTGCCGCGGTCCGGCCGCGGCACGGTGCAGGCCATCACTCCTCCAGCGTCAGCAAACTGGCGTTGCCGCCGGTGGCGGTGGTGTTGATGGTGACCGTTTTTTCGGTGGCGAAGCGTGGCAGGTAGTACGGGCCGCCGGCTTTGGGGCCGGTGCCGGACCAGCCCTGGCCGCCGAACGGCTGCACGCCGACGACGGCGCCGACCTGGTTGCGGTTGACGTAGGCATTGCCCACGCGCATGCGCTGGACGATGTCCTCGACGCTGTCATCGATGCGGCTGTGGATGCCCAGGGTCAGGCCGTAGCCGGTGGCGTTGAGGCGGTCGATGAGCTGGTTGCGTTCGCTGGCCTTGTAGCGCATCACGTGCAGAACCGGGCCGAAGACCTCGCCTTCGAGCACATCCAGCGAGTCGATCTCGTAGGCGCGCGGTGCGAAGAATGTGCCGCCGGCGGTGGTCTCGTCCAGGGCGACGGCGTGGATCAGCCGGGCCTGGCGATCCATGCGTTCGGCGTGGGCTTCGAGCATGGCCTGGGCATCGCGGTCGATGACCGGGCCGATATCGGTGGACAGCAGGCCCGGGTCGCCAACGCGCAGCTGCGCCATGGCCCCGGCCAGCATGGTGATGACCTTGTCGGCGATGTCGGTCTGCAGCAGCAGGATTCGGGCGGCCGAGCAGCGTTGTCCGGCCGAATCGAAGGCCGAGCTCACCGCATCCTTGACCAGCTGTTCGGGCAGCGCCGAGGAATCGGCGAACAGGGCGTTCTGGCCGCCGGTTTCGGCGATCAGGGTGGCGATCGGGGCATCACGCGCGGCCAGCGCACGGTTGATCGCCGTGGCCGTTTCCGTCGAGCCGGTGAAGGCCACGCCGATCACGCGCGGATCGGCAGTCAGCAGGCTGCCGACGCTGGCGCCATCGCCCGGCAGCAGTTGCAGCACATCCTCGGGCACGCCGGCCTCGTGCAGCAGCCGGGTGGCAGCCCAGGCGATAAGGGTGGTCTGTTCGGCCGGCTTGGCGATCACGGTATTGCCGGCGGCCAAGGCCGCGGAGACCTGGCCGACGAAGATCGCCAGCGGGAAGTTCCAGGGCGAGATGCAGACGAAGACGCCGCGACCTTTGAGGTGCAGGACATTGGTTTCGCCGGTCGGGCCGGGCATCACCAGGGGCTGGCCGAACAGCGCCCGCGCCTGGCCGGCGTAGTAGCGTAAAAAATCCACCGCCTCGCGCACTTCGGCGATGCCGGCGGCCAGGGTCTTGCCGGCCTCGCGCGTGCACATTGCCAGGTAGTCGGGCATTCGTGCTTCGAGCAGGTCGGCGGCACGTTCCAGGATGTCGGCGCGGTAGTGGGCACCGGATTGGATCCACGAACGCTGCACCTGCACGGCCCGGGTGATGGCGGTATCGACCAGGGCGGCATCGGCCGGCCGCCAGCTGCCAACCTGCTGGCTGTGATCGGCCGGATTGGTGACGGTGATCGGCGCGCCGCCGGCGGCGGCCATTCCGGCCACGAGCGGACCGGCCTGCCATGGGCCGCCCTGCCATGGCCCGGTTGCGGTGTTGATCGAATCGGCCAGGCTGCGCAGGCTGTCATCGTTGGACAGGTTGATACCGTGGGAGTTGCGCCGGTCACTGCCAAACAGGTCGACCGGCTGCGGGATGCGCGGATGCGCCTTGGGCTGGTTGTTGGCGACGATCTCCACCGGGTCGACGACCAGGTCGGCCACGGCCAGGTCCTCGTCGACGATGCGGTTGACGAAGCTGGTGTTGGCACCGTTTTCCAGCAGGCGCCGGACCAGGTAGGGCAGCAGGTCCTCGTGGCTGCCAACCGGGGCATAGACCCGGCACGGCAGGCCCCATTTGTCGGCACCGACGATCTCCCCGTACAGGTCCTCGCCCATGCCGTGCAGGCGCTGCAATTCGAACGGCGTGTCGCCGGCCCAGTGCACGATGGCGGCGATGGTGTGGGCGTTGTGGCTGGCGAACTGCGGAAAGAAAGCAGCCGGATCGGCCAGCAGTTTGCGTGCGCAGGCCAGGTAGGAAACATCGGTGTTGGCCTTGCGCGTGAACACCGGATAGCCGGCGTGGCCGTTCTCCTGGGCGCGCTTGATCTCGGTATCCCAGTAGGCGCCCTTGACCAGGCGCACCGGCCAGCGCCGGCCATGCTCGTGGGCTTTGGCGGAAAGCCAGTCGATCACCGCCGGCGCCCGCTTCAGGTAGGCCTGCACGGCCAGGCCGAAGCCGTTCCAGCCGGCCAGCTCGGGATCGGCGAAGACCGGCTCGATCACATCCAGCGACAGTTCCAGGCGGTCGGCTTCCTCGGCATCGACGGTCAGCGCGATGCCCTGGTCGCGGGCCAGCAACGCCAGCGCCCGCACCTTGGGTACCAGCTCGGCCAGCACGCGCTCGCGCTTGGCCACTTCGTAGCGCGGGTGCAGCGCCGACAACTTGACCGAAATGCTCGGCGCGGCGTTGATGTCGGGGTAGGGGCCCTGGGCGCCAATGGCCTGGATCGCCTCCTGGTAGGCGCGGAAGTAGCGCTCGGCGTCGGGCTCGGTCACGGCTGCTTCGCCGAGCATGTCGAACGAGTGCCGGTAGGGGCGATTGTCCTTGTCGGCGGCCCGTTTCAATGCTTCCTTGATCGTCCGGCCGATGACGAACTGGTGGCCCATGATGCGCATTGCCTGGCGCACCGCCAGACGGATCACCGGCTCGCCGCTGCGGCCGACCAGCCGGCGCAGGGCACCGGAGAAACTGCGCCGGGTGTCTTCGGACAGCGTCACCAGCTTGCCGGTCAGCATCAGGCCCCAGGTCGAGGCGTTGACCAGCACCGAGCCGCTCTTGCCAAGGTGCCGGTCCCAGCCGGCGTCGCCGAGCTTGTCGGCGATCAGGCGGTCGGCGGTATCGGCGTCGGGAATGCGCAGCAGGGCCTCGGCCACGCACATCAGCAGCACGCCCTCCTCGCTGGACAGGTCGTACTGGCGCATGAATGATTCCAGCGCCGAGGCTTGGCTGGCCTTGGCCCGGACCCGGGCGACCAG
Organism: uncultured Rhodanobacteraceae bacterium; assembly: GCA_964624575.1. Lineage (GTDB taxonomy): Bacteria > Pseudomonadota > Gammaproteobacteria > Xanthomonadales > UBA2363 > Pseudofulvimonas. Next base: position 35,579 of record CAZUZT010000006.1, on the reverse strand, counting down.
TTCCGAGGCCCGAGCCTGGACCAGGTCGCGCTCGGCTGCCGGCAGGGTGGCCTGGGCCAGCAGCGGCTCCAGGCAGGCGGCCTCATCGGCATGCCACAGGGCGGTAATGGCGGCCCGGTGGCGGTCGCCAGCCACGGGCAGTTCAGGGCGCAGGATATCGCTCACGGCAGACGGTCCAGGACAAGGGTGGAAGAGCAGGGCCGGAAAGTGTATCCGCAGCCGGCTGACTGTGGCCGAACGGCCGTTCAGCTGCCATGGAACCGCGGCTGGCAGGCCGCCAGGACGCTGATTGGGCGGGGATTTTAGGGTGCCATCGCGATCAGGCCGATGGCGATGATGGCCAACACAATGCCCAGGCGGTTGCTTGGGCTGGTGCGTTCGGCAAAGACGAGTACCCCGACCAGAGTGCCGAGCACGACGACGCCGATGTTCATGGTCGCGAACACCACCGCCGGACTGTCGGGCAGGGCCTGATGGCCGCGCACGTAGGCGACGATATTGCCGAAATTGAAGCCGCCCAGGAGCAGGCCGGCCATGACGTTGCGCCAGGCCAGCCGCCGGCGCCCGCTGCCGTGGCGCCACAACTGCCCGGCCAGCATGCCGGCGAAGGCCAACACGAAGGCGACCTGCAGCGATGCGGCAAACGGTATCCCGGCCTGGGCGATGAGCTTGAGCAGGACATCGACCAGGGCGAAGCCGACCCAGACCAGCACCAGGATTCCGGCAGCGCCGGTGGTGCCCCGGGTATCGCCCGTGGCCCGCTCCGGCCGGGCCAGGATCGCCAGCACCGCCAGCAGGCCCAGGGCCAGGCCGGCCAGTTTCTGGCCGCCGGCCTGTTCGCCAAACCACCAGAAGGCGGCCGCCAGCGACAGCAGCAGGGACAAGCGCTGGGCGACATCGGTGCGCACGATGCCGGCCCGGCGCACGGCCGCAGCCAGGATCAGGAACAGGCCGGGCAGGATCACCGCGAGCGCCAGCAGGGCCGGCCACGGTGCTGCCGGCGAGCGCAGGCTGCCCAGGTCCGGGGTCAGCAACAGCCAGCACAGCAGGCTGGCGACCAGGTAATTCCAGGTCACTGCCTGGGCGACATCAATGCGGTGACGCGGAAACAGCTTGAGCAACACGGACACCAGTACGCTGAACAGCACGGCTGTAACGATGTAGGTCATGGCGTGGCGGCTGGTGGTAGTGATTGAGATGCGCGTTTCCGGTGCCGGGCCAGGCGGGCCGCCAGCCGGCAGGGCCGGGCAATCGGCGATGGCAGTGAGTTGCCCGGATGGCGGCAAGTGCGCAGTGCTGGTGGCGCGCACTGTACCAAGCCGTAACGCTGGAACCGCCGATCGCCGGCAGGCAGCGGCGATAAGCGGCATCATCGGCCGCCGCCGCCGGTCGTGCCTTCATCATTTCCAGAGTCCCGATCATCCCATGCGCAGCACCGCAAGCAGGCCGTCGCCGTGAAAACCCGTTCCCTCCGGCGCCACGCGCCCGCCGGCCTGCTGCTGGCCGGCATCGTCCTGTCGGCGTTCAACCTGCGCACCGCGGTGACCTCGCTGACGCCGCTGCTGGATTCGCTGGCCGGCAGCTTCGGCTTCGGTTCGGCCATGATCGGAGTCTTCGGCATGCTGCCCACGGCGGCATTCGCGCTGTGCGGGGTACTGACGCCGATGCTGATCCGGCGCCTGGATCTTGAAGCCACCGCGTTGCTGGCCATGGCCCTGGCCGCCGCCGGCATGCTGCTGCGCGCGCTGGCGCTGGAGACCTGGGGGTTGCTGGCCGGCTCGATGGTGGCGCTGGCCGGCATGGGCATCGGCAATGTCGTGGTGCCGCCGCTGGTGCAGCGACATTTCTCCGACCGGGTCGGCATGGTCAGCACTGTCTACATCACCGTGCTGCAGGTCGGCACGGTGTTGCCGGCGCTGGTCACCGTGCCGCTGGCGGCGGCTCTGGGCTGGCGTCCGGCCCTGGCGGTCTGGTCGCTGTTGGCGCTGGCCGCAGGCGGCGTCTGGCTGCGCGTGCTGCTGGCTTACCGCCGGCCATCGGCACCGGCAGCGCGAGAACAGGGGGTGCTGAGCGGGGTGGCGGTGACCGGCGAAGCGCCCGTGCCGCTGGCTGCCGATGCCGGTCCCGTGACGGCGACACCGACACCGACACCGACACCGACACCGGCCTTGGCGCCGCTGCGCCGTTCGTCCCTGGCCTGGGGCCTGACCGCGATGTTCGGCATGACTTCGCTGATCAGTTTTTCGATGTTCACCTGGTTGCCGATGGTGATGACCAGCGCCGGTGCCAGTCCGGCGTTCGGCGGCGTGATGCTGGCGCTGTTCGCGGCCCTGGGCCTGGTCAGCGCGCTGGTGATGCCGGTGCTGGCGGTGCGCCTGCGCAATCCGTTTCCGGTGGTGCTGGTGGCGGCACTGGCCTATGCCGTGGCCTTTCCCGGCCTGCTCTGGGCACCGATGGCGGCGCCGGTGCTGTGGGTAATCCTGCTGGGTATCGGCCCGGTCACCTTCCCGCTGTCGCTGACCCTGATCAACCTGCGCACGCGCACCGCCGAAGGTTCGGCGCGGCTGTCTGGCTTCATGCACGGCTTCGGCTATGCGGCCAGCTGCCTGGGGCCGCTGCTGTTCGGATTGCTGCATGGCGCCACCGGCAGCTGGGCGCTGCCGTTCGCCTTTCTGGGCCTGTGCGTAGTGGTGCTGCTGGCCGGCGCCTGGCAGGGCTGCAAGCCCCGCATGCTGGAGGATGCCGGGCTATAATTGCCGGCCCACCCGCGCCACCGAAAGGCGGCCGAACACCCTGATCAGGAGTTGTCATGAGCATCGAGGATCTTGAGGACATCGCCCTGGCGATGGTCGCACCCGGCAAGGGCATCATCGCCATCGACGAGTCCAGTGGCACGATCAAGAAGCGCTTCGACTCGGTCGGCATCGAGGATAGCGAACAGAACCGTCGCCGCTATCGTGAGCTGCTTCTGACCACGCCGAACCTGTCGCAGTACATCTCCGGTGCGATCCTGTTCGACGAGACCATCCGCCAGTCGACCAGTGATGGCGTGCCGTTCGCGCGCTACATGGCCGAAAACGGCCTGGTGCCGGGCATCAAGGTCGACCGTGGCCTGCAGCCACTGGCCGGCTGCCCGGGCGAAGTGATTACCGAAGGTCTGGATGGCCTGCGTACCCGACTGGAGGAATATGCCCGCCTGGGTGCCCGTTTCGCCAAGTGGCGGGCGGTGATCAACATCGGCGAGGACATCCCCACCAGCACCTGCATCGAGGCCAACGCCCACACCCTGGCGCGCTATGCCGCGCTGTGCCAGGAGCAGGGCCTGGTGCCGATGGTGGAGCCGGAAATCCTGCTTGATGGCGACCACGACATCGAGACCTGCTACGACGTCACCGAAGCCACGTTGCGGGCGCTGTTCCAGGCCTTGTACCAGCACAATGTGTTCCTGGAAGGCACCATCCTCAAGGTCAGCATGGTGCTGGCCGGCAAGGACTGCCAGGAACAGTCCGACGTCGATGATGTCGCCGATCTGACCGTGCGCTGCCTGCGTTCGGCGGTGCCGGCCAGCCTGACCGGCATCGTGTTCCTGTCCGGCGGCCAGAGCGACGAGCAGGCCACCGCGCATCTGAATGCCATGAACCAGTACGACAACAATCCCTGGCCGCTGTCGTTCTCCTACGGCCGGGCGATGCAGTCGGCGGCGCTGAAGCTGTGGTCCAAGGATTTGACCGGCAACTATGCCGCGGCCCAGCAGACCGTGTTCGAGCGTGCCCGCGACAATGGCCTGGCCGCGCTGGGCCAGTGGAAGCCGGCCGGCTGAAGCCTGGCGCCGTGGCGGTGCTTGCCTGCGGCGGCACCTCTGTCAAACTCACGGCACCGGCCGCCAGCAGCACTGGCCCGGTGCCGTTTTTTTATCCGCAGGTCCGTGGTTGGCTGCGTGCCGTGCGCGGCGCCTGCGGAAATGTTTATTGATCCGCCCAACCGACGCTTTGCCAAGGAATCCGCCGATGAATGCCATCACCGTGCAACCGCTCAAGCAGCTGGACAAGGCCCTGTCGGGCCTGCGCCAGATCGGCCTGCTGCCGGTCGATACCCGTGCCGAGGAGGCGCCCGTGGTCGCCCTGATCGAGCGCATCGCCCACCTGGACCAGGACAAGGCCGTGGCCATCGCCCGCACCCTGGCCCAGTCCAGCCTGTTCAACCAGGTCGTGCGCGAGCAGATCGATGCCATGCGCATCGGCGAGCGCTACAAGGCCATCACCAGCGCCTTCGACTCGATCCGCGACGATGCCCGGCGCATGGTCGAGCAGATCGAGGACGGCCGCATCGACACCTTCGAGCGCATGTCCAACATCTGGATGAAGGTCACCCGCGGCGACATCCCGGCGCGCTTCGACAAGATCAAGGACACCTACCTGGAAGTGGCCAAGGATTCGCGCGAGCAGTTGCAGCGCGAGCAGGTGGTGCTGGAAGCCTATGCCGATTTCCGCGTCGCCCTGAAGGAATCCCAGGTGCTCGCCTTCGGCCTGCTGAAAAAGGCCGAACAGGTGCTGGAACAGGCCCGGCAGGAGCTGGCCGATGCCGGCACCGCCCTGGCCGGCAACACCAGTACCGACCGCCAGGTCACCGCCGCCCTGGAGCTGGACCGCGACCGCAAGCTGCGCACCGTCCAGGACGAGGATGCCCGTTACCAGGTGGCCAAGGATCTGGCCGAGAACCTGTCCATCGCCTACAACACCACCGAGGTGATCATGGCCCGGCTGATGCAGATCACCGATGCCAAGGAGCGGGTGTATTCGCAGTCGGTGACCTTCTTCAGCACCAACGAAACCGTGTTCACCGCGCTCAGTGCCTCGTTCACCGGCATGCATGGCCTGCATGAATCCACGCAGACCCTGGAAGCGATGAAGGACGGCATCAACAAGAGCCTGGAGACCCTGGGCGAGATCGGCGACCAGGTCACCGAGGCGGCGATCCGCGCCGGCTACGGGCCGACCATCCGCGCCGAATCGGTGCAGAAGCTGGTCGATGCCGTGGTCAACTTCCAGGAACGCTCGCAGACCCTGATCACCGAAATGCGCGATCTGTCGACCAGGAACGAGGCCGAGGTCACCCAGGCGGTCGAGGACGGCAAGCGGCGCATGGTGGCGTTGGCGCAGCAGGCGCAGTCGCTGCCCGGTCCGACCGCGGTCGTGGTCGACGCCGGCTGACGCAGCGGCAACGGCCGTGCCCGAGCGCCGATGAACATCGACACCACGCAGGCCGGCACCGGGCCTGGCCAGGCCGACGTGGCGCCCATGTCGGCCGCCGACACCGGTCGGGTCGGACTGGATCAGGTGATGCTGGCCATGGACGTGGTCGACACCCTGCGCCACCAGCAGGATCTGGTCGACCAGGCCCTGGCCGAGGACAGCCGCAGCGCCGCCCTGATCGAGCGGATCCGCGGCATCTATGCCAGCCAGGGCATCGACGTGCCCGACAGCGTCATCGCCGAAGGCGTGGACGCGCTGCGCCGGGACCGGTTCATCTACCAGCCTCCGGCCGCGGGCTGGTCGCGGCGGCTGGCCGGTCTGTGGATTGATCGCTGGCGCTGGGCGAAAAGAGGCGCCCTGACGGTCGTTCTGGGCACGGTGGTCTGGGCCGGGATCGATATTCCGCGGCAACTGGAAGAGCGTCGCCGGGCCAGTGATCAGGCCGGCCAGTTGTCCAGCCTGCAAACCCGGCTGGCCGAGGCCGAACAGGCGATGGCCGCGGTGGTCCGTGACCAGCAGGCGGTGGAATTGCCCGGCACCGTACGTGCCGGCGGCGACCGGCTGCTGACCCGGGCCGGACAACAGTCCGGCCGTGCCAGCCAGGCCCTGACCCGGGCCCGAGCCGCGCACTGGCCGGAAGCCGGCATCGATGCCGCCATCTTCAACCGCGACCTGGCCGCAGTCACGGCGCCGCTGGCCGAAGCCGAGCAGGCGCTGGCCCAGGCCGGCGGCCTGCTCGCCGATGCCGGCAGCCTGGGTCAGTTGGCACGCGACCATGGCCGGGTCCGCAGCGTCTTGCTGGCCGCCACGTTGGCGCCCTCGGTGCGCAACGAATTGGACCGGCTGCTCGGCGAGGCCGGTGCCGCGCTGCAGGCCGGCGATGTCGCCCTGGCCCGCGGCCGCATCAACCGGCTCGATGAGCTGGCCGCGACCCTGGACCTGAGCTACCAGCTGCGCATCGTTTCGCGCCCGGATGTGCAATCCGGCGTCTGGCGGCACCCGGCCGACAACGCCGGCGCGCGCAACTACTACATCATCGTCGACGCCATCGGCGCCGACGGCCAGCCGCTGCCGCTGCCGATCACCAGCGAAGAAGACCAGAGCACGCGCCGGGTCAGCCGCTTCGGCATTCGCGTGCCTGAACAGGTCTACCAGCAGGTGCGGGCCGACAAGCTCGACAATGGCCTGATCGACAACTGGCGCTTCGGCGAAAAGCGGCGCGGCGAGCTTGAACCGCGCTACCACTTCAACGTGGCCGGCGGCCACATCACAGCCTGGTAAGCCATGCCCAGCGGACGCAAAGCCTATGCCGATCTTGGCCGCCAGGTGGACAGCCTGCGCCGTGAGACCGGCCAGCAGTCGGCGGCACTGGCCGCCCTGGGGCAGCGCATGGAGCAGGAGCAGGCCGAGGAAAACCGCCTGGTGTCCCGCCTGGCCCGGCTGCATCTGGACCAGCTGGCTGCGCGCCAGGCCGATGCCCGGGTCAGTGCCGCCGAACGCGAGGCGATGGTGCAGATGGCGCAGCGTGACAGCGCCAGCCAGCGCTGCGAAACCGCCATCGAACACTCGCGCCAGCAACAAACGGAGCTGGAATCCCGGCGCCAGCAACTGGGCAGCGAGCGTGACGACCTGGCCCTGCAGCTTGATCAGGACCATGCCGCGGTCGCCGAGCGCACTCGGGCCACGGCGCAATGGCAGGCGCTGGATGAGCGCAGCGACCGCCTTGCCGGCCAGGCCGCGCTGGCCCTGGACAAGGCCGCACAGGCCGGCGCCGACCGTGACGCCAAGGGCGTGCCGTACGAGGCCGACCGCCTGTTCATGTACCTGTGGCAGCGCCAGTACGGCGGCGCCGACTACCGGGCCAATCCCCTGGTCCGCTTTCTGGATGGCCGGGTCGCCGCCCTGGTCGACTGGCGCGAATCCTCGCGCAACTACCGGCTGCTGACCGCCCTGCCCGGGCAACTGGAGCGGCATGCGCAGTCCCTGCAGGCCCAGGCCGAGGCCGCTGCCGCCGATCAGCAGGCGCTGGAGCACGATGCCCTGGCCGTTGCCGGTGTGCCGGAACTGGCGGCGAAGATCCAGGCCCTGGAAACACGCATCGATGCCTTGTCGGCGCAGATTGGCGGCGAAGAGCAGCGCCATGCGCAGCTGTTGGCCGAACGCAGCGAACTGGCCGAAGGCCGGGACAGCCACACCACCCAGGCGCTGGCGGCGCTGGCCCGGGGCATTGCCGGCGAACCGGCGCAACGCCTGCATACGGCCGCCACCCGCACCCCCGGTCCCGAAGACGACGCCCTGGCCTTGGCGATCGGGCGCCTGCGCCAGGCCCGCCAGGAGCACCAGGCGCAACTGCAGCGCGACCGCCAGGCACACCAGGACAGCCTGGCGGCGCTGCAGCGGCTTGAGGAGTTGCGCCGGCGCTTCCGCGAGCGGCAATACGATGCCGGCGATTCGGAAATCGATGAGGCTTCGGACTGGAGCGCCATGCTCGGTGGCGTGCTGCGCGGCGCCCTGGAACTGGGCCGGGCCTGGGAACAGATCGAGCGCAACCAGCGCTTCCGCCTGCCCCGTGGCAGCCGTCAGCCGGGCTCGTTGCCGGGCATCTTCGGCGGCGGAAAATCGCGCAGTGGCGGTTTCGGCGGTGGCGGTTTCAAGGGCGGTGGCGGCTTTGGTGGCGGCGGTTTCAAGACCGGTGGCGGCTTCTGAAAGACCGGCCGGCGGCCGCCGCCTCCACACAGTTTAGCCATGTTGCCGGCCTAGACTGCGCGCCTGTCCGACAGCGCCCTGCGCGGCCGCGCCGGTGCTGCCGGAGTACCGGTCTGGTCCACGGCTGCACAATTCGGCGCAAAGCTTGGCCGGCACCGACCTTGGTCGGCGGCGACCTTGGACCGGAACCGATCCCGGACCGGCCAGGTCCATCGGATGTCATCGGTGCAGCCCTGGGTTGACCGTTTCCGCCATCGCTTCCAGGACCTTGCCCGGCGTGCCAAACCACTTTTTCCCTGCGTTCCACAACATTCCTGGCGGATCTCCGGACCGGTCGGAACGGCCGCTTCGGGCCGGATGCCTGCGCCTGCTGGCGGTTACGGCCCTGGCACTGTTGCTGGCCGCCTGCGGTGGGGGCGGCGATGACGGCGGCGGCACCGTGGCCGCGCCGACGGTGACCGCGGCCCAGGTCCAGGACGTGCTCTGGGTCGACACCCTGCAGGCACTGGGTACGGCACAGGCCAATGAATCGGTGACGCTGACCGCCAAGGTCACCGAGGTCGTGCGCCGGGTACGTTTTGAAGATGGCGACAAGGTGCAGGCCGGCGATGTTCTGGTCGAGCTCACCGGCCAGGCCGAGGTTGCGCAACTGGAAGAAGCGCAGGCGGCCTTGAACGAGGCCCAGCAGCAGCTGGGCCGGATGGAGGGCCTGGTCGCCCAGGGCACCATCCCGCGCGCCCAGTACGACACCCAGCGCGCCGCCCGCGACACCGCCCGGGCGCGGGCCAATGCCATTCGTGCGCGCCTGGCCGAGCGGGTCATCAGCGCGCCGTTTGCTGGTCGTCTGGGTTTTCGCGCCGTCTCCGATGGCGCCCTGGTGACGCCGGGCACGGTGATCACCACGCTGGATGACACCTCGGTGATCAAGCTGGATTTCAGCATTCCCGAAACCGCCCTGTCGACCCTGTCGCCGGGCCAGGCCATCCGTGCCACCAGCGCCGCCTGGCCCGACCAGGAGTTCGAAGGCACGGTGACCTCGATCGGCTCCCGGGTCGATCCGGTGACCCGGGCGGTGGCGGTGCGCGCCCACCTGCCCAACCCCGATGATCTGCTCATGCCGGGCATGCTGATGCAGGTCAACCTGCTGGCGGTGCCGCGCCAGACCCTGGTGCTGCCGGAGCTGTCGGTGGTGCAGATCGGCACGACTTCGTTCGTATTCCGGATCGGTGACGACAACGTCGTCGAACAGGTGGCGGTCGAGCTGGGCGCCCGCCGCCGTGGCCAGGTCGAAGTGCTGGCCGGCGTCGAGCAGGGCGACCGGGTGGTGGTGGACGGCACGTTCAAGGTCCGCGCCGGCAACCAGGTGGCGATCGTCGATGGTTCCGGCCAGCCGGTGGCCGACACCCCGGCCGTGGTCAGGTAGCGCACCATGATTCTGTCCGACATCAGCATCAAGCGGCCGGTCTTCGCCAGCGTCATCAGCCTGTTGCTGGTGGTACTGGGCGTGATCTCGTTCACCCGCCTGTCGCTGCGCGAACTGCCCGACATCGACCCGCCGATCGTGTCGGTCAATGTCGAATACCCCGGCGCTTCGGCCGGGGTGGTGGAAACCCGCGTCACCCAGATCCTGGAAGATGCTGTCGCCGGCATCGAGGGCATCGAGACGATCGAATCGCGCAGCCGCAACGGCCGTGCCGACATCACCATCGAGTTCAAGCTCAGCCGCGAGATCGA
>CAZUZT010000006.1:7822-25787 GCA_964624575.1 uncultured Rhodanobacteraceae bacterium | reverse complement strand
GCCGCAACGGCCGTGCCGACATCACCATCGAGTTCAAGCTCAGCCGCGAGATCGAGAGCGCCACCAATGATGTCCGCGACGGCATCAGCCGGATCCTGAACCGGTTGCCGGAAGAAGCCGACCCGCCCCGGATCGCCAAGGTCGAGAGCGACGCCGACCCGATCCTGTGGCTCAACATCAACCACCCGTCGATGGATACGCTGGCGCTCAACGACTACGCCGAGCGTTACCTGGTCGACCGCTTTTCGGCCCTGGACGGGGTCGCCCAGGTGCGCATCAGTGGTGGCGAGCGCTATGCCATGCGGGTCTGGCTGGAGCGCGATGCGCTGGCTGCGCGCAGCCTGACGGTGAACGATGTCGAGCAGGCGTTGCGGCGCGAGAACGTCGAGCTGCCTGCCGGCCATCTGGAATCCAGCGACCGCGAATTCACCCTGCGGATGACGCGCAGTTACCAGGACGCGGATGATTTCGCCGCCATGCCGGTGGCCAAGGGCGCCGACGGCTACGTCGTGCGGCTGGGCGATGTCGCCAGCATCGAACGCGGCTCAGCCGAGCGCCGCGCCTATTTCCGCGGCAACGGCCTGCCGCAGTTGGGCATGGGCATCATCCGCACGTCCACGGCCAACAGCCTGGAGGTGGCCAGCAGCGTCAAGGCCGAGGTCCAGGCGGTGCAGGACAGCCTGCCCGAGGGCATGACCATGGAGGTCGCCTTCGATTCCACCATCTTCATCGATGCCGCCGTCAACCGCGTCTACTGGACCCTGGCCGAGGCCATGGCGCTGGTGCTGATCGTGATCTTCGCCTTCCTGGGCAGCGTCCGCGCCGCGATCATCCCGGCGGTGACGGTGCCGGTGTGCCTGGTCGCCGCCTTCATCGCCCTGCTGGTGTTCGGCTACACGATCAACCTGCTCACCCTGCTGGCGCTGATCCTGTGTATCGGCCTGGTGGTCGACGACGCCATCATCGTGCTGGAGAACTGCCAGCGCCGCGTCGATGCCGGTGAACCGCCGCTGCTGGCCGCGTATCGGGGCACCCGCCAGGTCGCCTTCGCGGTGATCGCCACCACTGTGGTGCTGTGCTCGGTGTTCCTGCCGATCGCATTTTTGGAGGGCAACAACGGCCGCCTGTTCCGCGAGTTGGCCGTGGCCATGGCCGGCGCGATCGCGCTGTCGGCCTTCGTCGCCCTGACCCTGACGCCGATGATGTGCTCCAAGCTGCTGCGCCCGCACCGCGGTGGCGCCGGCCTGGTCGGGCGCATCGACCGCATCTTCATCCGCCTGCGTAATGGCTACCAGGCGGTATTGCAGCCGGTCATCGCCCGGCCGGTACTGATGACCGGCCTGGTGGTGGCGGCGGTGGCGGCCACCGTCGTGGTCTACGCCCTGGTGCCCAAGGAGCTGGCGCCGGCCGAGGACCGTGGCTCCTTCTTCGTCATGATCCAGGGGCCGGAAGGCGCCGGCTTCGATCACACCGTGCGCCAGGTTCAGGAAGTCGAGCGCCGGCTGATGACCCTGGTCGAGGACGACGGACCGATCGAGCGCATCAGCACCGCCGCGCCGGCCTGGGGCGGCGCCGCCAACATGCATACCGGCCGCGCCATCGTGCTGTTGCGCTCGTGGCGCGAGCGCGATGTCGACACCATGGCCCTGGCCGATGAGGTGCGCACCCTGCTGGCCGACATCCCCGGCGCCCGGGCGACGCCGTCGGTGCGTACCGGCCTGGTCCGCAGCCGTGGCCAGCCGCTGCAGATCGTGCTCGGCGGGCCGACCTATGACGAGCTGGTGGAATGGCGCGACCGCCTGCTGCCGCGGCTGGAGGAAAACCCCAAGCTGTATGGCGTTGACAGCGACTACAAGGAAACCCGGCCGCAGATCCGCGTCGCCATCGACCGCGGCCGCGCCGCCGATCTGGGCGTATCGGTGAGCGAGGTCGGCCGCACCCTGGAAACGATGATGGGCTCGCGCCGGGTCACCACCTTCGTCGAGGATGGCGAGGAATACGATGTCATGCTGCAGGCGCGCGACAGCGAACGCAGCAGCCCGGCCGACCTGCAGAACCTGTATGTGCGCTCGCAGGCCAGTGGCGAGCTGATTCCGCTGGCCAACCTGGTCAGCCTGCACGAGCTGGCCGAGCCGGCCAGCCTGAACCGCTTCAACCGCCTGCGTGCGATCACCATTTCCGCCGGCCTGGCCTCGGACTACACCGTCGCCGAGGCGCTGGAATTCGCCCAGCGCGTCATCGACGAGGAGCTGCCGCAGAACGCGCAGATCGACTACAAGGGCGAGTCGCGCGATTACCTGCAATCCGGCGGCGCCGTGCTGTTCACCTTCGCCATGGCGCTGCTGATCGTCTACCTGGTGCTGGCGGCGCAGTTCGAAAGCTTCATCCACCCGCTGGTGATCATGCTCACCGTGCCGCTGGCGGTGCTCGGCGCCCTGCTCGGCATCGGCCTGTTCGGTTCCAGCCTGAACCTGTTCAGCCAGATCGGCATCGTCATGCTGATTGGTTTGGCGGCCAAGAACGGCATCCTGATCGTCGAATTCGCCAACCAGCTTCGCGACCAGGGCCGCAGCGTCCACGAAGCGATCAGCGAGGCCGCCAGCCTGCGCCTGCGACCGATCCTGATGACCTCGCTGGCGACCATCTTCGGCGCCCTGCCGCTGGTCCTGGCCGGTGGCCCGGGTTCGGCCAGCCGCAGCACCATCGGCATCGTGATCATCACCGGCGTCGCCTTCTCGACCCTGCTGTCGCTGTTCGTGGTGCCGGCCTTCTACCGCCTGCTGGCGCCGTATACCCGCGCCCCCGGCGCCGTCGCCGAGGCGCTGGAAACGATGGCCCAGGAGCAGCCCACGCACGCGGCCTGAGGTCGCGTCGGCCCAGACCTGGGAATCGACCGGGGAAACCTGCCAGTGCCTGCCAATGCCGGCCAATGCCGGCCTGGGCCGATCACCCGGTCTGGCCCTGGGCAGCGCCCTGCTTCACATCGCGGCGATGCCGTCGCCGGCAGGCTGCCGGCATGGATATGCCCGGGTCGCCAGGGCTCGCGATTTCGCTGGCACGACGGCAGCGCCGGTCGCCATGAGCCTGCAGGAATATCGCCGCAAACGCGCCTTCGACCGGACCACGGAGCCGGATGCCGATGCGCCGGCGGCGGCCGGTCGCGCCCTGTTCGTGGTCCAGCTCCACCACGCCAGCCGCCGCCATTACGACTTTCGACTGCAGGTCGGCGATGTCCTGCGCAGCTGGGCGGTGCCCAAGGGTCCCAGCTTCGATCCGGCGGTCAAGCGCCTGGCCGTGGAGGTCGAAGATCATCCGCTGGCCTACGCCGATTTCCAGGGCGAGATCGCCAAAGGCGAGTACGGCGCCGGCCATGTCGCCCTGTTCGACCGGGGTATCTGGACCAGCTCAGGCGATGCCGACAGCCAGCTGGCCAAAGGCCATCTGCGCTTCGAGCTGCACGGCGACAAGCTGCGCGGTGGCTGGCACCTGGTGCGCTCGGGCAAGCCGGCGCGGCAGCCGCAATGGCTGCTGTTCAAGGACGAGGATGCGTTTGCCGGCCCGGTCGATGCCGACGACCTGCTCGATGATGTCGAGCCGCCGCCGGCACCGGCCGGCCGCGCAAAGGCAAAGCCGGGGCGCAAGGCTGCGAATGCCGCCGTCGCGGGTGCCATCAAGCCACCGGCCAAGCCCGGCCGCAGCAAGCGCAACTGGCGCACCGCGGCCCGCTCACTGGCCGGTGCGCAACCGGGCAAGCCACCCGACGGCGCGCCAAAAGTGCAGCTGGCAAGCCTGGTCAAAGCGCCGCCCCGGGGCACGGACTGGCTGCATGAACTGAAATGGGATGGTTACCGGATCATAGCCACCATCGCCAACGGCAAGATCCGCCTGTGGTCGCGCAATGGCCTGGAGTGGACATCCCGTTTGCCGGAGATCGCCTCGGCGCTGTCCGCCCTGGCGCTGCGCTCGGCGGTGCTGGATGGCGAGCTGGTCGCCGCCGGCGGCGCCCGGGCCGATTTCAACCGCCTGCAGGCGACGCTGGTCGGGCGCGAGCAGGCGCCCTTGAGCCTGGTGCTGTTCGACCTGCTGCATGTCGATGGCATCGACACCGCGGGCGCGGCCCTGGCACAGCGCAAGGCGCTGCTGGCAAAGGTTCTGGGTGACCCGCCGCCGGCGCATCTGGCCTACAGCTCGCATCTGCCCGGCAATGGCGACCAGGCTTTGGCCCTGGCGCGTGAGAACGGCTTTGAAGGGCTGCTCAGCAAGCGCGCTGACCGCCCTTACCGGGCCGGGCGCAGTGACGACTGGCGCAAGACCAAGCTGCTGGCCAGCGACGATTACGCCGTGGTCGGCTACACCCCGGGGCAGGGCTCGCGCATCGGCTTCGGCGCGCTGCTGCTGGCACGCCCGGATCCGGTCCATGGCTGGGCCTATGCCGGCCGCGTCGGCTCGGGTTTCGCCGATGCCGACCTGCGCCGGATCAGCGCCCTGATCGGCACTGCCGGACGGCGCCAGGCCAGCGTGCATGTGCCCGAAAACGATACCGACCTGCGCGCCGCGCGCTGGTTTGCCCCCCGCTTCGTGGTCGAGGTCGAAGATCGCGGCCGGGGCGACAGCGGCCTGCTGCGGCAGGCCAGCTTCAAGACCCTCAGAGAGGACAGGAGCGTGGACGAGCTGACAGACACCGATTCGGGAAGCCGCGCCAGGCAGGCCGCCGCAACGCTCGGCAAACGTGATGGCAAGAAGCAGAAAAGCAGCGACACCCGCGGCAAAGAGGCCGATCACCGTCGCGGCCAGCGCCGGGCCGGTCCCGATGCCGATATCGATATCGATACCGAAGCCGGCGCCCGGGCCCTGGCGGCGCTGGAGCTCAGCCATCCGGATCGAGTGGTGTTCCCCGATGCCAAAGTCCGCAAGCGCGATGTCGCCGCCTACTACGCGCAGGTGATGGACCGGCTGTTGCCCGAGATCGCCGGTCGGCCGCTGTCGGTGGTGCGCTGTCCGGACGGTATCGCCAAGGCCTGCTTCTTCCAGAAGCACAAGGGGCCGGGCATGGATCGCGTCGATCACGTGCGCCTGGAGGAGAGTTCCGGCGGCAAGGCCGATTACCTGGTGGTCAACGATGCCGCCGGCCTGCTGCAGCTGGTTCAGCTCAATGCCCTGGAGTTTCATCCCTGGGGCAGCCATGCCGACCGCCCGGACCTGGCCGACCGGATCGTCTTCGACCTGGACCCCGGGCCTGGCATCACCTGGCCGCAGTTGCGTCGGGCGGCACGCCAGTTGCGTGACCGCCTGGTGGATGTCGACCTGGTCTCGTTCCTGCGCACCACCGGCGGCAAGGGCCTGCACGTGGTGGTGCCGCTGCAGCCGGCCTGCGCCTGGCCGCTGGTGCGCAGCTTCGCCCAGGGCTTTGCCCAGGCCATGGTTTCCGCCGACCCGCAACACTATGTCGCGGTCGCCAGCAAGGCCCAGCGCAAGGGCCGGATCTTCATCGATTACCTGCGTAATGGCCGCGGCGCCACCGCCATCGCCTCGTACTCGCTGCGGGCGCGGGCCGGTGCCCCGGTGGCGGTGCCGCTGGCCTGGCCGGAACTGACCCGGGTACGCGGCTCCAATGCCTACGACTGGCGCTCGTTGCCGGCGCGGCTGCGGCAGCTGCGCCAGGACCCGTGGCAGGAGATGGCCACCCTCCGCCAGGACCTGTCGCGGTGGTCCGGGAGCTGAGGGCGTACGCCGATGCCCGTCGCCGCCGGTCCCGGGATGGCGTCCATGCCGCCATGACCGTTGCCCGGGACTGACACGATGGCCGGCAAGCATCCGGAAACGCGCCTGCGCTGGAGCAGCCAGTCGCAGCCGGGCATCCGCCGCCAGCGCTGTGGCCGCGGCTTCCGCTACCTGCATGCCAACGGCCGGCCGGTGAAGGACGCCGCCACCCTGGACAGGATCAAGGCCCTGGCCATTCCTCCGGCCTACGAGCAGGTCTGGATCTGCCGCTGGGCCAACGGCCATCTGCAGGCGACCGGGCTGGATGCGCGGCAGCGCCGGCAATACCGCTACCACCCGCAATGGCGCAAGCAAAGGGACGCCGACAAGTTCAGCCGCATGGTCACCTTCGGCCGCGCCCTGCCGGCCCTGCGCCGGCGCTTGCGCCAGGATCTTTCCGGCGGGGTCAAGTTCGGCGACAACGTGCCATCAAGCCCGGACCGGGAGCAGGTGCTGGCCTTGCTGGTGTCGCTGCTCGATGCCACCGCCCTGCGCATCGGCAATGCCGAATATGCCCGTGAAAACCGGACCTTCGGCCTGACCACGCTGCGCGATCGGCATGCAAAACGCATGGCAGCGGATCATCTGCGCTTGCGTTTTCGCGGCAAGAGCGGGCTTTGGCAGCAGGCCGACATCGACGATCCGCGCCTGGTGCGGGCCGTCCGTCGCTGCCAGCAGTTGCCCGGCCAGACCCTGTTCCAATACCTGGACGAGCACGGACGCCGTCACGCGGTCAGCTCGGGGAGGGTCAACGACTACCTGCGCCAAGCCATGGCCGGTGAGTTCACGGCCAAGGACTTTCGCAGCTGGCAGGCCACCGTGCAGGCCCTGGATCTGCTCTGCGCGCTGCCGCCACCCCGGGATGAAAGACAGTTCCGCAGCGGCGTGGCCCAGGTCGCCGGGCAGGTGGCGCAGCGGCTTGGCCACACGCCGGCGGTGTGTCGCAAGGCCTACATCAACCCGCGGGTGTTCGATGCCTGGCGCGATTGCCGGTTGCCGCGCGTTGCCACCGGCAAGGGCGCGGACCGGCGCAGTGCCCGGGAGCGACGGACCCTGCGGCTGTTGGCCCGGATGGAGAAAAAAACCAGTGCCCGCCAATGACTGACCCCCTGGCCCGCTGGCCCGCGGCGCCGGCAACCACTGGCATGGCCATTGCTTCACCTGATTGGGGGATCGCATCACGCGATCGCCCCGCAGGCTGAACAGCAACGAGGAATGAAATCATGAGCAACCAACGTTACGACGACCGCGGCCGCCACGAACACGGCCACGAAGGACCCAGGGACCGCCACTACCGTGACTCGGGCGGGCCGCGCGACGAGCACCATCGTGGCTACGGCCACGACGTCGGTGGCGGTGACTACCGGCCGTTCGGCAGTGGCGGACCGGGCGGCGACACCGGCGGCCGGGAAGGGCCGCACCGGTATGCCGGCCGCAGCTATGACGACCGCTACGGCCATCGCGGCCATCCCGACCAGTTCGGCGGCTATCGCGAGGACCAGGGCCGCGAACCGCCGGGCATGCGCGAGCGGGGCCTGCGCCAGAGCGGCGGCGGCTGGCGTTCAGACGACAATCTTGCCGATGACAGCTACGATCGCTCCAGCTACCGCCAGCCCGGTGGCCAGTACCAGGGTG
The DNA here is from genome assembly GCA_964624575.1 of uncultured Rhodanobacteraceae bacterium. Classification (GTDB taxonomy): domain Bacteria; phylum Pseudomonadota; class Gammaproteobacteria; order Xanthomonadales; family UBA2363; genus Pseudofulvimonas. The sequence continues at coordinate 18,392 of CAZUZT010000006.1, read as the reverse complement.
GCGGCGAGCGTGCAGGCCCGCACCGGGACAGCAGCGGCTGGCGCGGCCAGGACGACTGGAACGGGCAGCGCGACTGGGGCGGCAGTGAGTCGGAATGGAGCAGCGGCCGTTCCGGTTCGCGACACGGATCCGGTGGCGGCGGTGGCAGCATGGGCGGCCACCATGGCGGCCATGGGCAAGGCCACAGCCACAGCAGCGGCTACGGCCAGGGCAGCCGTTCGGGCGGCCATGGCGGCGGCATCGACCGGCGCGGCTGGGATCAGGGCCAAGGCCAGAACCAGGGCCGTGGCCAGGACAACGACCGCGGTGAAGCGGGCTTCCGCGGCGGGTTTTCCGGACAGGCGCCGAAGGGTTACACGCGCTCGGACGAACGCATCCGTGAGGATGTCTGCGAGCGGATCACCTACGAGGATGTCGATGCCGGCAATGTCGAGGTGGCGGTCAACGAGGGCACGGTGACCCTGTCGGGCAGCGTCGGCGAGCGCTGGATGAAGCACCGGATGGAGGACATCGCCGACGCCTGCAGTGGCGTGCACGATGTACGCAACGACCTGCGGGTGGTCCGCGGCGGTAGCCAGGGTGGCCACAGTGGCCAGGGCAGCCAGGCCCAAGCCGTCCAGGACAGTGATGGCGATACCGTCTCCAGTCGCAGCAGCCGTTCCGGCTCCGGCTCCGGTCGTGGCGGCAAGGGCAAGGACACCGGCAGCACATCCGCGGCCAATGGCCCTGGCCGAGGCAGCTGATCAGCAGTTGGTCGGCTACGGGGCGGATGATGCCTGCCGCCCCGTGCGGACAGTGCGGCTGGCGGTGCGGGACCAAACAGGAACCGTCGCCGTCAGCCGGCCTGCCGCAATCGCATCCACCTGGCCAATCGTTTGCCGATGTCACGCCGGGATCCAGAGGTCATCTGCAGGCGCCGCTTTCAAAGGCGCTGCGGCCCGGCGGTCACGCAAACAAGTCGAAGGCGACCCACTTGGCGGTCATCAGGTAGAAGATCGCCAGGAAGGCGAACAGCGCCGGCACACCCAGCATGATCCAGACCACGAAGCGGCGCTGGTAGGCGGCGGGCAGGGGCCGGCCTTCGCGGTCGGCGGCGATGGCGATGTCGCGCATCCGGATCTGCAGCCAGACCACCGGCAGCCAGCAGGCCGTGGCGATGACGTACAGGATGATCGACCAGGCCAACCACGGCGTGGACAGCGGAATGCCCAGCCGGTGCGCCAGGTACAGGCCACTGAGCGGCTGGAAGACGATGGTGGTGGCGGTGAACAGCCAGTCGGCAATCACGACATGACGCGCGACCACGGCAATGGCGTGGACATCCCGGCTCAGGCTGATGAAGAACAGGTAGAAGGCCGTACCAATGCCGGTGCCGAACAGGAAGGTGGACGCGAGAATATGCAGGTATTTGGCGATGATGATGTCCATCGGCCTGGTCAGCCCTCCGGCCGGTCGAGTGCGTGCAGGATCACCAGCAACGCCAGGATCGGCAGGTTCTTCAATACCGGCCCGTAGGGATGGGCCCAGAATTCGGGCAGCGCCCAGGTGATCATCGCGGTGTAGAACAGCACCAGCGCGATCTGCGCCCGATACAGCCACGGTCGCCAGCGCGGTGCCAGAAACAGGCCCAGGCCGAGTACGGCATTGAGCCCGGCGGCGCCGTACAGCGCCCACGGTCCGGCGGCGCCGGTGATGCCGGTACGCGCCAGCAGTTCCAGGCTTTCGGGCACCGGAAACACGAATGCCGACACAAACGCGGTCACCAGCCACAGTCCGGCAACGGCCCAGCGGGCCGGCGGCAGCAGCCAGTCCAGCTGCGCCTGGCGGCGCATGGCAGCGGCGTCGGCCTTGCCAAGAAATGCCGACACCGGCCGCGGCGGCCGGCCCAGGACAGCGGCCAGGCCGGCGCTGTCGCCGGTGCTGCCCTGCTCAAGCATGGTCAGGGCATCGGTATCGACCGGGCTGCGGCTGACGCGTGCCATGACTCCGGCCGCCAGCCGGATCAGCGGCAAGGGCATCGGCACGAAGCCACCGCCCAGATTCATCAACTGTTTCAGGGCGGCCAGATACTGGCGCACGGTCAGCGCCTGCGGGCCCACCACCTCGACCACTGCTGGTGCAGGGGAAAGGGTCAGCACGGCCAGCGCCGAGGCACACAGATCATCCACGTGCACCGGCTGAACCGGCTGGCTGCCGGCGCCGGGCAGTGGCGTCAGCGGCAGGGCGGCGAGCAGGGCGAACCAGCGGCTGCTGGCCCCTTCCGGCGCGAACACCAGCGATGGCCGCAGGCTGGTGGTCTGGGCTGGCAGGGCAGCGATGGCCAGGTCGGCGCGGCCCTTGCTGGCCAGGAAGGCCGTGCCGGCCTCCGGCGCGGCGCCCAGCGCCGACACCTGCACGATGCGCCTGGCCCCGGCCCTGATGGCGTGATCAAACAGCGCCAGCGGGCCCGTCTCATGCACGCGGGTGAACTGGTCGGGACCATCGGGGTCCGGATCATGGCTGCGGAAGATGCCGACGGTATTGATCACCGCATCCAGCGGCGGCAGCGGCCGTGATGACGCCGGCACGACAGGGTCGCGGTCAAGATCGACCGCCAGTACCGGCAGCTGCGGCCAGCGCCGGTGCGCCGCATCGGTATCGCGTACGCCCAGGAGAACCTCATGACCGCACGCCAGCAGCGCCGGCACCAGCCTGGAACCGATCATGCCGGTGGCGCCCAGCACCAGCACCCGCAAGGGCGCCGCGCCTGGTTGCGGCCGCTGGCCCGGGCCGTGGTCATCGGCTCGGTCGCCAGCGTGGCGTCCACCCTCACCATCCTGCTGGCCAGTCATCGCGCCACCGGTTCGGCGGTCAGCGGCACCAATGCCACCAGCCACTGGTTGTGGGGTCGGTCGGCCACGCGTCGGCGCCGGGTCTCGTTGCGGCACACGGTTCCCGGATACGTCATCCACCATGGCAGTTCCATCTTTTGGGCGGTGTTCTTCGAGCGTGCCACGGCCCGGCAACCGGCGCTGGAACGCCAGGCGGTGAGCGCAGCCGTCACCGCCGCGTTGGCCTATGTCGTGGACTACCACGTCATTCCCAGGCGCCTGAATCCGGGCTTCGAGCAGCGCATGAGCGCCGCCGGCCTGCTCGCCACCTATGCCAGTTTCGCCGTCGGCCTGCAGCTCGGACGCCGGCTTCTGGATCGGGGCCAGCGGCCGGGCAGCCGGTCCATTCACTGATCGTCATCCGTCCGCGCCAGGCGGGTGTCCTGGGCCGGCACTGCCGCATCGTGCAGGCTGGCATCGGCCGGGACCTGGCCGCCGGACCGGCCCTGGCGCTTGAAGAAGGAGACCTCGCCATTGGGCTCCAGCACCGCCAACTCGACATCGGCGCGCTGGCGGATCTGGTGCGAGCGCATGATCTCGTCCAGGTCGCCCTCGGGCAGGTTGTTGGCCAGCAGGCTGTCGCGATCCACCTCGCCATCGCGGATCAGGATCACCGGCCGGCCCTCGACCACCCCCTCCACCTTCGCGCTGCGCGCGGTGATGAAGGCCAGCAGCCAGTTCAGCCCGACGAGCACCGCAATCACCAGCAGGCCGCCCTGCAGCGAAGTGTCGTCGCCGAGCATCGAGCCCTGGGCGGCCTCGGCCAGCAGCAGCAGGACGACGATATCGAAGGGCGAGAACTCGCCGATGGTGCGCTTGCCCGACAGCCGCAACAGCGCCAATACCACGACATAGACCAGGGCGGCACGGATGATCAACTGCCACCACACTCCCGACATCTCGAACATGGCTTTCTAGCCTCCTGGCATGAATGCGGCCCGGTCCGGGCTGGGTGGCCGGTGGACCGTAGTCAGTACCCGGATGCTGCAGGTTGTGTGCCATCGCGCCGGACTTTGCGCCCGGTCGATCACCTCCCGGGCTCTGGCCCGGCGTCGGGCAGGGTGCATGAGGGTTAATGCGGGGGTCGGGCAGAAGACGGCGGGATTGCGGCTACGAGCCGGGGTCGGCGCTGTCCCTGCTGCCGGCTCAACCGTGCCGCGTTCGGGGCGGACAGATGCCGATGGCGGGTCTGGCATCGGCCGGCGCGGTCACCGTCGGATGACACTGGCAGCAGCCGACTGAGAATCGGCCCGGTGCTTGCTTGATGCGGTGCAGGCCGTCATCGGGCGGCCCGGGTCCGACCGCGCTGTGGCCGGTCCCGACCCGATCTTCGAAAAACCATCAGCAAAGGAAACCAAGACATGGCGATCAAGACTTTGGATGACCTGTTCCTGCACCAGCTTTCCGACACCTACAGTGCCGAAAAGCAGATGACCAAATCCCTGCCGCGGCTGGCCAAGGCGGTTGAAAACCCGGATCTGGCCGCTGCCTTTGAAGCCCACCTGGAAGAAACCCAGGGCCAGGTCGAGCGTCTGGAACAGGTGGCGCAGGTGCTGGGGCTCAAGCTCAAGCGCATCAAGTGCGAGGCCATGGAAGGCCTGGTCGAGGAGGCCAAGGACATCATCAGCTCGATCGATGCCGGTCCGGTCCGCGATGCCGCGCTGATTGGTGGCGCCCAGCAGGTCGAGCATTACGAAATCGCCAGCTACGGCACCTTGTGTGCGCTGGCCCGTCAGCTCGGCCACAGCGAGGCTCTGGAACTGCTGGAAGTCTCCCTGGAAGAGGAAAAAGCGACCGACGTCAAGCTGACCGAGATGGCCGAAAGCGGCGCCAACCAGAAGGCCGCGGCGGCCTGAGTGCTTTCCCGGCAGGCCGCGCGGTGATGTGCCCTGGCCGTCGCCGCCGGCCGAAAGCTTCCCCCCTTCGCGCGCGAAGAGGGCACTGAGTGGGATGCGCCAGTGCGAAGCACACGGCGATAAAGCCTGCACCACCGCGCGGCACAGCATCCTCCCCGACCTCCTTCGCCAGCGAAGCAGGGAGTATCGGGAGCTGGGCTGAGAGACGGAGCTCAACAGGCTCCGGCTTGACCTTTATCTCACCCGTGCCGGTCCAGGATGCAAGGCCGCGCCGGTCATCGCCGACGCCATCCGCAAGGGCCGGCGGACCGGAGCGACTCTCCCTCTTTGCCTGGAGACTGTCATGGCACGACCGATCTGGAACGGCACCCTGTCCTTCGGCCTGCTGCATGTGCCGGTGGCATTGATGCCCGGCGAGCGGCGCAACGACCTGTCGTTCCGCATGCTCGACAGCCGCGACAAGAGCCCGATCCGCTACGAGCGGGTCAATGCCGAGACCGGCGAGGAAGTGCCGTGGGGCGAGGTGGTCAAGGCGTTTGAATACGACAAGGGCAGCTACGTAGTGCTGGAAGAGGACGACCTGCGCGAGGCGGCGCCGAAGGGTCGGGAGTCGGTCGATGTCGAAGGCTTCATCGCCGCCGACGACCTGGCGCCGCAGTATTTTGAAAAGCCCTACGTCCTGGTGCCCGGGCGCAAGGCGGAAAAAGGCTACGTATTGCTGCGCGAGGCGCTGGCGGCCACCGGCCGCATCGGCATTGCCCGGGTGGTGATCCGCACACGCCAATACCTGGCTGCGGTGATGCCGCAGGGCATGGCGATCGTGTTGATGCTGCTGCGCTTCCCCCAGGAGCTGGTGCCGATGGATGAGTACACGCTGCCGGAGGGCGAGTTGGCCGACTACCGCATCGCCGAGCGCGAGATGGCGATGGCCCGGGAGCTGATCGAATCGATGACCGTGCCCTGGCAGCCCGAGGACCATCGTGACGAGTTCCGCGAGCGCCTGGCCGGGGTCATCCGCAAGCGGCTCAAGGCCAGCGGTGTCGAGCAGGTGACGGAGGAGGAGGAGGCGCCGGCACGGGCCGACGCGGCGACCAACGTGGTCGACTTCGTTTCCCTGCTGGAGCAGAGCATCAAGGACAACCGGCGCACGCCGGCACGCAAATCCGGCAGCGGCCCTGCCAGCAAGAAGACCGCGGCGAAAAAGTCCGGCAAGAAAGCTGCCAGCAAGACTGCCAAGGCGACAAAAACCAGCAAGGCAAGCAAAGCCACCAAGGCGGGCAAGGCCGCCAAAGCTGCCGCCAAAACTGCTGGCAAGTCGGCGTCGGCCAAGAGGGCCGCGCGCAAGAAGGCCTGATCCTGCCTTGCGGTCCGGCCGACATCCGGCCAACACATCGGCGCTGTCGGCCGGTGCCGATCGTGCGTCCTGCCGGGGCTGTCGCTTTGGGCATTGCAGATGCCATGGCAGCCGCGTCGATCGACCTGCGCCCGTCTGCAAAACGAAGCCGTAGGGGCTACCGCCACGCCCTGATCACCCTCGTGAGTGCTCCGATCCCGGTGCCGCTGCCGATAGCCAGCTTGACGCACGAGCGAAGTGTGTCTGGCATGGAGTTTGCTTCTGACCTGCTGGCCGATCCGGCATCCACCGATGCCGGTCCTGCGTTTCCCTCTGGCCTGCGTTTCCCTCTGGAGAGAATTTAATGAACAAGCCCCTGTGGGTTTTGGCGACTGCGGCACTGACCGCCTGTCTGGTCCGCCATGGCCGTCATCTGAGCCGGCACGAGCAGCAGCTGCGCAAGGAACAGGAACTGGACCAGGCGCTGGCTGACAGTTTTCCGGCCAGTGATCCGCCGTCGATGACCCGACCGCGCAATTGACCGCCAAGGTGCAGCCGCAGCCGCCGTGCCTGCCGGCGGCGAGCCGTACCAGGCGATCGCCGTCTGCAAAATATCAGGACGTTTCCATGACCTTGCCCCTTGCAACCGACGCAGCGCCGGTGCCGGCCGGCACCGTTCGGGCCAGCCCGACCCGCCCGGTCCAAGCAGCCGGCTCACCGCCATCGGGAACCTTGGCGCCGCGGCTCGCCGTGCCGCCGGCACCGGCCGTTCCGATGGCCCTGTTCCTGGATGTCGACGGCACCCTGCTCGATATTGCGGCACGCCCGGATTCGGTGCAGGTACCGCCGTTGCTGCCCCGGCATCTGGAGTGCGCCCGGCACTGCCTGGACGGCGCGCTGGCGTTGCTCAGTGGCCGCGCAGTGGCAACCTTGGATGGCCTGTTTGCACCGAACACGTTCGCCGCCGCCGGCCTGCACGGGCTGGAACGGCGCGATGCCAGCGACCGCCTGGCCGTCGATGCCGCGCCCGCCCCGGCGATGGCGGCTTTGCGCGCCGGCCTGGAACGGATCCATGCCGCACATCCCGGCCTGCTGCTGGAAGACAAGGGCGGCAGCCTGGCCCTGCACTGGCGCCAGTCGCCGGCGCTGGCCCCGGCGGCACTGGCCGCTGCCCGGGCTCTGGCGCAGCGATTGGGCCACGGTTTCCAGATCCAGCATGGCAAGCAGATGGTGGAGATCCGCCCGTCCGGTCCGGACAAGGGCCAGGCGCTGCACAGCCTGATGGCGACTGCGCCTTTTACCGGCCGCGTGCCGATGGTGTTCGGTGACGACCTGACCGATGAAAGCGCCTTCCAGGCCGCTGGCGAGCTGGGCGGTTGGAGCGTGATCGTTGGCCCGCGCCGCCCGACCCGTGCCGACTACGCACTGCCAGGACCGGCCGCAATGCGCGACTGGCTGGCAGCCTTGCCGCAGCAGCTGGCAGCGGCGCAGACCGCTGCCAGGCAGGAAGGGCCCAGGCCATGACCGAGACCGGCACTCCCGCCGTCGACGGTGGTGGCAGCGGTCCCGGTGCCGTCCAGAGTGTTGCGACCCTTGCTCCGTCGCCTGATCGCCACCAGCCCGAAACAGTGGCATCCGATGGCGGTCGCCTGATCGTGGTCTCCAACCGCGTCGCCGTTCCCCGCCAGGGGCTGGCCGGCGGCCTGGCCACCGCCATGCACGCGGCACTGAAGGAAACCGGCGGCATCTGGTTCGGCTGGAGCGGCAGGATCCGTGACGACAGCGCCGGCCAGTTGCGGCATGAGCATGCCGATGGCATCCAGTACACCACCATCGACCTGGGCAACGAGGACTTCCAGGCGTATTACAACGGCTTCGCCAACCGCACCCTGTGGCCGCTGTTCCATTACCGGCTGGACCTGGTCGACTATCAGCGTGACCACTACGACGGCTATGTCCGGGTCAACCAGTTGTTCGCCGAGCGCCTGGCGCGCCTGATCGAGCCCGGTGATGTGGTTTGGGTACACGATTACCACCTGATTCCGTTGGCCCTGATGCTGCGCCGGCTGGGTGTCGACAACCGCATCGGGTTCTTTCTGCATACGCCCCTGCCGTGTGAGGACCTGCTTACCTGCCTGCCGCGGCACCGGCAACTGTTCCAGGCCTTTGCCGCCTACGACCTGGTGGGTTTCCAGACCGACGCCAACCTGCGCGCGTTCATGGCCTACTGCCAGCATGAAATCGGCGCCGTAGTCAGCGCCGACGGCGGCATCGATGCCTGCGGCCGTCGCTTCCGGGCCGGTGCCTTTCCGATCGGCATCGATGTCGCCGCCATCGAGCGGGCTGCGCGCCAGGCATGGCATAGGCCAGCGCTGCAGCGCATGCGTGACAGCCTGGCCCGGCGCAAGCTGATGATCGGCGTCGACCGGCTGGATTACAGCAAGGGCATCCCGGAACGCTTCGCCGCCTTCGAGCGCTTTCTTGAAGACCATCCCGATCAGCACGGCGAAGTGACGCTGTTGCAGATCACCCCGCGCTCGCGTGACAAGGTGGCTGAATACCGGCAGATGCGGGCCCGGTTGAACCGCCAGTGCGGCGCCATCAACGGCGCTCATGCCACGCCGGACTGGGTGCCCATCCATTACCTCAACAGCAGCTTCAAGCATGGCACCCTGGCCGGGTATTACCGCATGGCCGATGTCGGCCTGGTGACGCCGCTGCGTGATGGCATGAACCTGGTCGCCAAGGAGTACGTGGCAGCGCAGGATCCGGACGATCCGGGCGTGCTGGTGCTGTCGCGTTTTGCCGGTGCCGCGCGCGAGCTGCGTCAGGCGATCATCATCAATCCCTATGACCCGCAGGAAGTGGCCGACGGCATCGCCTGTGCGCTGGCGATGCCGCTGGCCGAACGCCGGCAGCGCTGGCAGGCCCTGCACACGGCAATCTGCGACAACGATATCGATCACTGGCGCAACCGGTTCCTGGCGACGTTGATGCGGGGGAATGCCTCCATGATGCCGCGCCCGGCGCTGGCTGCGGCGGCACCGCGCGGGCATTGATCAGCGAAGCTGTCTGGAGCTGGCCGGCAAGTTGCTGGTCTGGAAGCTGCCGACCAGCGATCCTCTGCCATCTTCGCCGCACGACGGCGTCGCCATCAGTGCTCTCCGGCAACCACTGGCCTGTCTCGGCACGCGGGAGCGGCCGGCTATCGGCGGCTGATGATCATCGGGGCCGGCACGGCGCCAGCGCCCGCAAGTCAATCGCGCATCGGCACATCGTCGGTATTGGCCGGCTCGATGATGCGGTCGATGGCCATGCGCAGATAGCGCCGGGCATAGACCGGCCGGGCACCTTCCAGCACGCCCTGGACTGCTTTGGCGGAATCGTCCTCCGGGGTGTAGGCAAGCAGGAACACGCCGCCCTGGCGCGCCAGGGTCAGGTCCTGGTCGATGAAATAGGTCTCGGTGCCGAGGAAATCGGCGATCCGCGCGCGGACCCGGTCCAGCCAGTTGTTGCCGTCCTCGATCTCGTCGATCGCGGCAATCAGTTGTGCGCCGCTGACCACGTGGAGGTCATCGGTACTGAAGCCCGACTCCGCCAGACGGTCCAGCGCCGTTTGCGCCTGGTCGGGATCCAGGAAGCCGGCCAGTGTGTAATGCAGCGGGTAGAACAACCCGAACGAGGTGTCCCCCTCCTTCAGGAAGGACCAGTGCTTGTTGGTCGGTTCAGTGGTCTGGGTCATCGCTGAAGCTCCTTGCTGTGGGCCTGGCGGCCGGACGGCCACCGGCGTTGCCCGGGCCGCTGCCGGCCACCGGTTGCGGCTTCCGGGCAGCCACAGTGATGCAAGGTCTGTGCCAGTCGGTCGGGTGAATCGGCTTCCGACAGTCCCAAGTGCACGCGCCATCCGCTGCCACGGGAGCGGCAGGTTGGTCGCGACGCCGGGCGGTCCGGCGGCTCCGGCGGCTTACCCGTGATCCGGGTTCAATCCCGGGCTGCTCACGGCCGGGCAAAGTGCATCAACGGCCGGCGCCGATCCTGCATCCTGCCGGATCGGCGGCCTTTGCTGTAGCAACCAGTGGCTCAGGGCTGCAGGGTGCGCTCGAACAGTTTCAACACCCGCCGGTACTGGTCGAACCAGCTTTCCGGATGGACATAGCCGTGGCCTTCCAGCGGATAGCTGGCCAGCTCCCAGTGGTCCTTGCCCAGCTCGATCAGCCGCTGCGCCAGCATCACCACATCCTGGTAGAAGACGTTGTCATCGAGCATGCCGTGGGCGATCAGCAGGTGGCCACGCAGGCCATCGGCATACTCGATCGGCGAGCTGATCCGGTGCGCCTCGGGATCAAGATCCGGCGTATTGAGAATGTTGGCGGTGTAGCCGTGGTTGTAATGGCGCCAGTCGGTGACCGGACGCAGGGCGGCGCCGGCCAGGAAACGGTCCGGCTCGCGGAACAGCGACATCAGCGCCATGAAGCCGCCATACGAGCCGCCGTAGACGCCGATGCGTTCCG
>CAZUZT010000006.1:0-7722 GCA_964624575.1 uncultured Rhodanobacteraceae bacterium | reverse complement strand
TGGCGGCCGGTGCGGTCAAGCTGCGGCGCCGAGACTTCCCAGGCGCCACTGGTCAGGGCGCGGCTGCCGCGGCGCGGGCTGCCGGCGTCGTAACGGTACAGGTGCGAATGACCGCTGGCCTCGGACAGGTACCACAGCCGGTGGCTGCCCGGCAGCCAGCCGAACTCGTTGAACGACCAGCCGATCCAGGCCGCGTCGCTGAGGCGCTCGACCACGGTCATGGCGGCGCCGGAGCGGGCCGGCTCCAGCGTCACCAGCCAGCGGTCCTTGTTGTCCACCGCGCGCAGCATCAGGGCCAGGTGGCGGCCGTCGTCGCTCCACTGCGAGCCGAACACGGTAATGGCGCGGCGCTCGGGCGCCTTGGGCGCGTCGTCGCCGGTACGCAGGTCGGCCAGCGGGTCGGTATCGATGCCCGGCAGGGTGGCCAGGTCCAGCTCCAGGCGCTCGCGCTGGTCCAGGTCGAGGATAGCCAAAGTGTGCGCGGTCGGCTGCGGCCGGCCGACCCGGCTGCGCACGTCGACGACTTCGGTGTAACCCGATTCGGTGACGTAGTTGGGCATCTTGCCGCGGCTGGCTGCCGAACCGTTCTCGGCCGGCTGGCTGGCGACCAGCAACCAGCGGGTATCGGGCGCGGGCAGGGTCGCCAGGGCCCGCTGGTCCTTGCCCAGGTACCAGGGCGCCGGTCGCTGGCTGGCATCGGCACGGCTCAGTTCAAGCGCACGTTCGCGTTCGCTGGCGCGTTCCTCGCGGGTGCGCTGCAGGGTGTCGAACAGGCGCAGCTGGGTCTGCACCAGGGTGTTCTTGTCATCCAGGGTGTCCGGCTCGTCCTGCCAGCGCAGGTCGGCCAGCGGGCGGATCAGCCCGCTGGCCGGATCGACCAGCAGCCAGCGCTCGCCACTGGCCACCAGCAGCCGGCCATCGGTGGTGAAGGTCGGCTGGCCGACGGCTTCGGGGCCGGCAGTGAGCTGGCGCAGCCGACCCGATTCCAGGTCACGCAGGAACAGGTTGCCGTCACGGACAAATGCGGCCCGCCGCCCGGCGGCCTCGTAGACCGGCGCGGGGCCGTCGATCGTCGCCCGGTCGGCATCGGCCACTGGCTGGTCCTGGCCACTGGCCAGGTCGATGGCGCGCAATTGCCGCAGCGGACTGCCGGCCTGCTTGACCTGGTAATAGGCCTGGCGGCCATCCAGCGACCACCAGGCATCCTCGACCGGCGGCCCGATCCAGTCCGGGTGGGCCATGATCTGTTCCAGCGGCGGGGTCGCCAGTGCCGGCAGGCACCAGAACAACAGCAGCACGGGCAAGGTGCGGAAAGTCATCGCATTGTTTCCCAGCGGAGCAAAGGCCGCTGAGGATAAGTCAAAGCCGGCACCGGTGCAGGCGGGTACACTGCCGCGGTGGCCATGCCATGCGCAGATGACCATCGAACCATGATCAGGGTGGCGAACACGATGACAGCGGCCTGCCTGGCAGCCTTGCCGACGCCGTATCTGGCCCGGGAACTGCCGGCCGCCGGCGCCAGGGCACGCGCCGGGACACGCCCCGGCAGCCGTTGCCGCCTGCCCCCGGAGCCCTGGCGATGAGCTTGCCCACGGCCGCGGCCGGCGCGGCCCGGAAGCGGCCGCAGGTGCCGGTGCTGCTTGGCGCCGGTGTCCTGGCGATGCTGCTGCTGGCCAGCCTGCTGTCGCTGTCGGTGCCCATGTCGTCAAGCTCGCTGTCAGCTTGGCCGGTGCTGGCCGGAACCGTGCTCATGGCCGTGCCCTGGTGGCTGGCAATGGCCTTGCTGGCGGTGCTGGTGGCTGTGCTGGATCCGGGCCATGAACGCGTTCCGGGCAGCCGGGTCGATGATGCCGATCCCGGCTCCGCCGATGCCATGGCCGATGCCGGGCAGGATCCTGAGCCGGATCCCGGGCCGGACGGGCAGCCGCTGAGCGCGCGGATACCGGCCACCGCCCTGATCACGCTCGGTCATGGCGTGGTGGCGACGCTGGTGCTGACCTGGCCGCTGCAGTGGGCCCTGGCCGCACCCAGCCTGGGAACATTTTTGATGACCGCCACGGCGGTGCTGGTGATCGTGCTGGCGCCGCTGGCGCTGTGGCCGGCGCCGTTCCTGCCGGCGCTGGCGCGTCATGCGCGAGGCCTGGAAGGCGTGCGGCCGTTGCAGCGCCTGCGCCGGGCCGCGGTGGCGGCGCGGGCGCTGACTGCTGAGGCCGGCGGCGATCGCGGCCTGATCGTGCTCTGGCTGTACTCGGCCTGCCTGCTGCTGCCGGTGCTGGCGGTGCTCGCCGGCGGGCTGCGTGGTTGGCTGCTGCTTGGCCTGCTGTTGCCGGCGGCGATGCTGGTGGCCCTGTTCCTGCGCTGGGTTCAGCAGCGGCTGCACGCAAGCCTGGATGGCGCCGCCCGATTGGCCGGCCCCGGGGCGGCCAGCCAGGTGCCGGTGGCTGATCCGGAGGCGGTGCTGCCGGCTAGTGCCCGCCAGCGTGCGGTGCAGTTGCGCGAAGCGGTACGCGAAGGTCAGGTCGATCTGGCCCTGGCGCTGCTGGCCGCCGGCGCCGATGCCACCGATCCGCCCTGGCCGGACGAGCCCGATCAGCGCGATGCGGTGATCATCGCCGCCAGCCTGACCGACTCGCGGCCGCTGCGGGCGATGATTGCCGCCGGTGTGGATGTCAATCACCGCTGCCAGGGCATTACGCCGTTGCTGGCGGCGACCCGCAATGCCTATTACGTCGGGCGCGTGGAGATCGTGCTCACCCTGCTGGCCAATGGTGCCAGCCTGGATTTCCGCGATGAACACGGGTGCACGCCGCTGCACCATGCCGCCCTGTGCGCCGAGGTGGCGGTGGCGGTGATGCTGCTGGAAGCCGGAGCCGCGATCGATGCCCTGGACGCCGATGGCCACACGCCGCTGGCGCGCGCCGCGCTGGCCGGCAATGCCGCGATGACCGATATCCTGCTGCGCCACCGCGCTGCCCTGCAGCCGGAAGGGGGTGTGCCGGTGCTGTGCGCCGCGGCCGCCGCCACCGGCGATGATCCGGCCTGCGTGACCCGGTTGCTGGCCGCCCGGGCCGACACCGCTGTTCGCGACCCGGACGGGCGCACGCCGCTGCACCAGGCCGTCGTCGCCGGGCACTTGGCGATCAGCCGCTGCCTGTTGACGGCCGGTGCCGATACCGATGCCGGCGATGACCAGGGCCGGACACCGTTGCACCTGGCCTGCGCCAGTTTCGATGCCGACAGTCCGATCGTCCAGGCGTTGCTGGCGGCAGGTGCCGACCCGGCACGGGCCGATGCCGATGGCGTGACTCCGGCCATGCTGTCCCGCGATCGGCGCCAGGAGGACACGGCGGCGATCGCCTCTGCGAACACCACCGGCGTGCAGCCGGCGCAGATCGCCGACCGGGACCTGGCGGCCCTGGCGCCGCCCGCACGCGCGGAACTGGCCATCACCGCCTGCCGGCAGGGTGACCTGTCATTGCTCCGGCAGGCGCTGGCCTTGCCGCTGCCAGCCGATATCCACCTGCCCGAGGGTGGCGACCTGATCGATGCCGCCCTGGCCGACTGGCCGGACACCGCGCCGCTGCTGGCGATCCTGCCTTCGTGCGGGGTCAGTCTGGCCGGTGGCGGCCGGTTGGCGCAGTTGCTGCAGGCGATATGCCAGGTGCCGGCACAACCCGATGCCGAGGAGTTGGCCCTGGCCTGGCTGGCAGCCGGCGCCGATCCGTTTGCCGCGTCGGTCCGGTCCCCTACCCCGGTCGACCCGGCAGCGATTCCCGGGAGCGACGCTGATGCCGGCGAAATCTCCGGGAGCGTGTCTGAAGACGCCGGCAACAACCCGTCACCGACGCTCGCCGCGGGCGGATTCCTGGGTCATCACCCCGGAGTCGGCCAACGCCCCCTGCACCTGGCCACCATCCTGGGTTTCCAGCGCCTGCTGGCTGCGCTGCTCGGGCAGGGAGTGGATGCCAGCCAGATCGATGAAGGTGGCCGCACGGCGTTGCATTGGCTGGTTATCCGGGCCGAGGCCGGCATCGACGCCCACGATGATGATGCCGTTGCGCCAGCAGATACCATGGCCACCGGCCAGGGTGGGCGCGCGGTCAACTTGACCGAGACCATGATGCACCTGCTGCTGCGTCATGGCGCCGATCCCAACGCCGCCTGTGTCTGCGGCGAGACACCGCTGGCGCTGGCCGTGGATGGTGGTCTGGCGTGGCTGGTGCCGTGGCTGCGCTGGCCGGAGTGGCGCCTGCCCGGACGCCGCCTGGCCGGCCATGACCTGGTGGCGGCGGCGCGGGCCGGCGACCTGGCTGCGGTCGAACGCTTGTTGGCGCTGGGCCTGCCGCTGGAGGGGAACGATCGCAGTGGCGGCACGGCGCTGCTGCAGGCGGCCGGCCATGGCCATCAGGCGATCGTTGGCTTCCTGCTGGCCCGTGGCGCCCGGGTCGATGCCGCTGCTGATTCCGGCAATACGCCGCTGGTGGCGGCCATTCTAGGCGGCCATCCGGACACTGCCGCCCTGCTGCTGACACATGGCGCCGTGGCTGACCGGCCGTTGGCCCACGGCGCCACGGCGCTGCTGGTCGCGGCCGCCTGCGGTGCCGTCGAGTCCTGCCAGAAACTGCTCGCCGCCGGTGCCGCCGTGGATCGCGCCGACGGTGCCGGCAATCGTGCCCTGCATGCGGCCGCCAGCCACGCACTGGGCAGCGCCGATGGCGATCGTGTACGGCAGCTGCTGCGCACCTTGCTGGCCGCCGGCGCCGATATCGACGCGCGCAACGGCCAGGGCCTGACCGCCCTGCATGTGGCCTGTGGCGCTGCCGCCACCACGCGCCCCGACGAGCGCGGCATCGACGCGGCGCTGGACATCCTGCTGGCCCGTGCCGGGGCGGTGCAGGCGCTGGACAACGATGGCCGCTCGCCGCTGCATTACGCCGCCGCCCATGGCCAGCTGCAGGCGACACGCCGGCTGCTGGCGCGCGGCGCCGATGTCGGCCTGGCCGACCGGCAAGGCTGGTCGCCGCTGGATCTGGCCGGTCATTACGGCCATACCGAGGTGCTGCAGCTGCTGCGTGCCACCAGCGCGCCGCCGAACCTGCTGCTGCGACCAGGCTGAGTTTTCACCTGGGGCCGGCTGCCGGTCCCCGCCGGCCCGGAGCACTATCCGATGACGATGATGGC
The DNA here is from genome assembly GCA_964624575.1 of uncultured Rhodanobacteraceae bacterium. Taxonomy (GTDB): domain Bacteria; phylum Pseudomonadota; class Gammaproteobacteria; order Xanthomonadales; family UBA2363; genus Pseudofulvimonas. The sequence continues at coordinate 2,541 of CAZUZT010000006.1, read as the reverse complement.
AGGCGGCGCCTGCGGCTCTGGCGGTCAGCCGGCGCGTCCGGTCGCTGCAGTACGGGCAGCCATTTTTTTCGCAGATCCGCCCCGCGCAGTGGCAACTTGTACTAACGTTTGCCTGCCGCTACGGCCACCGGGCTGCTGTTGGTCCGGCGCAACCACAGTCACAAGAGAAAACAATCATGGCTCAAGCCAAGAAGGCTGCTAGCAAGAAGTCGGCGACGCCGGCCAAGAAGACCGCCACGGTCAAGCCGCCCAGTGTCAAGGAGCTGCTCAACAAGACGCAGTTGACCGCCCTGCTGGTGGAACACTCAGGCATCGACAAGAAGTCGGTCACGGCGGTGATGGCTTCGCTGGAAGCGGTCATGACGTCCTCGGTGAGCATCAAGAAGGGCGCTTCGGGTTTCGTCCTGCCCGGTCTGCTCAAGGTCACGTCCACCAAGGTGCCGGCCAAGCCCAAGCGCAAGGGCAAGGATCCGTTCACCGGCGAGGAGCGCGTGTTCGCGGCCAAGCCGGCCTCGGTCAAGGTCAAGGTCCGGCCGCTGAAAAAGCTCAAGGACGCGGCACTGTGATCGATGGCGCCTGCGGCTTGACCGCGGGCGCGCCATCAACACCGTGCGCTGTTTCGAACGGCGGCCTCCGGGTCGCCGTTCGGCGTTGCCGGCCCGGCATCGGCGCACCCGGTCGCGCGTGCCCGGTCAGCGCCGGCCCGGGCCGCTTCTGCCGGCATGCCCGGCGTCAGTCTCCGCCGTCGTAGTCGTCGCCCCGGATCATCGTCACCGGTCGCGGCGGTCCGCCCCAATCCGGCTTGTCGGTGATGCCCAGTTCCGCCTCGCGCTGGGCCAGCTCCTCCTGCAGCACCAGCCGGCGTGACTGCGGCAGTTTCTGCCAATGGCAGTCTTCCAGCGCGCCGATCAGCGCATACAGCAGATTCAGGCTCGGCCGGAAACCGGCCCGCTTGACCCGCAGGAAGGCATCGATGGCACCGTGCTCGACCAGTTCCTGGCGTGTGTGGATGCCGACCTGACGCAGCCAGGCGGCGGATTTGGCGCCGATGTTGCGCAGGGTGTCGGTGGCCTGATCGCTCATGCCAGGCTCTCCAGCCAGACCTGGCACAGGGCCTCCATGCCCTGCCGGTCGTCATCGTCGAAACGCGACGGCAGCGGCGAGTCGACATCGAACACACCCAGCAGCGTGCCATCGGCAGCCACCAGCGGCACCACGATTTCCGAGCGCGAGGCGGCATCGCAGGCGATGTGGCCGGGGAATTCGTTGACATCGGGCACCAGCTGGGTGGCGCGGGTCAACGCCGCCGTCCCGCACACGCCTTTGCCCAGGGCAATGCGGACGCAGGCCGGCTGGCCCTGGAACGGGCCGACCACCAGCTCCTGGCCGTCGAAGAAATAAAAACCGGCCCAGTTCAGGTCGGGCAGGGCATTGAATACCAGGGCGGCGAAGTTGGCGGCATTGGCGATCCGGTCGCGCTCGCCGGCCAGCAGCGCCCGGGCCTGCACCGCCAGCTCGCCGTACACCTGGGTCTTGTTGCCGTCAGGCACTGAGATAGTGAACATGCGCTCCAGTCTACATTGGCCGCCCTTTCCAGGAGCGTGGCCATCGGCCAGCCGGTGCGGCCTTCGCCCTGTGGCGCGCAACGTTGGCGTGACGGCGGTGCGCAATGGTGGTGGCAGTGCGCGGGCACACGCCGCCATCATCGGCGACCGGTACCATGGCCATTCTCCCAGCCACCGGTTGACGACCATGCCCCTGTACCTGATCAGCTTGCCCGAACCTGCCGCCGCGCGCGGAGTCGAGCCGCAGTTTTCCTTCAGTGCCAGCGGTGCCGACGGGTTTGCCGCCGAGCTCGAGGACGCCTTGCGCGGTGATGGCCTGTTCCAGCGCTGGAAAGCCAGCCAGGACGATCCCGACGCGGTCTCCGATGCCCTGGCGGCGACCGATCCGCAGGCGCAGGTGGAAGGCCAGCTGAAACACCTGGTCATCCGCCTGCGGGTCCGCACCCGCCTGTCCGGGGATGTCCTGCGCCACCGGCTGCACCTGCTGGCCGGCTCGAACTGGACCCTGGACGACGTGCGCTGAAGCCGATGTTGCGGGCGTGGGGGGCAACGTGTCCCGCATTTGATAGGGCGTATGGCGCTGATGCTGATATCGTCCCCGTGGGCCGGTAGGACACCACTCAGGTAGAGGTGAGGCTGTCACTGGCGTGACACCGCGTTGTGGGTTCGAATCCCACCCCCGCCCACTCTCAATGCGCAGCCGCCGGCCCGGTCGGCCTGGCGGCCAAGTCGGCGAGCTGGCCAACGGTGGTCCGACACCCGGCCGGATCCGGCCGCGGCTTCAACGGGCGGGCTTTTCCTTTGATCCTCAGCCGGTGTTCTGGATGCCGGCGGCAATGCCGTTGACGGTGGTCACCAGGGCATGGAGCAGGTCGTCATCGCGGCGCTCGCCGGCGCGCCAGCGCTGCAGCAGGTCGATCTGCAGCAGGCTGATCGGGTCGACATAGGGGTTGCGCAGGCGGATCGACAGCCGCAG
>CAZUZT010000005.1:28253-38882 GCA_964624575.1 uncultured Rhodanobacteraceae bacterium | reverse complement strand
TACGCCGACCGGCGCTCGGATTTCCTCGGCGCGCTGAAACTGTGGCAGGACTGGGATGCCGCGCGCTCGGCCCTGGGCAGCAGCCGGCAGCGGGCCTGGTGCCAGGAACGGTTCCTCAATTACATGCGCATGCGCGAATGGCGCGAGTTGCACCGCCAACTGCTGCCGGTGGTGGAGTCACTGGGCTGGGCGAGCCCGGCCAAGCCGGCCGATTACGAGGCCATCCATCGCGCCGTCCTGGCCGGCCTGCCCACCAGTGTTGCGCGCAAGGGCGAGAAGGGCCTGTACGAAGGCACGCGCAGCCGCGGTTTTGCCCTCTTTCCCGGCAGTGCCCTGGCCAAATCGGCGCCGAACTGGCTGCTCAGCCTTTCGGTCATCGTCACCTCGCGCCAGTACGCCCACGGCAATGCCCGCATCGAACCGCAGTGGCTCTACGAGCAGGCCGGACACCTGCTCAAGCGCACCGTGTTCGAACCGCACTGGGACCGGGACCGCGGCCGCGTCATCGCCTATGAGCAGGCCACGCTCTACGGCCTGGTGATCCACGGCCGCAAGCGCGTGGACTATGCCCACACCGATCCGGCCGGCGCGCACCGCATCTTCCTGCTCGAAGGGCTGGCCGAATGCAACCTGGATTCGCGCTCGGACTTCGTTGACGACAACGCCCGGGTGCTGGAACGCGCCTTCGAGGAAGAGGCCCGGCAGCGGCGCCAGGGGCTGGTCATCGACAGCGAGCAGCGGGCGCAGCTGCTGGCACCGCTGATTCCCGAAACGATTGCCTCCACCCGTGATCTGGACCGCTGGTACCGTTCGCTGCCGCAAGCCCAGCGCAAACCCTTGCGCTGGCGCCTGGAAGACCTGCTGGCAACGCCGACCCGCGATCAGGCGTTTCCGGCCCAGATCGAACTTGCCGGCCACCGTTTCGCGCTGGATTACCTGTTTGAACCCGGCAACGCAGCCGACGGCGTCACCCTGACCGTGCCGCTGGCCTGGCTCAATGCCCTGCCACTGGCGCGGCTGGAATGGCTGGTGCCCGGCCTGCTCAAGGACAAGGTGGCCGAGCTGATCCGCAGCCTGCCCAAGTCGCTGCGCCGCAATTTCGTACCGGCACCGGACTTTGCCCAGGCCTTTGTCGAGGCCCAGGAGGCTGCCGACCGGCCGTTGCTGGCGGCCTTGTCGGCATGGATGGAAAAGACATCGGGCATTGCCGTGGCCGACACCGATTTCCAGCCCGGCGAACTGCCCGCGCACCTGGTCATGCGCCTGCGCCTGCTCGACGAGGCGGGCCGTGATCTGGCCTGCAGCCGTGATGGCCGGCAGCTGCAGCGCCAATACGGGGCACGCGCCCGCGCGGCATTCGCCGCCCGCGCCGGCACCGGCCTGGCCCGCACCGGCCTGACCCGGTTCGAGCCCGGGCAGTTGCCCGAATCGGTGGTCAGCCCGGCCGGGCTGCGTGCCTGGCCAGCCTTTGTCGACCGTGGCGAGCATGTCGACCTGGTGGTGTTCGAGTCCGCCGACCAGGCCCGCCAGGCCCACGCCGGCGGCATCCGCCGCCTCTTGCAGCTGCGCCTGGCCGACCAGCGCCGTCGCCTGGCCCGGCAGTTGCCGCTGGATGCCAAGGCCCAGTTCACCTGGGCGGCGATCGGCTCGCTGGAGGCGTTGCGCATCGACATCGTCGACCAGGTGTTGGGCAGCCGCCTTGGCCAGGAAAGCGTGGCGGTGCGCGACCAGGAGGAGTTCCAGCAACTGGCAGCGGCGATCAGTGCCGACCTTGGCCGCCAGGCCACCGGGCGCGCCTTGCGGGTGGAGGCGGCGCTGCATGCGCTCAGTCCGATCGGGCCGCGCCTGACGCCGCCGTTGATGGGCTTTGCCGCGGCCAACTTCGACGACATCCGCGAACAACTGGCGGCGCTGTTTCCACCTGATCTTGGCCTGCGCATCGACGAGGCCGACCTGGCCGAATATCCGCGTTACCTGAAGGCCGTGGCCCTGCGCGTGGAGCGCCTGCAGCAGGATCCGCGCAAGGATCAGGAGCGGATGCTGGTGGTCAGGGAATTCCAGGAACGGCTGGCGGCCCTGCCGGATCGAAAGCAGAGTGCGCCGGAGCGCAGGCAGATGTGGTGGCTGTTGCAGGAGTTGCGCGTATCGCTGTTTGCCCAGGAACTGGGCACCCGGCAGCCGGTGTCGGAAAAGCGCATTGAACGCAGCCTGCAGGCGCTGGAGCAGGCTTGAGTGGCTATGTTCAGGCCAGTGCGGTGGCCTGGCACCGCCCGGTCAGGAACCGGGCAGCCATTTTGCACGCCGGCAAACAGCCAGGCGTGCCGATTACCGTCCCGGATCGCGTCAGCGCACGCGGCGCACGCGCACCGGCGTATTGAAGCCATCGACCTTGAGCAGCCAGCTGTTCATGAACGCCGGCGAGATGGTCACGCTCGGGCTTTCAATCGCCGAGACACTGAACGGATGGATGGAGCCGATGGTTTCCCAGACCATGCCGTTTTCCAGGCGGAACACGGTACCGGTGCGCCAGCCGGTGAACGTGCCGTCGATGCGGCTGACGATCGGTCCGCTGTCCCGGCCCGATGTTTGCAGGCCGCGCTGATCCGGCGCGGCGCCTTCGGCAGTCGCGGTGGCCGGCGCGCCCGCCGCCGACGGCAGGCCGTCGGGCCACTGCGCGCGCAGCCACTGGTTCAATTGCGCCAACTCCGCAGCCGACAACTGGTCCAGGCCGGCGGCGCGGAACTCGCTGTCGCTCATGCGCTCCTCCAGTGAGGAGAAACTGGCAGCCTGGGCGCCGGTGGCAAGGAAAAGGCACAGGATGGACAGGAGCAGGCGGTTGAGCATCATCGGTCCTCGGTCGGTCTGGGTGACGACAGTGCCGCGAATTGTAGCGGCATATCCGCACCGGCGGCGGCCGGCGGCACCGGGGCTGCCGGGCAGCGTCGTGGTCCGTAGAATGGCCGCCATGAACCGGCCTTCGTCCAACACCAGCCGCACCGGTACGCATGGCCACCGCCAGGAGGCATGGTATGGCCGCTGACGCCGCCAGCGCATTGGTCTTGGCCAATCTGCCCGACTGGGCACGGCCAGCGGCCGACCGCGCCGACCTGCAGCGCGTGGCGCATCTGCGCGAAGCCTTGCAGATCCTGGAAGAACTGATCGCCGATCCCGCAACCCACGCTGCCGCCATCGCCCACGCCCTGGATTGCTGGGATGAGGTGGGGCAGGCGGTGCCCGAGGCCTCGCAACTGCAATCCGGGCTCGCCGATGCCGGCCGCATCTGGTCGCTGCATGGCGGCAGCAGCGCCGGCGGCAATGCCGAGGGCCTGCGGCGCCTGCTGCTGGCCATCGTGCGCGACCTGCGCGTGGTCTTCGTGCTGCTGGCCGAGCAGGTGGTGCGCATGCGCCATGCCCAGGAACTGCCCGAAGACGAACGCGAGAAGCTGGCCCGCCTGACCGCCGATATCCACGCGCCGCTGGCCAACCGGCTGGGCATCTGGCAGGTCAAGTGGGAACTGGAAGACCTGGCCTTCCGTTGCCTGAACCTGGAGACCTATCGGCGCATCTCGCACCTGCTCGACGAGCGCCGGAGCGACCGCGAGCGCTTCATCCGCCAGTCCGTGGAAACTCTGGAACAGGCGTTGGCCGCGGCCGGCATCCGCGCCGATGTCGCCGGCCGGCCCAAACACATCTTCAGCATCTGGAAGAAGATGAGCCGCAAGAACGCCGGCTTCGGCGAGCTCTACGATGTGCGCGCCCTGCGCGTGCTGGTCGACGATGTGCCGGCCTGCTACGCCGCCCTGGGCATCGTCCATGCCCTGTGGACGCCGATCCCGCAGGAGTTCGATGATTACATCGCCCGGCCCAAGGGCAACAACTACCAGTCGCTGCACACCGCCGTGGTCGGCCCGGAAGGCAAGACCCTGGAGGTGCAGGTGCGCAGCCACCAGATGCACGCCCAGGCCGAGCTTGGCGTCGCCGCGCACTGGAAGTACAAGGAGGGTAGCGGTGCCGGCGCCGGCGACGGCGCGTTCGAACGCAAGATCACCTGGCTGCGGCAACTGCTGGAAAACCGCGAGGCCGGCGAGGACGACCCCGGCCTGTACGAAGGCTTCCGCACCGATACCGCCGAGGACCGGATCTATGTCCTGACCCCGCAGGGCGGGGTCATCGACCTGCCGGCCGGGGCCACGGTGCTGGATTTCGCCTACCACGTGCACACCGAGGTCGGCCACCGCTGCCGCGGCGCCAAGGTCAATGACCGGATTGTGCCGCTGACCTTCACGCCGCAGTCCGGCGACCGCATCCAGATCATGACCGGCAAGGAAGCGGCGCCACGGCGCGACTGGCTCAATCCGCAGTCCGGTTACCTGGTCAGCGGCCGCGCCCGCGACAAGGTCCGGGCCTGGTTCCGGCGCCTGGACCGGGACCAGAACGTCCGCGCCGGCAGCGCCCAGCTGGAACGCGAACTCAAGCGCATGGGTGTGCACGGCAGGCCGCTGGAACCGCTGTTGCCGCGCTGGCAGCTGAAAAAGCTCGATGAGCTGCATGTCGCCATCGCCCTGGGTGAAATCACGCCCGGCCAGGTGGCGCGGGCCCTGCACGAGGCCGAGGCGCCGCCGGCAGCCGATGACGGCGCACCGGCACCGCGGCCACCCTCGCGGCCGCCGCGCCCGGATGCGGTCAGCATCGAAGGTGTCGGCAACCTGCTGCACAGCTATGCCCGCTGCTGCCAGGCGCTGCCCGGGGACGCCATCGTCGGTTACATCACCCAGGGTCGCGGCGTCAGCATCCACCGGCAGGACTGCGGCAATTTCGCCCGCCTGGCCGAGCGCCAGCCCGAGCGCGTGCTGGCGGTGGGCTGGGGCAGCGGCAGTGCCGGCCAGTTCGAGGTCGACCTGCGCATCCGCGCCTACGACCGCGGCCACCTGCTCAAGGACATCACCGGTGTCTTCGCCGGCCTGTCGATCGCCGTGTTGTCCCTCAATTCACGTGTCCTGCCCGATCATGGCCTGGCCGAAATCCAGTGCGCTGCGCGCGTCCATGATGTCGAACAGCTGGGCCAGTTGCTGACCCGGCTGGGCGGCCTGCCTTCGGTCCTGGAAGCCAGCCGGGTCAATTGATTCCGTCCGGCGCCTGCCGCCTTGCCCCCACCAGATCGACACCTGCCATGCCTGCACGCCAGCGCCCGGAACCGACCCTGGGTCAGTTCGACGACATCGATGCCGACCGGCTTGAGCGCAACCCGCGGCATCGGCCGGGTGGGGCCGGCGGCCGGGTGAGTGCGCGCGATGACGGGCGTCGGGGCAGGGCCGGCGCCGGTCCGCGCCAGGTCCGGCGCCAGCAGCGCCGCTTCATTGCCACCGTCGCCGGCATCGTCCTGCTGCTTCTGGCGGCTCTGGCGGTGTGGCTGAACCAGGATTGGCTGCGGCAGCAGGTTTCCGGCTCGCATACCGCCAGCCTGGTCGAAGCCGCCGTCCTGGCCGAGCAGGAAGGGCGCTGGCACGGCAGCGCAGATGGCGATGATGCGCTGTCGCTGTACCGGCGGATCCTGGCGGACGATGCCGATAATGATCCCGCCCGCCTGGGCCTGCGCCGGGTCGCAGAGCAGCTGCTGGCCGAGGCGGACGAAGCCATTGACCGCGGCGAGTACGAGTACGCCGACGCGCTGATCGGCGAACTCACGGACCTGGGTTTGCCCGGCAGCCGCATCGACGAACTGCAGTCCCGCCTGCAACCGGTCGAAGCGGGCCAGGTGCAGGCCGGGGCGTTGCTGGCCCAGGCGCGCCAGGCGCTGGCCACTGGCCGCATCGAAGGCGAGGACGGCGCACTGGCGATCTTCCGGCGCATGCTGGCGACCGACCCGGGCAATGCCCTGGCCCGGCGCGGCCTTGACGATGCCCTGGCCGCGCGCCTGGACCAGGCCCGGCGGGATGTCACCCGCGGCGACCTGGACCAGGCCCAGGCCGGCATCGACCTGGTGGCGGCACAAAGCCCGCAGAACGCCGGCCTGCCCGCGGTGCGGCAGGCATTGGCGCAGGCGCGTCAGGCGCAGGCTGCCGAGCAGGCCGGGCAGCAAGCCGAACAGCAGCGGATCGCCCGGCAACAGGCCCAGCAACAGGCCGAACAGGCCCGGCAACAACAAGCGCGCGAATTGGCCACCACCCTGGCCGCCGCCGATGGAGATTTTCGGGCCGGTCGCCTGGAGCTGGCGCAACAGGGTTATCGTCAGGTTCTGGCGGCCGATCCGCAGCATCAGCAAGCCCGCCGCGGCCTGGCCCGGGTGGTCGACGGCTGGCTGGCCCAGGCCGATGCCGCCATTGCCGACGGCAATACAGAACACGGCCGGCAACTGCTGGAACAGGCCCGGCAGGGCGGCGCCAGCCAGGCACGGCTGGCGCCTCTGCTCGAGCGCCTGGACGCCATGGCCGGGCGCCTGGCCACCGTGCAGGCCCGGTCCGAACTCGATGCCGGCCAACAACAGCGTCTGGAGGCACTGATGGACCGTGCCCGGGAAGCCGAGCGTGCCGGCCGCCTGGTCGAGCCGGCCGGCGACAGTGCCTATGACCTGTATCGCCAGGCGCTGGCCATCGATCCCATGGATGAGGCCGCGCGCAGCGGTGTCAGCGCCCTGCCGCGCCGGGCGCAGACCCTGGCCGGTCACCACATGGAACTGGGTCAGCTTGAGCAGGCCGGTACCGCCCTGGACGCCCTGCAGGCCATGGCGCCGCTGAATCCGTCATTGCCGGAACTCAAACGGCAGCTGGCATCGGCCTGGCTGGCCAGTGGCGAACGTGCGCTGGCGGCTGGCAACATGGACCTGGCCCGCCAGGCCGTAGCCAGGGCGCGGGAACTGGCGCCGGCGCACCCGGGTCTGGCGGCACTGTCGGCCCGTATTCCGGGGCAGTGACAGCAAGCATCCGTCAGGCTTCGCGCCGTGCAACGGGCCGCTGGACTGCGCCGGCACCGGTCCCGGCCCGGGTTTGGCACAGCACCGGAGCCATCCGCCGATACCGGTTAGACTTGCCGGTTTCCGACCAGTGTCGCCGGCCTCTGCAGCAAAAGGCTCCGGAGCCGTTGGCAATTGGTCCGGCAGTGCCCCGTGTCGATGCCTGCCGGTGATCTCCCCCAGGCTGCATCGATTGCATGCGGGCCCGGCGCGCCAGGACCTTTCCAAATAGCCCCGTCATTTTTTCTGCTGACCGGTGAGTCATGACCATCACCCTGAAAACCCCTGAAGAAATCGAACGCATGCGCGAGGCCGGCCGCTTGGCTGCCGAAGTCCTCAGCGTGGTTGCGCCCCACGTCAAGCCCGGTGTCACCACCGAAGAGCTGGACCGCATCTGCCACGAGCACATCGTCAACGTCCAGGGCACGACGCCGGCCAACGTCGGCTATGGCGCTGGCGCCGGCCGCATGGCGTTCCCCAAGGCCACCTGCATTTCGGTCAACAACGTGATCTGCCACGGCATCCCCAGCCCGACCAAGGTGCTCAAGGCCGGCGACATCCTCAATATCGATGTCACCGTGATCAAGGATGGCTGGCATGGCGACACCAGCCGCATGTACTACGTCGGCGAGCCTTCGGTGCTGGCCCGGCGCCTGGTCGAGGTCACGCACGAGGCGATGATGAAGGGCATTGCCGCGGTGCGTCCTGGCGCCCATCTGGGCGACATCGGCCATGCCATCCAGAAATTCGCCGAAGCCGAGCGCTTCTCGGTGGTGCGCGAGTACTGCGGCCACGGCATCGGCCGGGTCTACCACGAAGAACCGCAGGTACTGCACTACGGCAATCCCGGCACCGGCCCGGAACTGAAGACGGGCATGACCTTCACCATCGAACCGATGATCAACGCCGGCAAATACCACACCCGGCTGCTGCCCGACGGCTGGACCGTGGTCACCCGTGACCGCTCGCTGTCGGCGCAGTGGGAACACATGGTGGCGGTCACCGACACCGGGGTCGATATCCTGACCTTGCCGGCGGCGGACTGAGCCCAGACCGGGCAACGATGACGGCAACCGGTGCCAGCGCACGGGGCAGGAACCGGCAGTGACGGGGCCGATCCCCGACCATGAGCTGCAGCGCCTGCGCGAGGAAGTGGCGGCGCTGTCGGAAGCCCAGGCCACGCAATTCGATGCCGGTGTGCCGGTGAAGGATCTGCTGGCTCGACGTGCCGCCGCTTTTGATCGCTGGTTGCGCTGGTTGTGGCAGCAGATCGTCGACCCGGCAGCCGCCACCACGCCGCAGCCCGAAATTCCTGGCGATGACGCGCCGGCCCTGTTCGCCACCGGCGGCTACGGCCGCGGCGAGCTGTATCCGGAATCGGACCTGGATGTGATGATCCTGGTCGATGCCGATGCCCCGCCTGCGCAGATGCGGCGCATCGAGTCTTTCGTCTCGGCCCTGTGGGATCTGAACCTGCGTCCCGGCCATGCCGTACGCAGCCTGGCCCAGTGCCACGCCGAGGCCGCCGCCGACATCACCGTGTGCACGGCGCTGATGGAGGCCCGGCTGCTGGCCGGCCCGGCCGCTGCCGCAACGGCACTGCAAGCCCGGATGGCACCCGCCCGGGTCTGGCCGGTGAGCCAGTTTGTTGATGCCAAACTGGCCGAGGCCAGCGCCCGCCACGGCCGTTACGGCGACACCAGCTACAACCTGGAGCCGAACCTGAAGGAAGGCCCCGGCGGCCTGCGCGACATCCAGACTCTGGCCTGGGTGGCACAGCGGACCACCGGCAGCACGCAGCCGGGCGCCTGGGTCCGTGGTGGTCTGGTCGGTCGGCGCGGCCTGGAGCAGCTGGCCGCCAGCCGTGAGGTGCTGCAGAGGCTGCGCTTTGGCCTGCACCTGGCCGCGGGCCGGGCCGAGGAGCGGCTGCTGTTCGACTACCAGCCCGGCCTGGCGCAGCGTTTCGGCCTGCGTGACCAGCATCGCCAGAACCGCGCCGTGGAACAGATGATGCAGGGTTACTTCCGTGCCGCCCTGGGCGTGCGCCGGGTCTACACGCGGGTCACCGAGCGCCTGCGCGAACGTGCCGAGCCGGCATCGTCGCCAACGCCGCTGCCCGGCGGCTTCCATCGCCACGGCCGGCGTCTGGCCCTGGCACCCGGGCGGCTGCTGACCGATGACCCGGCCGCGATCATCGGCCTGTTCGTGTGCTGGCAGAACCATCCCGACCTGGTGGCCCTGACCACCGCCACTTCGGCGGCCCTGGAAAAGGCTCTGGCGGAACTGGACCGGCCGCTGGCCGGCGCTGCCGGTGCCCGGGCCGCGTTCCTGGATCTGATGCGCGGCCCGCGCGTGGCCGAAACGCTGACCCGCATGCACCTGTATGGCGTGCTTGGCAGCTACCTGCCGGCCTTCGCCCAGGTCACCGGGCGCATGCAGTACGACCTGTTCCACGCCTACACCGTGGACCAGCACACCCTGCACGTGATCGCCCACCTGGACCGCTTCGCCGCCGACCAGGCCGACGAGTTTCCGCGTGCGGCCAGTGTCTTCGACAACCTGCGCAAGCCCGAGCTGCTGTATCTGGCGGCGCTGTTCCACGACATCGCCAAAGGCCGGGGTGGGGATCACTCCGAACTGGGCGCCGTCGATGCCCATGCCTTCTGCCAGGCCCATGGCTTAAGCGGCACCGATACCGAACTGGTCGTCTGGCTGGTGCGCCAGCACCTGATGCTGTCCAGCGTGGCGCAGAAATCCGACATCACCGACCCGGCGGTGATCAACCGTTTCGCTGCCGCGGTCGGCGACCGCGAGCGCCTGGACATGCTCTACCTGTTGACCATGGCCGACATCGCCGGCACCGCGCCGACGTTATGGAACGCCTGGAAGGCACGCCTGATCGCCGACCTGCACACCTCGGCCCGGTTCGCCATCCGCCGCGGTCTGCAACACCCGATCGCGGCGGACGAGCGGATCCTTGAATGCCGTCAGCAAGCGCTTGAAATGCTCGCCGCCGAAGGCATCGACGCGGCCACTGCCGCCGCAGTCTGGGATGATTTCCCGCCACCCAGTTTCCTGCGTTACCGTCCGGGCCAGATCGCCTGGGTCACCTCTCAGGTGGTCAACGCCAGCCACCAGGTGCTGCCGGTGATCGCCGTGCGTGCCGAAGGCGGCCGCGGCGCACGCGAGATCTTCATCCACAGCCCGGACCTGGACGGGCTGTTCGCCGCCATCACCGCCGCCCTGGACCGGCTTGACCTGGACGTGGTCGAAGCGCGCGTACTGACCTCGCGCAAGGGCATGAGCCTGGACACCTTCCGGGTGCTGGAGCGCAGCCGGCGCGGCAAAGACCGGCAGCGCAACCGCGAGATCGCCACCCGGCTGCGCCAGGCACTGATGCGGCAACCGCTGAAGTTCGGGCCGGCGCAACGCAACCCCAGCCGCACCCAGCGCCACTTCCACATGACCCCGCAGATCGAATTCAGCGATCAGGAACCCGCCGGGCGCACGCGCATGGCCCTGGTCTGCTCGGACCGGCCCGGCCTGCTGGCGCAGGTCGCCCAGGTCCTGCGCGCCCTGGCCATCCGCGTCCACGGCGCCCGCATCGCCACCTTCGGCGAACGCGCCGAGGATTTCTTCGTACTCAGCGACGAAGCCAACCAGCCGCTCAGCGCCGAGCG
>CAZUZT010000005.1:17271-28153 GCA_964624575.1 uncultured Rhodanobacteraceae bacterium | reverse complement strand
GCGGCTTGCGCGGCGGCGCAGCGAGTCAATACGATGGCGCGATCATGACGACGACCTATTCCAGCTTCCGCGAGTTCTATCCGCACTATCTGGCCGAGCACCGCAACCGTACCTGCCGGCGGTTGCATTTCGTCGGTTTGGTGCTGGTGCTGGCGGTGTTTGCGCTGGTGATCGGCGGCTGGCTGTCGGCCTGGTGGCTGCTGTCGCTGCCGGTGATCGGCTACGGTTTCGCCTGGGTCGGGCACTTCGTTTTCGAGAAAAACCGGCCGGCGACGTTCCGGCATCCGCTGTACAGCTTCGTCGGCGACTGGGTGATGTTCAAGGATATGCTTACCGGCCGCATCCGCTTTTGACGTTGTCGGGCATGGCACAGGGGAGGCCGGCGCGAGGAATACCGGGCCGGGAGTCGATGCAGCGCCGGACGGTGGGAAACGGATGCCGGTAGCGTTCCGGATGCGATGCTTCCTCTGACTTGCCTTTCAGCCGGGCCACCCGGTCCTCAGTTTTCCATCCTCTTCCACCACCGGCGCGCCCGACGCCGTCCTGCATGAGTGCTGACATGTCCGATTACCTGGTTGCCCTGCTGCTTGGCATCATCGAAGGGTTGACCGAGTTCCTGCCGATCTCCAGCACCGGCCACCTGCTGATCGCCCAGCACTGGCTCGGTGCCCGTTCGGACCTGTTCAACATCGTCATCCAGGCTGGCGCCATCCTGGCGGTGACGCTGGTGTTCCGGGAGCGGCTGTGGCGCCTGGCGACCGGCCTGGGTGAGGCCGTCAACCGCGATTACGCGGCCAAGCTGGCGCTGGCCTTCCTGGTGACCGCGGCGGTCGGGCTGCCGGTGCGCCTGCTGGGCTGGGAATTGCCGGAGACGGTGACGCCGATCGCCTGGGCCCTGGTCATCGGCGGCATCTGGATCCTGCTTGCCGAGCGCATCGCCGAGCGCCGGCCCGATCGTGGCCAGGTGACCTGGACGATCGCCATCCTGGTCGGCCTGGCGCAGGTCGTGGCCGGGGTGTTCCCCGGCACTTCGCGTTCGGCGGCGGCCATCTTCGTGGCCATGCTGGCCGGCCTGAACCGGCGCCCGGCGGCGGCCGAGTTCGCCTTCCTGGTCGGCATCCCGACCATGTTCGCCGCCGGTGGCTACGCGATGCTGGAACACATCATGGGTACGCCGGAGCAGCCGGAAGCCTGGGGCCAGCTGGCGGTGGCGTTCACTGCCGCCACGGTGACCGGTTTTTTGGCCGTGCGCTGGCTGTTGGATTACATCAAGCGCAACCGTTTCACCGGTTTTGCCCTCTACCGCATCGGCCTGGGCCTGGCGCTGTTACTGGGTCTGCCAGCCGGCGCCTGAGCCACCGGCGGGCAGGGCGGTTCAATATGGCGTAAAAGCCGGGCTGCGCGCCGCACCGGGGCCGGGTACAGGGCTGCCGAGCCGGATGCCGGCAAGGCTGGTCAGGCCGGCCCCGGTGTCGTTACTGTATGCGCGGTGCGGACAGCACCGGCGGAGGGGACGATGGGGCAGGGGGCGGAAACATTCGATCTGGTGACGGCTTGGCCGGCGATCAGTACCGACGATGCCGAGGCGGTGCGCGAATTCTGGCGCACCGAAGGCGCGATCGTCGATGAGCAGGTGGCGGCGCAGCGGGTGCGCCAGGTGGTGGCCTTTGCGCGGACCGCGCAGGGCCAGGTCGCCGGGGTGTGCACGGCAATTCCGATGCTGCATCCGCGCTTCGGCCAGCCGATGTATTACTGGCGCACCTTCATCGGCGCCGCCTGGCGGCGCACGCCGCTGGTGATGCGCCTGCTCAAGCATTCCTGCCAGGTGCTGGCCGAGTATGCCGCCGGCCACGATCCTCCCTGCATCGGCATCCTGCTGGAGCTTGAGAACGAGCGATTTGCCGAGCGCGGGCGCAAGGCGGTCTGGTTCAACCCGCGTTTCTTCTATGCCGGCCTGAGCGAGCGCGGCCTGGAGGTGCGTGTGCACTTCTTCCCGGGCGTGCGCCTGAAGGCGGGTGCGCAACTGCCACCCGGCCCGGAACCGGCCAACGGGGCCAATCCATGAGCATGTCATCGGCCTACGGCAGCCCGGACGTGGTCCAGACGCAGGTGGATGCTGTTCCCGCCGATCCGGACCAGGCCGCCCTGACCGGGCCGGTCGAGCAGGTGCTGGCCAGCGTCCACACCAACAATTTCCCGGACCTGCTCAAGCAATTGGGCGGCTGCCTGGTGCTGAGCACGTATCAGGCCGGCAAGCTGGTATTGCTGCGCCCCGAGGAGGGTGCGATCAACACCCACTTCCGCAGCTTCCACCGGCCGATGGGCATGGCCTGCGACGGCCAGCGCCTGGCGCTGGGCACGATCAGCCAGATCCTGGAGTTCCGCAACATGCCGGCGGTGGCCCAGCGGCTGGATGATTCCGGCCGCCACGATGCCGTGTTCATGCTGCGCCGGGTGCATGTCACCGGCGGCATCGACATCCACGAGATGGCCTTTGATGGCGATGGCGAACTGTGGTTCATCAATACCGCCTTCTCCTGCCTGTGCACCCTGGATACGGTGTCCAGCTTCGTGCCGCGCTGGCGGCCGTCATTCGTCAGCCACCTGTCGCCGCAGGACCGCTGCCATCTCAACGGCCTGGGCATGCGCGACGGCAAGCCGCGCTATGTCACCGCCCTGGGCGAGACCAACGGCGACCGCGGCTGGCGCGTTAACAAGCGCGATGGCGGGCTGCTGATCGATATCCAGGACAACCGGGTGCTGTGCCGTGGCCTGTCGATGCCGCACTCCCCGCGCTGGTACGACGGCCGGCTCTGGGTTCTGGAATCCGGCCGCGGGGCCCTGGTGACGATCGATCCGGACACCGGCGAACGCACCGACGTGGCGCGGGTGCCGGGTTTTGCCCGCGGCCTGGACTTCATCGGCCCGGTCGCTTTCATCGGGTTGTCACAGTTGCGTGAGACAAATGCCTTCACCGACATCCCGATCACCGAGGACAACGCCGAGCGGCAGTCGGGCGTCTGGGCCGTTCATATCGACACCGGCCAGACCCTGGGCCTGCTCAAGTTCACCGGCGGGGTGCGCGAGATCTTCGCCGTGCAGGCACTGGCCGGGGTGCTGATGCCGGAGGTGATCGCCGAGGGCGAGCTGCTCACCAGCAGCTGGTCGCTGCCCGATGAAATGCTGCCGCAGGTGCAGTTTTGCTGACCATGGCCGCACCTGCCCCGGCCTGCGGGAACGGGCTGGCGATGGCTGTGAACCGTCATGTTTTCGCCTGTTCAGAGGCCACGCACGGGATGCCAGCCTCCGGGCGGGCTGCAAAAATACGCCGTAACGTATTGATTGTCCTGTAGTTTGATGCGCTGCCGCAAAGCCGGCATTTTGTTAGAAATCTGTCATGATTCCCGGTTAAAATACCTTAACCAATCGGGTCGGCAGGTTCCTCACGCCCGCCGACACTTTTTCCACCCAAGGGTGCTCTCATGCTCATGCCTAAACAAGCCAAGCTCGCTCTGGCCCTTTCCTTCGCGCTCGCTGCTGCGGCTCCGGTGTTTGCCCAGCAGACCTCTTCGACCCTGTCCGGCCGTGTCGATGTCTCCGGCCAGCCGGCTCCAGGAGCCCAGGTCACCATCCTGCACACCGAGTCGGGTACGGTCAGCCACGCGGTGACCGATGCCCAGGGCCGCTACAGCGCCCGCGGCCTGCGTGTGGGTGGTCCATACACGATCACCATCGAGAAGGATGGCCAGCTGGAGCTGCGCGAGAACGTCTACCTGACCCTGGGTGAGGTGAACACGGTCAACGCCACGCTGGAAGAGACCCGCACCCTGGAAACCGTCCAGGTGGTTGGCAGCTACGAAGGCGATATCTTCTCGCCGGAAAAAATGGGCACCGGCACCTCGGTCAGCCGCGCTCAGCTGGATGCGCTGCCGTCGATCGAGCGCAACATCCAGGACTACGTCCGGATGGATCCACGCATCACCCAGACCGACAAGGGCCGGGGCGAAATCTCCGCCGGTGGCCAGAACTCGCGCTTCAACGCCATCCGCATCGACGGCGTCAGCACCAACGACCCGTTCGGCCTGGAAGCCAACAACCTGCCGACCCTGCGTCAGCCGGTGTCCATGGATGCCATCGAGGCGATCCGTGTCGACCTGGCCAACTACGACGTCAGCATCACCGGCGCCACCGGCGCGGTCATCGACGCCGTCACCAAGTCCGGCACCAACGATTTCTCCGGTTCGGTCTACTACCTGTACCGCGATCAGGACTGGGTCCGCGACAACGCCGATGGCAGCCCGTTCAACGGCTTCATCGATGAAGAGACCTATGGCGGCACCTTCGGCGGCCCGATCGTCAAGGACACCCTGTTCTTCTTCTTCAACTATGAGAAGTTCACCCGCGCCGCGCCTGGCCCTTCGTACGGCCCGCTCGGTTCGGCGGCCGCCAACATCGTCAACATCTCGCCCGAGCAGATTGCCGAAGCCCAGCAGATCGCCGCCGGTTGGGGCATGGATGTGGGCACCTTCACTGTGCCCGACGGCCTGAAGACCGACGTGGAAGAGTACGCGCTGAAGGTGGACTGGAACATTTCCGACAACCATCGCGCCTCGATCCGCTACAGCCAGATGGAGCAGTCCGACGCCAACCTGCCCGGCATCGGCAACAGCAGCCTGTCGCTGAACTCGTACTGGTACAGCCACGACAAGGAGTTCGAGAACATCGTCGCCCAGCTGTACAGCGACTGGACCGACAACTTCTCCACCGAGATGAAGGTGTCGCAGCGCGACTACACCGCCATCCGCAACCCGTTGACCGACAGCCGCTCGCCGCAGATCGGCATCAGCATGATGCCTGGCCCGCACCCGAACGATCCGGACCAGCCCCCGGGCTCGCCGTACCTGAACATGGGCACCGAGCAGTTCACCCACATCAACCACGTCGAGACCAAGCAGAACAGCCTGTTCTTCGCCGGTACCTACTATGCCGGCGACCATGCGATCAAGTTCGGCTTCGACTGGGAAAGCAACGACGTCTTCAACCTGTTCGGCCGCGACCTGTTCGGCAGCTACTCCTTCGCCAGCCTGGACCACTTCCGCGCCGGCCAGTACTGGAACTACACCTCGCGGCGTCCGCTGCCGGGACAGTCGTTCGAGAGCATCGCCGCCGACTTCGACTACGAGACCCTGGGCCTGTTCCTGCAGGATTCCTGGATGGTCACGCCGAACCTGACGGTGAACTACGGCCTGCGCGTGGACCGCTACATGGTCAGCGACCGGCCGATGAAGAACGACCTGATCGAGGCCCTGTACGGCCTGGACAACACCGTCACCATGGACGGCAAGCGTCTGACCCAGCCGCGCCTGGGCTTCAACTACAACTTCAACACCGAGCGGGCCACGCAGCTGCGCGGTGGCATCGGCCTGTTCCAGGGTGCCTCGTCCAACGTCTGGATCGGCAACTCGTTCCAGAACGCCGGCTTCACGCCGCAGATCTACGGCCTGAACGTACTCGACTACGAGCGTGACGGCGGCAGCCGCGACGAGATGTGGGCGCGCTATCCGTTCACCCCCGATCCGATGAACCAGCCGGCGCCGGGCAATGCCCAGCAGATGGTCGTGGCGCTGATGGATTCGGGCCTGAAGCAGCCCTCGGCATGGAAGGCCAACCTGGCGTTCGACCACGAGCTGCCCTGGTGGGGCGTGGTCGCCTCGGTTGAAGGCCTGTGGACCAACACCCACACCGGCCTGCATTACGAGATCCTGGGCATGGGTGACCCGACCGCCATCGGTCCGGACGGCCGCCAGATCTTCTACTGCAACCCGGCCAGCGCCGGTGGCGGCACGCGCTGCAACCGCAACGCCGGCATCCAGGAACTGCGTAACGCCGGCATGCTGCCGGCCGGCTTCGACAACATCTCCGGCTGGGGCAATGACAACGTCATCTACCTGCGTCCGACCAACAAGGGCGAGTCCGAGCAGTACACCTTCAGCCTGAACAAGCCGCTGACCGAGAACTGGGCCTGGACCGTGGGCTACACCTACACCCACGCCACCGAAGTCAATCCGCTGACGTCCTCGCAGGCGCACTCGAACTGGGACGGCCGCATGCAGCTCAACCCC
Organism: uncultured Rhodanobacteraceae bacterium; assembly: GCA_964624575.1. Classification (GTDB taxonomy): domain Bacteria; phylum Pseudomonadota; class Gammaproteobacteria; order Xanthomonadales; family UBA2363; genus Pseudofulvimonas. Next base: position 22,031 of record CAZUZT010000005.1, on the reverse strand, counting down.
AATGAGCCGATTGCCGAACGTTCCAACAACGAGATCCGTCACCGCCTGTCCGGTGCCATCACCTGGCAGAAGGCCTTCTTCGGCGACTACAAGACCTCGGTGTCGACCTTCTTCGAGCGTCGCAGCGGCCGGCCGTACAGCTGGATCTACCTCAATGACGCCAATGGCGACATGGAGCTGAACGACCTGTTCTACGTGCCATCCGGCCCGGGTGACGTGCAGTTCACCGGGGGCGCCGAGATGGAGCAGGCCTTCTTCAACTGGCTGTCGACCCAGGATGACCTGAGCCGCCACGCCGGACAGGTGGTTCCGCGCAACAGCTCGCGTTCGTCTTGGGTGACCCAGTTCGACGTGCGCATCAGCCAGGAACTGCCCGGCTTCTTCGGCGACCACAAGTCGGAGATCTGGCTGGACATCCTCAACGTCGGCAACCTGATCGACAGCGATTGGGGCCGCATCGAGGAAATCGGCTTCCCGTTCGGCCGCCGTGCCGCCTGGATGCGTGGCCTGGATGAAGCCACCGGCAAGTACATCTACGAGTTCAACGAGAACAACGTCTGGACCGAGAACGTGTACGACAACGCCGGCCAGTCGCGCTGGGCGGTGCAGGTCGGTTTCCGCTACAAGTTCTAAGACTCACCAACGTCGGCAGGCTGACTGCCTGCAACTTCAAAGGGCCGGCCGCAATGCCGGCCCTTTTTTGTCTCCGGGCGATGAACTGCTCCAGGCTTGCCGGGCCAAGGGCAGGGTGGTCCTGCCGGTCCGGTTGCAGCGGCTCCATCCATGGCGCAGAGCGGGTTTGGGCACCACAGCCAAGGCCCGCTTCCGCGCTAGAATGGCCGGTTCACCAACTGAAAAAAAGAATTGAACAAAAACATGTCGACGATGAAGACTGTCAACGCCACGGTCGTGCCCCGCGGTGGCCTGGATATGCTTTCGCGCCAGGAAGTGGCGCGCCTGAAGGACGCCAGCCGCAGCGGCGTTCACGACCTGCTGCGGCGCTGCGCGCTGGCCGTGCTGACCTCAGGCGGTGTCGGTGATGATGCCCGTGCCCTGCTCAGCGCCTACCAGGATTTCGATATCGAAGTCCTGCAGCGCGACCGTGGCCTGAAGTTGCGCCTGACCAATGCGCCGGCACAGGCCTTTGTCGAGGGCAAGGTGATCCGGGGCATCGCCGAGCTGCTCAGTGCCGTGGTGCGCGACATCGTCCATGTCGCCACCGAAATCCAGGAGAACCCGCGCTACGACCTGGCCACGTCGGAAGGGCTGACCAACGCCGTGTTCGAAATGGTCCGCAACGCCGAGGTGATGAAACCCGGGGTCGAGCCGGACCTGGTGGTGTGCTGGGGCGGGCATTCGATCTCGCGCATCGAGTACGACTACGACAAGCGCGTCGGCTACGAGATGGGCCTGCGCGGCATCGACATCTGCACCGGCTGCGGCGCCGGCGCCATGAAGGCGCCGATGAAGGGCGCGGCGGTGGGGCATCAGAAGCAGCGCAAGCGCCGCCCGCGCTACATCGGCATCACCGAGCCGGGCATCATCGCTGCCGAATCGCCCAATGCCATGGTCAACCATCTGGTGATCATGCCGGACATCGAAAAGCGCCTGGAGGCTTTCGTGCGCCTGGGCCACGGCATCGTGGTGTTTCCGGGGGGCGTCGGCACGGCCGAGGAAATCCTCTACCTGCTGGGCATCCTGCTGCATCCGGACAATGCCGAAATGCCGTTCCCGGTGGTATTCACCGGGCCGGCCGAATCGGCCGGCTATTTCGAGCAGATCGACCGCTTTCTGCGCCTGGCGCTGGGTGATGAGGTCTCCACGCGCTACCAGATCATCATCGAAAACCCGCCCGAAGTGGCGCGCGCGATGCTGCGCGGCCTGGAGCGGGTGCGTGATTTCCGGCTCGCCCACCAGGATGCGTTCTTCTACAACTGGCGCCTGACCATACCCGAGGATTTCCAACACCCGTTCACGCCCACACACGAGGCGATGGCTGGACTGCGCCTGCACCGTGATCGCGAGCGCCACCTGCTGGCGGCCGATCTGCGGCGGGCGTTTTCGGGCATCGTCGCCGGCAACGTCAAGGTCGATGGCATCCGGGCGATCGAGGAACACGGCAAGTTCCAGATCAGCGGCGATCCGGAGTTGATGGCGGCGATGGACACCATGCTGGCCGATTTCGTCCGCGATGACCGGATGAAACTGCCGGGCGGCAACGCCTACCAGCCCTGCTACCGCCTGGTCTGGTAAGCCTCAAGGACAAGGATCCGGGCAAAACGACGCCAGGCCGAAGATCCGGCCTGGCGCTGCAGGTCATGTCACAAGTCGCTGCCGGTGGCAGCGGCGGCATCACTCGTCGGCTTCTTCGATTTCCGATTCGCCGGTGTAATTGCGGAATTCGACCATGCTCAGGCGATTGTCGCCATCCATGTCGTAGTTGTCGAACAGGCGGGCCAGTTCGTGGTCGGCCGGCACATCGGACCGATCGATGAAGCCGTCGGAATTGGTGTCCAGCTGCTCGAAGGTCACGTTCTTGTCGCCGGCGGCGAAGGCCGAGCCGGCCAGGCCGATCGAAGCGATTACCGAAGCGATGGTCAGGGTGAGCTTGTTCATGGGATCTCCTTAAACGGTTGCACATCGCGCCAGGTACGGCGCAGCCTGAGTGTTGCAAGGTCCATGCCAGCTCCGTTGCGGCGGCAAGTGCCTGTATTCATTGGCCGGCGATAACTTTGCCGGCGGGCATTGTGCATGCCGGCCGCTGTTCGCCGGCAGCGAATTGCAGGCCGGCATGGGCGTGACGCCTTCATCACCGGCGCCAGGCTGGGCCCATGTGCGTCCGCGCCTGTACGCGCACTCGGGCGTACAATGTGGCGATGAAACTGTGGTCGATTGAAGGCAACCGGCAGCGCCTGGATGGCGGTGCCATGTTCGGCAACGTGCCGCGCGCGCTGTGGCAGCAGTGGCTGCCGCCCGATGACCAGCACCGGGTGGATCTGGCCTGTCGGGCCCTGCTGGTGAGCGACCTGGACGGGCGCCATGTGCTGTTCGACACCGGTGTCGGCGATTTCTTCGAGCCCAGGCTCAAGCAGCGTTTCGGCATCAGCCAGGACGGTCATCGACTGCTTGACTCGCTGGCGGCGGCCGGGCTGGGCGATGAGGACATCGACGTCGTGGTCCTGTCGCACCTGCACTTCGACCACGCCGGCGGCCTGTTGTCCTCCTGGCGCGAAGGTGAGCGGCTGCAATTGCTGTTTCCCAAGGCACGGTTCCTGGTCGGCGCCGAACACTGGCAGCGGGCACTGGACCCGCATCCGCGCGACCGCGCTTCGTTCATTCCCGGGCTGATGGCCATGCTCCAGGACAGCGGCCGGCTGGAACTGGTCGAAGGCGACCGCAGCGCCACCCTGGGCAACGCCGTGCGCTTCCATCACAGCGATGGCCACACGCCCGGCCTGCTGCTGGCCGAGGTCGTGGCCGGCGGCGGCGATCTGAAAGCGCGCGGAGGCGTTGTCTTCTGCGCCGACCTGATCCCTGGCCTGGCCTGGCTGCACCTGCCGGTGACCATGGGTTACGACCGCTATCCCGAGCGCCTGATCGACGAGAAAAAGGCGTTTCTGGAGGGCATGCTGGCGCGTGATGTGCGCCTGTTCTTCACCCATGATCCGGCCATCGCCATGGCCCGGGTAACGCGCGATGAGCGCGGCCGCTACGGCAGTACGCAGGAACAGCCCGAGCTTGCCGGCTGTCCATTGCCGGGAACGGTTTGAGCACCCGCCCGCGGCCGCACGCAGACACCATTTCATCCACCCAAAAAGCCTCAAGGAACCATACCGATGAAACCTTTCGTTGCCGTGCTGTTGGGCCTGTTTTTGGTGCCAATGTTGTTTGCCAGCGAAGTCAGCACACCGGTGCTGACCGCCTCGGGCAGTGCCGTTTATGGCGAACCGATGCCGCTGGGCAAACCGCTGGCCGTCGGTGCCGCCATCGACCAGGTCGACCAGTGGCAGGCACGGCCGGGCAAATTCGCAGGGCGGATCACGTCGGTCTGCCAGAACCGCGGCTGCTGGCTGGTGCTGGCCGATGGCGAGCATCATGTCCGGGTCGCCAGCGGCCATCGCTTTTTCCTGCCCAAGGACACCACCGGCACGGCCGTGGTTCACGGCCGTCTGAGCCAGCGCACCTTGAGTGAAGACTTCGCCCGGCATCTGGCCGAGGATGCCGGCCAGGATCCGGCCGGAATCAGCGGCGAACAGGTCGAATACCGGATCGACGCCGTCAGCGTCGAAATCCTGCCCGCTTCCTGAGCCCGGAGCCCGCGATCATGCCCCGGATCACTGCTTTTTATGCCGCCCTGGCCACGCTGCTGCTGATCACGCTGGCGTTGCGGGTGATGCTGCGGCGCCGCCAGGCCCGGATCGGCCTGGGCAACGGCGGCGATGCCGAACTGGGTCGTCGGGTCCGCGCCCATGCCAATGCACTGGAGAACCTGGTGCCGGGCCTGTTGCTGTTGCTGCTGCTGGAACTGCTGGCGATCGCGCCACTGTGGCTGCACCTGGCCGGCATCACCCTGTTGCTGGGCCGGTTGCTGCATGCCGTGGGCCTGTCGCGCACTGGCGGCACCAGCTTCGGCCGTGGCGCCGGCATGGCATTGACCTGGCTGGCGCTGCTGGCGATGGCGCTGGTCTTGCTGTGGCAATCGGTGATGTGGTGGCTGATCGTGCCTTGATGGAAACCCGGCCACGCGGCGTTGCCGCACA
>CAZUZT010000005.1:9104-17171 GCA_964624575.1 uncultured Rhodanobacteraceae bacterium | reverse complement strand
ATGTGGTGGCTGATCGTGCCTTGATGGAAACCCGGCCACGCGGCGTTGCCGCACAAGCCTGTTCGGCATTGGCTTGCCGCCGCCGGTGGCCGATAAAACTTCCCGCTTCGCTCGCGAAGTGGGATTGAGGGGGATGCGCCGGGCGCAAGGCACACGGCGCAAAAGCCTGCGCCGCTGCGCGTCAAAGCGTCCTCCTCGACACTCCTTCACAAACGCAGAAGGCAGTATTGGCGGCTCAGTCGAAGGATAGCGCTAACCAAATCGCATCTGACAACTCAGGAAAAGGGCGGCTGATCGGCGGCCAGCGCCCGGCCGTCAATCTGGAAGCGGGCGAAATACAAAGCGGCATAGACCCGTGGGTCGACATGCACGCCGCAGTGCAGTTGCCGGGCCAGGAACGGAGCCACCTGGGCCATTGGAATCACATGCACGGTGATGTTCTCGCCGCCATCGCCGCCGCCTCCGTGGACCCGGTGCAGGCCGGTAGCGCGGACAAAGCTGAGCAGCTCGCTGGCCATGCCCGGGGCGCTGGGTCCGGCCATGATCAGCTCGACATGGTCCGCCTGGAAACCGGTTTCCTCCAGCAATTCACGGCGCGCGGCGCTGAGGATGTCTTCTTCGCCGGGCTGGTCGCCGGCCAGTCCAGCCGGGTTCTCGATGCAATTGGCTTGCAACGGCTCCCGGTATTGCTCGACCAGCACCAACTCGTCGTCGGCGGTAACCGCGATCACCACGGCGGCGCCATAGGCATTGACCCGTTCGACGAATTCCCAGCGGCCGCGCTGCCGCAGTGCCAGGAAACGGCCTTGGTGCAGGTTGAGGGTGGGCAGCAATGGCGGCAGGTCTTCGTTGGCCGTGTCGGTGGACATTCCAGTATCCTTCGTCGGTTGATCGTGACCGCCAATATAACCGGCGCCCGGCCGCGGCGGCGCCCGGCAGCGGCGGCGTCCTTGAATCCACGTGGCCAGTGCGCCCGGCGACAGCCGGCCAGGCAGTTCCAGGACCTCTCAAGGTCATGCCCGCCGGCATCGCGGCAGCGGGCGGCGGGAACCAAGCAGGCTCACGCACGGTCCTGATTGTTCATGCCGTCGCTCAACGGGCCGCCGGCCAACGGGTGCGCGGCTGACATCTTTCATGCTGATCTGGATATCCAAAACGATGAAGACATCGATTCGCGCGATTGTGGTCGCGGCACTCCTCTGCCTTGGCGGTCAGGCCGCCGTGGCACAACAGGCCCATCTCAGTGGCGGCGCCCGCCAGGTCAGCGAGGCCGATCAGGCCATGGCGCAGATCCATGATGAAGGCCAGCTGGCCCAGAAGGCCGCCAGCAGCGAGACCGACGGTGACTGGGAAACCGCGGCCGCGGCCCTGCGCCGCCTGGTGCAGATCCGCCCGCAGAACCCGCGCTACCGCTACCGGCTGGCCGTGGCCTACGCCCAGCTCAATGACAAGTCCGGCGGTTACGACACCCTGCTGGCCTTGCAGGGCAGCGGCCTGGGCCATGATCTGGAAGCCGACTCCCGCCTGGCCAACCTGCATGGCACCCAGGTCTGGGAGCATCTGGTGCGTCTGAACACCGAAGCCCGGCAAGCGTTCGGCGAGGGTGGCCTGGCCTTCGAGCTGGCCCCGGACGACCTGTTGCTGGAAAGCATCGTCCATGATCCGGCCGGCGATGTATTCCTGTTCGGCAGCGCCCGTGACGGCCACATCTACCGTCGCGGCGCGGATGGCACGCTGGCCGTGCTGGCCAAACCGCAGGGCGAGCACTGGTGGTCGATCATGCACCTGGCGCTGGATCCGGATGGCAAGCACCTGTGGGCAACCTCGGCCGCGGTGCCGCACTTCAAGGAATTCGAGGTCGGCCTGGGCGGCCGTTCGGCACTGCTCAAGATCGCCCTGGCCGATGGCCGGCTGCTGCAGTCCTGGCCGGTGCCCGACGATGGCATGCCGCACCTGCTCAATGCCGTGGCGGTGTCGCCCAGGGGCATGGTGGTCGTGGCCGAGGGCTTGCGCGGCCAGCTGTTCAAGCTGGAAGGCGATGCCCTGGCGCCGCTGATGGCCGAGCCGCAACTCAACCATCTGCGTGGCCTGGCCTTCTCGCCGGATGGCACGGTGCTGTACTTCGCCGACTTCCAGCGTGGCCTGTTCGGCCTGGATCTGCGCAACAACACCGCTTTTGACCTGGCGGCACCGGCCAACCTCAATCTCTACGGTATCGAGGGCCTGTACCAGTACGAAGGCCAGCTGGTGGCGATCCAGAGCGGCATCCAGCCGCAGCGGGTGATGCGCCTGAAGCTGAGCGAGGATGGCCGCGCGGTCGCCTTGGCGGTGCCACTGGAAGCAGCGCAACCGGAATTCGACACGCCTACCGTCGGCACTCTGGTCGGCAGCCGGCTGCACTACATTGCCAACACCCAGCGCGGCTACTACGACGGTTACGGTCTGCGCCGGAGCTCGCGCGCGCTGCCGCCGGTGCGGGTCTACGCCACCGATGTGCGCTTCAACTGGGACTGGGAGCCGCCGCGGATGCCCGGCCAGTAGATCGGTCAGTAAACCGGCCAGTAAACGGGCCGGTAATCCGGCCCGTTTACTGGCCGAGTGCCCGCAGGGTGCATCGGCCGATGGCGGCGCCGGATGGCAGCCACCCGCAGCCCAGGTGGCTGTATCGGATTGAATGGCGTGCGGGGAAGACGCTCAGCGGCCGCCGCCACCATCACCGCGGCCGTTGCCGGCGTCTTCCCCGAGCTTGGCATCACGGCCTGCCGCCAGTTCGGCGAAGGCCTGTTCGAACACTTCCGGCGGCTGTGCGCCGGAGATCATCAGCCGGCGATCAAGAACAAAGTTGGGCACGCTGCGGATGTCCAGCCGTTGCGCCTGTTGCACCGAGGCTTGGACCTGTGCGATGCCCTCGTCGCCGGCCAGCAGCTCGCGCACCGCTCCGGCTGCGATACCACCGGCGGCAGCGGCATCGATCAGGGTGTCGGGCTCGGCCAGGTTGCGGCCGTGTTCGAAGTGGGCGCGGAACAGCGCTTCGCTGACCGCATCGGCAACGCCCTGCGCCGACGCCAGGCCCAGTACCCGGTGTGCGTCCAGGGTCGATACCCGCACCTGGCCGCGGTCAAAATCCATCGGCAAGCCTTCGGCCCGGGCTGTCGCCTGGGTGCGGGCCAGCATCTGCCCGGCACGCTCGGCGCCGCCGAACTTGTTGGCATAGGCCTGGCGCAGCGGCACCGGTTCGGTGCCCGCCTCCGGTTCCAGCACGAACGGGCGCCAGTGGATATCCGCCGGGGGTGCTTCGGGCCGGGCCAGCGCCCGCGCCAGGCGGTGCTTGCCGATCCAGCACCAGGGACAGACCAGGTCGGACCACAGGTCGATGCGTACCGGTGCCAGCCGGCTCATGCCTGGACCGTCCCGGCAAAGCCGTTTTCGCACCAGTCCAGGCAGGCACGCCGGGTCATCGGGCCAAAACGCAGTTCGTCGACCAGTTCCAGCACGGCATCGGGTGCCACCGTCACCGGCCGGTAGCTGTCGGCCGGATTGGGCACCGGCGCATCCAGTTCCAGCCCGGTCAGTTGCCGGGCCAGGCGGACCTGGTCGACGCGCGCCGCCAGCGCCTGCGCGATGCGCGGGGCACCGCGCAGGCGCATGCCGGCGATGGCGGGGATGTTGTCCAGCACCGCTTCCAGGCCGCCGAAGTGGTGCAGCAGGATGGCGGCGGTCTTGCGGCCGATGCCGGGCACGCCGGGGATGTTGTCGACGCTGTCGCCAACCAGGGCCAGCATGTCGGCGATGTGCTCGGGCCGGACGCCGTGGCGGTCGACACAGCCGCGGGCATTCCAGCGCAGGTCACGGCCGTAGTCCCATTGCTCGTCGCCGTCGGCCAACAACTGCGACAGATCCTTGTCGGCCGAGACGATGGTCACGGCGTGGCCATCGGCACGCAATACGCCATGGGCGCTGGCGATCAGGTCGTCGGCCTCGTAACGGGCATCGGCCATGCAGGCAATGCCCAGGGCGCGGACGAAGCGCTTGCAGTGGTCGAACTGCCGGACGAGCTCGTCCGGCGCCGGGTCGCGGTTGGCCTTGTAGGCCGGATACAGGCGGTTGCGGAACGAGGTGGTCAGGGCTTCGTCAAAGGCGACGGCGACATGCTGCGGCCGCTGGCTGCGCAGGAACTGGAACAAAAAGCGCACGAAGCCGTAGACGGCATTGGTTGGCCAGCCATCGCGGCAGGCGAGCGCGCCATCCACCGAATGCCAGGCGCGGAACACGTACAGGCTGCCATCGATCAGGACTGCCGGGTTGGCCGGGTTGGCAGCCGTGGCCGGCGTCGGGGCACCGGCGGGAAGGCTCATGGTTGCCAGTCCGACAGCAGCGGGCCGACCTCGGGCCGCACCCGTTCGGGAACCGGCTGGCTGGCCGTGCCCAGGTGGATGAAGCCGGTGATCTCTTCGTTGCCGGCCAGGCCCAGGGCGGCGTGGATATCGGCGTGATAGGCCGCCGGACCGGTCAGCCACTGGCCGTCAAATCCCATCGCGCAGGCGGCCAGAAGCATCTGGAAACATACGGCGGCAGCCGAACTGCGCTGCTCGACCTCGGGGATGCGGTGGCCGGCCTGAACCGTGGCGATGACGGCGATCACCAGCGGCGCCTGGCTGAAGCGGCCGCGTTCCTTGTCCAGCACCGCCGGCAGGGCATCGGGGTCTTCGCGTTGCAGGGCCGCGGCCAGGCGCTCGCCCAGCGCCGTGCGGGCGGCACCAGCGATGCGGATGAAGCGCCATGGCGTCAGCCGGCCATGGTCGGGAACGCGGACCGCGGTCGCCAACAACGTGTCCAGTTGCGCCGCATCCGGTCCCGGCGCGGCCAGCAGCCTGGCGGGAACCGAACGGCGCTGGTGTAAAAATTCAAGCGGGGAGGATGTCTGGGATGGCATGGTTATCTGAATGGTCTGGTCGTGACAAGGGCACGGATTTCAACAGCATAGCGCCCACATGGCGCTTGGACTGGGCGATCGGGTATGTGATCACGGCCCGTGGCAAGGGCAGCGGCCGATGCGCGCCGGGGCACGGCAGGCCGCCGTTACTCAAGTTCGGACCAGCGTGCGTAGGCGGCATCGATCTGCGCCTGCAAATCACTGATGCGGGCATTGTGGGCAACGATGGCGTCGCTGTCGCGCTGGTAGAAATCCGGTTGCGACAGCTGTCCGGTGAGTTCCTCCAGCTCGCTTTCCAGCGCCTGGATGCGTTCGGGCAGGGCCGCCAGTTCCTGTGCTTCGCGGTAGCCGCGACGGCGAGATGCCGGGGTTGCCGGCCGTGCCGCTGCGGCGACGGCTGTCTTGCCGTCATTGCCGGATGCGCCGGATACGCCTGATGCGCTGGCAGCGGCAGGCACCTGGCCGCCCGGCATGGTCGTGCCGCCGGCCGGTGCGCCGGTGCTGGCCGGACGCTGGCGCAACCAGTCGCTGTAGCCGCCGACATACTCCTCGACCCGGCCATCGCCGGCCATCACCAGGCTGGAGGTGACCACGTTGTCCAGGAACTCGCGGTCATGGCTGACCAGCAGCAAGGTGCCGGGATAATCGGCCAGCAGGTCTTCCAGCAACTCCAGGGTTTCCACATCCAGGTCGTTGGTCGGCTCGTCCATCACCAGCAGGTTGGACGGCTGGGCGAACAGGCGCGCCAGCAGCAGGCGGTTGCGCTCGCCGCCGGACAGCCGGGTGATCGGTGCGCGTGCGCGCTCGGGTGTGAACAAAAAATCCTGCAGGTAGCCGAGCACATGCTTGCGCCGGCCACCGATCTCGATGAATTCCTGGCCCTGGGCGACATTGTCCAGCGCGTTCCAGTCCTCGCGCAGGGTGCTGCGGTGCTGGTCGAAATAGGCGATCTGCAACTGCGAGCCCAGTTCGACCTGGCCGGAAGTCGGCGCCAATTCGCCCAGCAACAGGCGCAGCAGGGTGGTCTTGCCGCTGCCATTGGACCCGATCAGGCCGACCCGGTCGCCACGCAGGATGGTGGTGTCGAAATCGCGCACCAGCACCCGCTCGCCCCAGGCAAAGCCTAGGTTGCGGGCCTGGATCACCCGGCGTCCGGAACGGCCGGCATCGCTGGCGGCCAAATTGACCGTGCCGATCTGCTCGCGCCGTTGCGCCCGCTCCACGCGCATCGCCTTCAGGCGCCGCACCCGGCCCTCATCGCGCGTGCGCCGGGCCTTGATGCCCTGGCGGATCCAGGACTCTTCCTGGGCCAGCATCTTGTCGAAGCGCTGCTGTTCCTGGGCCTGGGCATGCAGGCGTTCGTCCCGCCGGCGCAGATAGTTGTCCCAGTCCCCGGGCCAGCTGCTGAGCTGGCCGCGGTCAAGCTCCAGGATGCGTGTCGCCAGCGCCTGGACGAAACGCCGGTCATGGCTGACGAAAACCAGGGCGCCGGTGAAGCCCTTGAGCATGGTTTCCAACCACTGGATCGATTCGATGTCCAGGTGGTTGGTGGGCTCGTCCAGCAACAGCAGGTCGGGCCGGCCGACCAGGGCCCGGGCCAGCAGCACGCGCCTCTTCATGCCGCCGGACAGGGCGGAAAAATCAGCCTGGCCATCCAGGGCCAGGCGGGTCAGGGTTTCTTCCACCTGCTGGTCCAGGGACCAGCCCTGGGCGTCTTCGATGCCGGCCTGGACCCGGGCCAGGGCATCGGTATCGATGGTTTCGGCCGCCAGCAACCGGTGGTAGCGGGCCAGCAGCAGGCCGGTTTCACCCAGCCCGCCGGCGACGACATCGAACACCGCGCCCTCGGCAGCAGCCGGCACTTCCTGTTCCAGGCGGGCGATGCGGACCCCGCCCTGGACATGGATCTGGCCATCGTCCGGGCGCAACTCGCCGGCCAGGAGTTTCATCAGGGTCGATTTGCCGGTGCCGTTGCGACCGATCAGGGCGATACGTTCACCCGGCTCGATGGCCAGGTCGACTTTTTCCAGCAGCAGCGGTCCGCCGACACTGAAGTCGACGCCGCGCAAGGTAATCAGGGGCATGGCGGCCATTTTACAGGTAACGGCGCAGGGCCATGGCCGGCATCGCTCCCGGTACCTGCCGATCCGGCGATCAGGTACCGGTGGCGCACCGGTCCAGGTCGCGGCGAAGGCCCGGCCAGCCCAGGGCCAGGGTGCCCGCCCGACCCAGGTAGTAGGCCAGGAAGGCCAGCCATAGTCCGTCGCCGCCCAGCCACGGCCGCAGCAGGCTGTCCAGCACCAGGTAGAGGGCCAGCGAGGCGAGCATGGCATTGCGCATCAGCGCGCCGCGGGTGGCGCCGATCATCAGGCCATCAAGCTGGAACGCGGCAACCCCGGCCAGGGGCACCAGTACGCACCAGGGCAGGAAGCGCAGCGCCGTGGCCTGCGTTGCCGGATCGGTGGTCATGGCCGCGATCAGCGTCGGCCCGGTCAACCACAGCCCCAGGCTCAGCAGGGCGGCGAAGGCGACGGCCAGTTCGCTGGCGCGGATGAAGGCCAGGCGCAGTGACGGCCAATGGCCGCGGCCGGCGGCGCGTCCGGTCACGGTTTCGGTGACGTGCGCAAAGGCATCCAGGAAATACGCGCTGACGGCAATGAACTGCAGCAGGATGGCATTGCCGGCCAGCACCTGCGCGCCTTCGCGCAGGCTGGCCTCGTTGAACCAGGCAAAGCCGGCCAGCAGCGTCAGGGTGCGCAGGAAGATGTCGCGGTTGATCGCCATCAGCCGCTGCAAGCCGCGTCGTTCCAGCAGCAGCCGCCCGTACTCGCGCACCGGCATCGACAGCCGGCCGCGGGTGCGCAGCAGCGGCACGATGATCACCAGCGCCGCCGCCAGGTGCAGCCACAGGGCCAGGGCGCTGGCGGCACCCAGGCCGGCGACGCCGGCCTCAAGTCCTTGCACGAACCACAGCGACAAACCGATGTTGGCGACGTTGAGCACCCCCTGCAGGGCCAGGGCGGCGCCGGTGCGGCCCAGGCCGATCAGCCAGCCGTAGATGGCAAAACCGGCCAGCGCTGCCGGGCTGCCCCAGATGCGCGTGTCGAAGTACGCCTTGGCGGCGTCCTCCATGC
>CAZUZT010000005.1:3569-9004 GCA_964624575.1 uncultured Rhodanobacteraceae bacterium | reverse complement strand
GCCGGGCTGCCCCAGATGCGCGTGTCGAAGTACGCCTTGGCGGCGTCCTCCATGCCGGGGCTGGTCGAGAACAGGGCGAAGGACAGCTCGCGGATCGGCCACTGCGCCAGTATGAACACGCTGCCGATCAGCAGGCCCAGGGCGGTGCCGCGCAGGAGTTGGGCGCGCACCTGCAGCTCCTCGCCGGCACCATCGGCCTGGGCGGTCAGGGCCGTGGTGCCCATGCGCAGGAAGCCGAAGGTCCAGAACAGGATGTTGAATACCAGCGCGCCCAGGGCCACGGCGGCAATGTCGGCGGTGCTGCCGCTGCGGCCGATCAGGGCGACATCGACGATGCCGACCAGTGGCGTGGCGATATTGGCGGCCATGATCGGCAAGGCCGCACGCAGGATCCAGCCGCGGCCGGGGACGGTGGCGGTGATGGCTGCAGGCGTCATTTGCCAACGCGCCCGAACCGCGGCATCGGCTTGGTTTGGCAACCTGCCGAGAGCCAGGCGATCTGCCACAATCGCCGGGTCAGTGTCCGGGCCGGCATCGGCCGTTGCCGCCCGCATGCTGCATCAATGTCCCGGTTCCAAGGAGAGTGTCATGCGCCATCTGATCCTGTCTGCCCTGATCGCCCTCGCCGCCACGCCCGTGGCCGCCCAGGTCACCACCCCCGGTGCCGACCAGGCTCCGCCGATGCCCGCCGAAGGCTGGGAGGTGACCCTGGCCATCCTGCCCGGTGCCGATGGCGAGCTTGCCAGTTGCCGCTTCGAGGCGGTGCTGAATCCGGAAGACGCCCGGCCGGTGGAAGGCGTGCGGCCGTCGGATCGCTTCATCGCAGCGGCCTGTGAGCGCCTGTCCCGGGAAACCGGCTGGCTGGTCACCCATGACGAAGAGGGCGCGATCATGGAGACCTTCGACAGCTGCCGGATGACCTCGACCCATTCGGACCGGCCGCTGTGCCGGGTCGACGAGGACGCCTGAGCGGCCAATCTTCGCAGCCGCGCCACAGACGGGCCGGCACCCGGCCGCGTGACGGCGGCGCACATGCGCCCCCCGGGCATTGACCGGGGGCGGCCTGTGAGCGCCGCTGCCGGTCAGAGCCAGCCTTTGCGGCGGAAATACCACAGCGGCAGCATCGCGCTCAGTGCCATCGCCCCGATCGCCAGCGGGTAGCCGAACTGCCAGTGCAGTTCCGGCATGGCATCGAAGTTCATGCCGTAGATGCTGGCGATCAGGGTCGGCGGCAGGAACGCGGCGGCGGCGATCGAGAAAATCTTGATGATCTTGGTCTGTTCGATGTTGATCCGGCCCAGGGTGGCGTCGAGCAGGAACTGGATCTTGTTGCCCTGGTACTGGCTGTAGTCACCCAGCGAGGTCAGGTCGCGACCCAGTACCTTGATCCGGTCGCGGATTGCCTGCTCGCGGATATAGCCGTTCTCCGGATGACCGAACCAGGTCAGCATGCGGATGGTGGAGGCCACCGATTCGCGCAGTTTGGAGATCAGGTCGCCACAGCGGCCGATGGCCTTGAGCAGCTGCTCCAGGGAGCGTTCCCGGGCCATGCCATTGGCGCTATCGGCACCATTGGCGCGAAACACCTCGGCCGAGATGCCGTCGGCGTCGGCACTGATCAGCTCCAGGACATCGGCAAAGCGGTCGACGATGGTTTCCAGCAGGCCCAGGAAGATGCCCTGCGGACGGGCATCGATCAGCGCCGCCTTCTGCGCCTGGCTGGCGAACAGCCGAAAGGCCTTGGGATCGGTATGGCGCAGGGTGATCAGGTGGCGCTTGCCCAGAATGAAAGACACTGGCGCGCTGACCGGGGTGCCGGCCTCGACGTGGGCAACCATCGGCACGGTCATGAACAGGGCGTCACCCTCTTCGTACAGGCGGCTGGAGACCTCGATTTCCTGCATCTCGGCCACGCTGGGAACGACCAGGCCGGTCAGCTCCTCGACCAGGGCGTCTTCCTCCGGTGAGGGCGAATGCAGGTCGAACCAGACCAGTTGCCGGGGATCGGCCACCGAACCGGGATCGACCGGTTCCAGGTGGCCTTTCCTGTTGACGTAGCAGGTGAGCATGCAGCGCTCCATGAACGGGCCGGGCCGGGGTGGCGTATTGTCGCAGGCCGATGCCGTCATGGGGATGGCACAGGTCAAGCCGGCTGCCGCCACCGCACCGCGGCTGCGGCCGGGTCCGGGCACGAGGGCGGTCATCCGGGCTAAAATGGACGACTTTTCCCCACCCTGCCAGGAGTCCAGACATGTCCGTCAAGGTCGCCATCAACGGCTACGGCCGTATCGGCCGCAACATCCTTCGCGCGCTGTACGAGTCGGGCCGCACCGACCAGATCCAGATCGTTGCCATCAACGATCTGGGCGACGCCGAAACCAATGCCCACCTGACCCGCTACGACACCGCACATGGCCGGTTCCCGGGTGAAGTGTCGGTGCAGGAAGGTGACCTGGTCGTCAATGGCGATCGGATCAGGGTCTGCGCCGAGCGCGACCCGGCCAAGCTGCCCTGGGCCGAGCTGGGTGTCGACGTGGTGCTGGAGTGCACCGGCCTGTTCGCCTCCAAGGCCAAGGCTTCGGCGCACCTGACCGCCGGCGCGAAGAAGGTGATCATCTCGGCCCCGGGTGGCAGCGATGTCGATGCCACCGTGGTCTACGGCGTCAACCACGAGGTGCTGCGCGCCTCGCACGAAGTCATTTCCAACGCCTCCTGCACCACCAACTGCCTGGCGCCGCTGGCCAAGGTGCTGCACGAGAAGATCGGCATCGTCCATGGCCTGATGACCACCATCCATGCCTACACCAACGACCAGGTGCTGACCGACGTGTTCCACAGCGACCTGCGCCGGGCGCGCAGCGCCACCATGTCGCAGATTCCGACCAAGACCGGCGCCGCCGCCGCGGTCGGCCTGGTGCTGCCCGAACTCAATGGCAAGCTCGACGGCTATGCGATGCGGGTGCCGACGATCAACGTCTCGGTGGTCGACCTGTGCTTCACCGCCGCCCGCGCGACCACGGTGGAAGAAATCGACGCCACCGTGCGTGCTGCCGCCGAGGGCCCGCTCAAGGGTGTGCTCGGCGTCAATACCGGCCCGCTGGTGTCGATCGACTTCAACCACGACCCGCGCAGCTCGATCTACGATGCGACGCTGACCAAGGTCGTCGATGGCACCTTCGTCAAGGTCTGCTCCTGGTACGACAACGAGTGGGGTTTCTCCAACCGCATGCTCGACACCACCCTGGCCCTGGTCAACGCACCGGACTGAGTCCTGCCAGCGGCTCTGCCCGCAAGCTGGCCGGCCCCGCTGCCGGCCCGCTGACCATCGGGCGGTGACCACGGCCGCAGCTTCCGCGCTGCGGCCGCCGGCCCGCCCATCTTCAGACCGGAGCCGACTCGCCGCACAGGCGCGGTCGCTCAAAGGCGTGGATGACGCGCATGTGGCGGCCATGAGCCGGCGATGGTCGGTTGCCGGGGGTCGCTGCCGGGGGCCGGCGCGGCCGTGGCCGTCATGGTCGACAGCGGCAGCGTTGTCGACGCCTCAGCGCCGCGCCTTGCGCTGGTGCAAGTCACGCATCAGCGTCTTCTCCTCGGCGGTGAGTTCGCCCTGGCCGGCGCGGGCAGTCAATGCCGCCAGCTGCTGGTCTTCGGTGCGCTGGATCAGCCTGCCGATCACATCGTCGAATTCCTGCGCCCAGATCGGGCCGTCACCAGGCAGGGTGCTGACCGCCAGGGTGCGCAACGGCCGGCCCTCGCTGCGATCGGTGAAATGCTCGAGCAGGGCGGCGGTATTGAGTCCGGGGCGCTGGTGGCTGATTTGCATCAATTCGGCCAGCAGCGCGGCGCCGGGCTCGTCCAGGCCGCTGAACGGGTAGGGCGGCGGATAGCCGGCGGCCAGTGCCGGCTCCTGCAACAACAGCGCGATGCCGTGCCGGATCAGGCTGCGGCGGACATCGGGCTGGCGCCGGCCATGTTGCGGGCGAGCGCCCGGGCCGGGCGATGATCCCGCAGCTATCGCCGCTGTCGCCGGCAGCGCCGGATGGCGGGTGCTGCCAGTCAGCCGGGTCAACTCCTCCAGCATCAGGTCGCGGAATACGCCGTCGGGCAACTGCGTCAGCAGCGGTCGGGCCTGTTCGGCCAGCCGGGCCTTGCCGTCGATGCTGGCGATGTCGACATCGCGGCCGATCTGCTCGAAGAAGAAGGTCGACAGCGGTGTCGCCGCCTCCAAATGGGTTTCAAAACCGGTCAATCCTTCGCGCACCACCAGGCTGTCGGGGTCCTCGCCTTCGGGCAGGAACACGAACCAGGCCTGGCGGCCGTCGGTCATCCGGGGCAGTACCGACTCGACCGCGCGCCAGGCGGCCTGGCGGCCGGCGCGGTCACCATCGAAGCAGAAATAGACATCGCCGGTATTGCGGAACAGCAGCTCGGCCTGCTCGCGCGTGGTCGCCGTGCCCAGGGTCGCCACCGCCTGCGGGCAGCCGTGCTGGTGCAGGGCGATGACATCCATATAGCCCTCGACCACGATCAGGCGTGACAGCCGCGTGCCGGCCTGGCGCGCCTGGTGCAGGCCGAACAGCTCCCGGCCCTTGTGGAACAGCGGCGTTTCCGGCGAGTTCATGTACTTGGGGCCGTCGTCGCCGGCCAATACACGGCCGCCGAAAGCGATCGGGCGGCCGCGCCGGTCCAGGATCGGGAACATCAGCCGGTCGCGGAAGCGGTCGTAGTTGCGTCCGGAATCGCCCTCGATCAACAGGCCGTGGCGCAGCAGCAGTTGCTGCCGTTGCCGGTCGCTGCCGGCCAGTCGTTCCTTGAGCTGGTCCCAGCCTGGTGGCGCATAGCCCAGGCGGAAGGTTTCGATGGTTTCCGGCCCGACGCCACGTTGCTCCAGGTAATTGCGGGCGCGTTCGTTGGCTTGCAGCTGGGCCTGGAAATGCCGGGCCGCGCTGTCCAGCAGGCTGTAGTCGTCGCTGCGGTCCTCGTGCCGGGTGGCGCCACCTTCGTAGGGCACGGTGAGGCCAATCTGGCGCGCCAGTTCCTCGATCGCATCGACGAACTCCAGGCGCTCGTATTCCATCAGGAAACCGATTGCGCTGCCGTGCGCGCCACAGCCGAAGCAGTGGTAGAACTGCTTGACCGGGCTGACCGTGAAACTGGGCGTGCGCTCATCATGGAACGGACAGCAGGCGGTCCATTCCCGGCCGGCCCGTTTCAGCGGCACGCGCGCCTGGATGACCTCGACGATATCGGTGCGGGTCAGCAGGTCATCAATGAAACTGGTGGGGATGCGGGCCAAGGCGGGTTCTCGGAGTGACACGGCCAACCGGGTTGGCGGGTGGACAAATCCCGGCCGGCGGCGCCGGCTGGGGCACCTGGGCGAACCCGATACGATAGCGCAGCCCGGCCAACCCGGCGCCGTTGCCACGGCGGTGTCG
>CAZUZT010000005.1:0-3469 GCA_964624575.1 uncultured Rhodanobacteraceae bacterium | reverse complement strand
TCGTCGCTGTGGTCGTGTCCGCTTGCGCCAGCGAGGCCGACCGCGCCTATTCAGCCTGCATCGACCAGATCGAGCAAAGCGTGGCCGAGATCACCGAGCAGGGCGGCGCCGCGGCGGCACCGATGATCGAGATGACGCGGTCGATGGGCACCACGGCCTGCGAAGCATTGCGCACCGTGTGCAACAACGATCCCAAGGGCGCGGTGTGCCAGGGCGCGATCGCCGAGATGAACAAATAACGGCCCGGCCCGGCCCGGTCCTTGTCCTGATTCCTGACCAGGTTTCGGGCCGGCGTGCGCATCTGCGCAGGCCGGGCTGCCCGGCTGAACTCAAGGCGTGTCCCCGGTTGTCGGCGGTTGCCGCCAGCGTGCTGCTGTGCGCCGCCGCAACCGCGCCAGGCTCAGGTAGATCGCCGGCGTGGTGTACAGGGTCAGCACCTGGCTGACCAGCAGTCCGCCGACGATGGCGATGCCCAGCGGCTGGCGCATCTCCCAGCCCTCGCCGCTGGCCAGGATCAGCGGCGTGGCGCCCAGAACAGCGGCGGCGCTGGTCATCATGATCGGCCGGAAACGCAGCAGCGCCGCCTGGCGGATGGCCAGGGACGGGCGCAGGCCCTCGCGTTCGGCACCGATGGCGAAATCGATCATCAGGATGGTGTTTTTCATCACCACCCCGACCAGCAGGAACAGCCCGAGCAGGGAAATCAGGTTCAGTTCCATGCCCAGCGCGAACAGGGTGATCAGCGCGCCGATGCCGGCCGAGGGCAGGGTCGACAGGATCGCCAGCGGCAGCAGGTAGCTCTCGTAGAGCATGCCCAGGACGATGAACACGGCGATGATGGCGCCGACGATCAGCAGCAGCTGCTTGCTGCGCATCTCCTGCAGGCTGCCGGCCTCGCCGCCGAGCTGGCCGATGACTTCGGTCGGCAGCATGATGCCGGCCATCGCGGTCTCGATCGCCTGCACGGCGCGGTCCAGGGTGATGCCGGGCGCCAGGGCGAAATTCACGTTGCTGGACGCGAACTGCTGCCGGTGCTGGACCCGGTCCGGGGCGACGCCGTATTCGTAGCTGGCGAACGCCGACAGCGGCACCCGACGGCCGTCGCCGGCAATGGCATACACCTGGTCCAGCGTGTCCGGGGTCTGGGTCCAGCGCGGGTCCAGCTCCATCACCACCCGGTACTGGTTCAGGCTGTCGTAGAGCGTTGCCACCTGGCGCTGGCTGAAGGAGTTGTTCAGCACCGAGCCGATCACACGCATGTCCACGCCCAGGCGCGCGGCGGCATCGCGGTCGATCTCCAGCACCACCTGGCGCGAACCCTCGGCGCCGCGTGAGCGGACATCGACCAGTTCGGGCAGGGCGGTCAGCGCGTCGGTCACCCGCGGTGTCCAGGCGCGCAGGGCGTCGAGGTCGTCGGACATCAGGCGGAAATCATGGTTGCCTTCCTGCGAGCCGCCCTGGATGCGGATGTCCTGGTCAACCCACAGGCCGAGCATGCCGCCCGGAATATCCGGCATCCGTGCCCGGATCCGGTCGATGACTTCCTGGCTGGAGACGCCGCGCTCGGCCAGCGGCTTGACCTTGATCATGATGAAGGCGTTGTTGATGCCCGAGCCGCCGCCGATGTAACCGATGATGTCCTCGATTGCCGGATCGGACATCAGCAGCTCCCGATACTGGTCCAGCTTGGGCTGCATGACCTGGAACGACAGGCCGTCATCGCCGCGGGCGAAGCCGCGCAGCTGGCCGGTGTCCTGGGTCGGCATCATACCCTTGGGCACCATCGTGAACAGCCAGATATTGAAGCCGATCAGGCACACGAACAGGGCCAGCAGCATCGGCACATGTTGCAGGGCGGCATCCAGGCTGCGGCCATAGCCGCGGCGCAGGCGGCCGAAAGTGGCATCGCCGATGCGCTGCAGGCGGTTGCGCCGGGCCGGGTCATGACTGCGCAGCAGGCGCGCGCACAGGGTCGGTGTCAGGCTCAGCGACACCGCCAGCGACACCACCATCGCCGCCACCAGGGTCAGCGAGAATTCGCGGAACAGCCGCTCGATGAAATCGTCCAGGAACAGGATCGAGATGAACACCACCGCCAGGGCGATGTTCATCGACAGCAGGGTGACGCCGACTTCGCCGGCGCCACGCAACGCCGCCTGCATCGGCCGGGTGCCCTGTTCGATATGCCGGGCGATGTTCTCCAGCACCACGATGGCGTCATCCACGACCAGGATCGCGGCCACGATCAGCGCCATCAGCGACAGGTTGTTGAGCGAGAAGCCGGCCAGCCAGATCACGCTCAAGGCGCCGAGCAGGGCGACCGGGATCGCCAGGGTCGGCATCAGCGCCGCACGCCAGTCGCCCAGGAAGGCCAGTACCACCAGCACCACCAGGGCAATGGCCAGATACAGGGTGAACTGCGCTTCCTTGAGCGTGGCCCGGATCACCGGTGACCGGTCCATCGCCACCACCATGTCGACACTGGCCGGCAGCAGCGCCTGCAGCGCCGGCAAGCGCTCGTAGATGCCATCCACGGTCTGGATGATGTTGGCATTGGGCTGCCGGCTGACCACCAGCAACACGGCGTCGCGGTCGTTGTGGAAGCCGCTGGCGTAGCGGTCCTCCACGCCCTCGGTGACGGTGGCGACATCGGACAGGTGCAACGGCCGGCCATCGCGCACCGCGATCACCAGGTCACGGTACTGGGCGGCATCACGCAACTGCAGGTTGGCCTCGATCTGCCAGCGCTTGGCGTCGGTGGCGACCGAGCCCAGCGGGCGCAGGGAATTGGCCCGGCGAATGGCACCAGCGACCTCGTCCAGGGCCAGGCCGTACTGGTTCAGGGCATTGGGGTCCAGCGCCACCCGCACCGCCGGCAGCGAGCTGCCACCGACCTCGACCGCGCCGACACCGGGAATCTGCGCCAGCTTCTGCGCCAGCACGGTCGAGCCGATGTCGAACAGCTGGCCCGGGGTCAGTGTTTGCGAACTCAGCGCCAGCGCCAGGATCGGCGCTTGCGAGGGATTGATCTTGCGGTAGGTCGGCAGCCCGGGCATGCCGGCCGGCAGCTGCGGCGCAGCCAGGTTGATCGCCGCCTGGACATCGCGCGCGGCGTCATCGATGTTGCGGCCGATACGGAAGCGCAGGTCGATGCCGGCCCGTCCCTGCGAGCTGTTCGAGCGGATCTCCTCCAGCCCTTCGATACTGCCCAGGGCGCGCTCGAGCGGCGCGGCGACATTGGCCGCCATCGACTCGGGACTGGCACCGGGCAGGGTGGCGCTGACATTGATCGAGGGGTAATCGACCTCCGGCAGCGGCGACACCGGCAGCAACTGGTAGGCCAGCAGGCCGGACAGGATGATGGCGGCGGCCAGCAGCAGGGTGGCGACCGGGCGTTCGATGAAGATTCGGGACAGGTTCATCGGGTGGTTACCGGGGGTAACCGGCTGGCTTGGCGGCTTTGCTCGCC
>CAZUZT010000004.1:37553-42294 GCA_964624575.1 uncultured Rhodanobacteraceae bacterium | reverse complement strand
TACCGCCAGGCGCCGCTGAACTCGATCTGGGAAGGCAGCGGCAACATCCAGTGCCTGGACCTTTTGCGCGCCCTGCAGCGCGAACCGGCCACCGGCCAGGCCCTGTTCGCCGAACTGCGCAGCGTTGCCGGCGAACACCGCCTGCTCGATGACGAAACCCGCAGCCTGGAGCAGGCCCTGACCGACACCGACCACCTGGAAACCCGCGCCCGCCAGCTCACCGGACGCATTGCCCTGGCTCTGCAGGCGGTGCAACTGCTGCGCACCGGCCACGGCACCAGCGCCGACCTGTTCATCCGCACCCGCCTGGGCGGCGAACACGGCCAGCACTTCGGCACCCTGCCCGCCAACGCGGCCTTCGACGCGATCATCGAGCGGGCGTTTCCGAGCGGCTGATCGCGGGCGGGCGAACACGCCGGCTAAATCTTCTGGCAATCCTTTGACCGGTTGCCGGTTGGCCGGTTGGCCGATTGCTGGTGACTGGGCTCTTATCGCGGCGGGACTTTTCAGCAGACGCTGGCCGCTCCTGGCTATCAACCCGAATCACGGTCCATGCCGGCGCGCACGGCCCGGACATCGTAGTCCGGGTCGAACAACGCCTCTCCGACCAGGTCACGCAGGCCCTGCTGCGCGTGCCGGGCCACCAGTTGACGCAGGGCGATGTGGACGACTTCACGCTTGCTGCTCGCGCCGGTGATGCGCATCGCCTTACGGACCAGTTCCTCGTCTAGAACAATGTTGGTACGCATCGCACACACCTCCTGCTGGGTAGCGTGGCGCCGTCCACTGGCATATCGCAAGCCGCAGGCCGCTTAGGGCCGGATGATTCCCACCTCCACACTGCGCGCAAAGTCGCTGGCTATGTTGGGCCGCTGCCGTGCGGACGCTCCGCGCGGACCCTGTCCCGTAGCCGGAGTTTCCATCCTTGAAGCAGACCACCCTTTACCTGGCCACTGCACTGGCCCTTGCCCTGTCGTCCGCGCAGGCGGCGCCTTCCGCTGGCGCCTCGCCGGATGCCGGAACCGTATCCGCGCAAGCCCCCGACGCCACCGCCGAATCGGTCGCTGCCCAGGCCGCGATCACCGCCCCGCGCTACGGCAACTGGGGCATCGATACCGCCGCCATGGATACTTCGGTGCGTCCGGGCGAAGATTTCTTTTCCTATGTCAGCGGCACCTGGGTGGCGAACACGGAGATTCCCGCCGACAAGTCGAGCTGGGGCTCGTTCATGATGCTGCGCGACCTGTCCCAGGCGCGGGTGCGGGCGCTGGTGGAAAGCTACACGTCGGGTGACCCGGCCACCGGCGGCGATGATGCCAAGGTGGCGGCGCTGTACCAGGCGTTCATGGATGCCGAGGCGGTCGAGGCGCTGGGCGCTGAGCCGCTGCAGCCGCTGCTGGCCCGGATCCGCGCCGCCGACGACCACGATGCGCAGGCCGCCCTGATGGGCCAGCGCGAGCGCATGGAGGGCACCCTGTTCGCGCTGATGGTGGGCGATGACCAGCGCGATCCCGACCACTACGTGCTGATGATGCGCCAGTCCGGGCTCGGCCTGGGCGACCGCGACCTGTACGTCGAGGATCGCTTCGCACCGCAGCGCGAACGCTACCAGGCGTATGTCGCGCAGATGCTGGCACTGGCCGGCTGGGACGCACCGGAAGCGGCGGCCGAAGCTGTCATGGCGCTGGAGACTGCCATTGCCCACGCGCACTGGACCCGTGCCCAGAGCCGCGACCGCAACCGCACCTACAACCCGACCACGCCGGCCGAGTTGGCCGACGGCGCGCCCGGCTTCCCATGGGCGACCTTCTTCAAGGCCGCCGGTGTCGACCATGCCGAACGCCTGATCGTGGCCCAGGACAGCGCCATTCCGAAGCTGGCCAAGATCTTCGCCGAGGCCGACATCGGCGCACTGCAGGCCTGGCAGGCGTTCCGCACCACTGATGGCTGGGCGCCGCTGCTGGCCAGCGACTTCGCCGATGCCCACTACCAGTTCCGCGACCGCTTCATGTCCGGCCAGCCCGAGCAGACCGAACGCTGGAAGCGTGCCGTGGACTTCGTCGAACGCGGCATGGGCGAGGCCATTGGCCGCGACTATGTGCAGCTGTACTTCCCGCCCGCCGCCAAGGCCAAGATGGACGAGTTGGTGGCAAACGTGAGGGCCGCCATGGGTGCGCGCCTGGACGCGCTGGACTGGATGAGCGATGAGACCAAGATTGAGGCCCATGCCAAGCTCGCCAACTTCGGCCTGAAGATCGGCTACCCGGACACCTGGCGCGACTACAGTGCCCTGGAGGTGGTCAATGGCGACCTGTTCGGCAACGCCGTCAACATCCGCCGCTTCTACTGGGACGACCGCCGCCAGCGCATCGGCAAGAAGGTCGACAAGGGCGAGTGGGGCATGACCCCGCAAACGGTCAACGCCTACTACAACTCGGT
The DNA here is from genome assembly GCA_964624575.1 of uncultured Rhodanobacteraceae bacterium. Lineage (GTDB taxonomy): Bacteria > Pseudomonadota > Gammaproteobacteria > Xanthomonadales > UBA2363 > Pseudofulvimonas. The sequence continues at coordinate 39,855 of CAZUZT010000004.1, read as the reverse complement.
CAAGAACGAGATCGTGTTCCCGGCCGGCATCCTGCAGCCGCCGTTCTTCGATCCAGGCGCCGACCCGGCGGTGAACTACGGCGCCATCGGTGGCGTCATCGGCCACGAGATCATCCACGGTTTCGACGATCAGGGCCGCAAGTCCGACGGCGCCGGTGTCCTGCGCGACTGGTGGAGCGCCGAGGATGCGGCCAAGTTCGAGGTACAGGCCGCGCGCCTGGGCGCCCAGTACGAGAGCTACGAGTTTCCGCAGCTGCCGGGCATGCGCATCAACGGCCGCGTCTCGATGGGCGAGAACATCGCCGATCTGGGCGGCCTGACCATCGCCCTGGAGGCCTACCGCCGTTCACTGGATGGCGAAGAAGCCCCGGTGATCGACGGCTTCACCGGCGAGCAACGGGTGTTCCTGGGCTGGTCGCAGCTGTGGCGCATCCTGTGGCGCGATGACGCCCTGCGCCAGCAACTGGTAACGCGCCCGCACTCACCCGGCCAGATCCGCGCCTTCGCCCCGATGCGCAACATCGACGCCTGGTACGAAGCGTTCGATATCAACGAGGACGACGCCCTGTGGATCGCCCCGGAGGAGCGGGTACGCATCTGGTGACCCCTGGCGGCAGAGTCGTCGCCTCGGCTACCGGACCGGTCAACGGTCCGGTGGCCGGACGATCACGAGGCCGCCTGCGGGCGGCCTCCGTGTTTTCTGGAACGGCAACCGGGTTCAATCCGCCGGCGTACTGCCTTGCAACAATTCATCCAGGCCGCCGTCGCGGGCCAGGGCGACCAGGTCGTCGTAGCCGCCGACGTGGACATCGCCGATGAAGATCTGCGGCACGCTGGTGCGTTTGGCCTTGTCGAGCATTTCCTGGCGCCGGACCGGGTCCTGGTCGATGCGCACTTCCTCCCAGGCGACGCCGCGGTTGTTGAGGAAATTCTTGGCCGCCACGCAGTAGGGGCAGATGGCGGTGCTGTAGATGGTGACAACGCTCATGGGCGATCCTGTCTTGTCGATGGGGGTTAGGGCCGGTTTCAGATGCAACTGGTCGGCCGCGGCAGGCCGGCATAGCGGGCGGCCTGCTTGGCCGGGCCCTGGGGAAACAGGCGATAAAGCACGCGGCTGTTGGCCACGCCGGTGCCCAGGGCCTGAGCCGCTTCCTTCACCAGCAGGCGCATGGCCGGACTGCGGCCGTGGCACTGATGGTAACTGCGCAGCAGGTGGATGACCTGCCAATGCGCCGCGCCCAGCTCGATGCCGTCGCGCCGGGCCAGTTCGGTGGCCAGGGCTTCATTCCAGTCCGCAGGATCAAGCAGGTAGCCGCGATCATCCACGGCCAGGCGGCGGCCGTCGGCCAGTTCCAGCCAGCGCGGCTCAGTGGCGTCCATGCTGATTCTGTCCGGGGTTGGCCTGTCCGGTGTCGGCCGGTTCGGTGCCGGGCAAGCTGACCGGGTTGCCCTGGCCGCGGGTCATGAACACTCCGCAACCCGTGGAACCTTCACGGGCGGCCACGGGTCGGAACGGGTATCGGCCTGCGGGTATCATCATTCCTGTGCGAATCCTCACTGTGTTCATTATAGGTGTCCTGGTCTGGCTGGCGGCGCCGCCGCCGGTGCACGGCCAGGGCTTCAACCTGCCCGACCTGGGATCGTCAGCGGAAGCCCTGGCCACGCCGCAGGAACTGCGCCGCTATGGCCGCCAGTTGCAGGGCGCGTTTCGCGATGCCGGCCTGCTGTTCGACGATCCGCTGCTGGACGAATACATGGAAGACTTGGGTTTCCGGCTGGTCGCCCATGCCAACCGGCCGGATCCTTACTTCAAGTTCTTCCTGATCCGCGACCGCACGATCAACGCCTTCGCCGCGCCCGGCGGCTTCATCGGCACCTTCGCCGGCATGGTGCTGATGGTCGAGAACGAGGACGAGCTGGCCGCGGTCACCGCGCACGAAATCGCCCACATCACCCAGAACCATTCCCTGCGCGGCGTCGAGTCGGCCAGCCGGGCGTCGATCCCGGTGATGCTCGGCATGCTGGCGGCGATCGTGGCTGCCAGCCAGTCGGGCAGTTCCTCCAGCGGCGATGCCGTGCAGGCGGCGATCACCAGCGGCATGGGCCTGATGCAGCAACTGCAGATCAACTACACCCGCGCCAACGAATACGAGGCCGACCGGATCGGCGTGCAGACCCTGTTCAATGCCGGTTTCGATCCGGGCGCGGTGTCCAGCCTGTGGAGCCGGATGTCCCGCGTCAGCCGCAACTATGGCCTGTCGCCGCCGGAAATCCTGCGTACCCACCCGCTGGAAACCACCCG
>CAZUZT010000004.1:20027-37453 GCA_964624575.1 uncultured Rhodanobacteraceae bacterium | reverse complement strand
CCCGGGTCGAAGCCCGGATCAGCGAACTGATGCCCCTGGTGCTGGAAATCCGGCGCCGCGGCGGCCAGACCGGCAGCGGCTGAGCCGCGGCCACCTGGCCGTAACCTGCCAGTAACAATCCTGTAGCATCATCGCTACTTGCCACTTACCGGTACCCACCGCCATACAGCAGGGGCAAGATGCAAAAGCGTGTCCTGATCGTCGAAGACGAACCCGCCATCCGCGACATGGTCGCCTTCGCCCTGGCCAAGGCCGGTTTGCAGGCGATCCACGCCGCCGACGCGCGCGAGGCCGAACACGCCATCGCCGACAAGCTGCCCGACCTGATTCTGCTGGACTGGATGCTGCCCGGCCAGAGCGGCCTGGAACTGGCCCGGCGCCTGCGCCGCCAGGAAGCCACCCGCGACGTACCGATCATCATGCTCACCGCCCGCGGCGAGGAAGGTGATCGGGTCAGCGGCCTGGAATCGGGCGTCGACGACTACGTGGTCAAGCCGTTCTCAACGCGCGAGCTGGTGGCCCGGATCAAGGCCGTCATCCGCCGCACCCAGCCCGAAGACGAGGAAGGCGTGGTGGAACTGGGGGGGCTGCGCATCGACGGTCCGGCGCACCGCGTGTTTGCCGGCGAGACACCGATCCACATCGGCCCGACCGAATACCGGCTGCTGTATTTTTTCCTGACCCATCCCGAGCGCGTGTACTCGCGCGGCCAGTTGCTCGACCATGTCTGGGGCGGCAACGTCTATGTCGAGGAACGCACCGTCGATGTCCATATCCGGCGCTTGCGCAAGACCCTGGAACCGCACGGCCTGGAGGTCATGGTGCAGACCGTGCGCGGTGCCGGCTACCGGTTCTCCACCGCGCTTGACGGCTGAGCGCCCGCTGCGCCCGATGCCCAGCCTGGCCGCTGCCCACGGCAGGTGCCGGCGCATCCGCGACCGGTACCGGACATGGCCATGAACGCTGGCAGGCCCATGACGTGACCACTCCGTGGCGTTCATTGTTCTGGCGGCTGGCGCTGATCTGCCTGACCGCGCTGGCGCTGGGTGCCCTGCTCGGCCAGCCGGCACTGGCGCTGGCGATCGCCCTGGCCGCTGTCTTGGCCCATACCCTGTTCAAGCTGCAACGCCTGCAGGCCTGGCTGCGCTCGCAGCAGCTCACGCCGCCGCGGGAGCGCTGCGGCGTCTGGTACGAGGTCTACAGCCTGCTGCGCCGGCGCGGCAACAACCACCGCCGCCGCCAGCAGCGCCTGCTGATCCTGGTGCGCGCGTTCCGGGAAGCGGCTGAAGCCCTGCCCGACGGGCTGGTCCACCTGTCGGCAGACGGGCATGTGGTCTGGTTCAACCCGCCGGCCGCGGACTATCTGGGCCTGCACTGGCCCCGCGATGCCGGCGTCGCCCTGGCCGACCTGCTGCGCTGGTCGCCAACGGCCGTCGCCTGGCTGCAACACGGCGCCGCGGAGCCCCTGACCGACATCAGCGCGCCGATCAGCGCCGGCACCGGCACCGGCGCTGCCGCCAGCCAGCGCCGCCTGGGCTTTCGCCTGGTCGGCTACCGGGGCGAGGGTGAGCAATTGCTGATCGTGCGCGACATCAGCCAGATGATGCGCGTGGAACAGATGCGCCGCGATTTCGTCGCCAATGTCTCGCACGAACTGCGCACGCCTTTGACCGTGTTGCATGGGTATCTGGATCTGCTTGACCCCGATGACAGCCCGCAACTGGCGCCGATCCTGGACGAGATGCGGATGCAGACCACGCGCATGACCCGCCTGGTCGAAGACCTGCTCACCCTGTCGCGGCTGGAATCGGGCCGGCCATTGCAGGATGAGCGGCTGTCGCTGGCCAACATCCTGTCGACCCTGGCGCGTGAGGCCGCGGCCCTGGGCCAGGACCGGCACTCGATCGTGATCGAGAACGGCGCCGGGCTGGATCTGCACGGCTCGGCCCGGGAACTGCACAGCGCTTTTTCCAACCTGGTCGCCAACGCCGTGCGCTACACCCCCGACGGGGGCCGCATCACCATCGCCTGGCAGCGCAACGAAGAAGGCGGCGCGACCCTGTCGGTGACCGACACCGGCCACGGTATCCCGCCGCAGCATCTGGAACGCTTGACCGAGCGTTTCTACCGGGTCTCCAACAGCCGCGCGCGCCATTCCGGCGGCACCGGCCTGGGCCTGTCGATCGTCAAGCATGTACTGCAGCTGCACCAGGCGCGCCTGGAGATCGACAGCACCCTGGGCACCGGCAGCCGCTTTGCCTGCGTGTTCGGACCGGACCGGATTCGGGAGCCGGCCGAGCCACCCGAGCCGACAGCCGCCGACGAGCCGGCCGACCCCGGCCAAGCCCAGGACGACACCCCGGACCGATGACGGCGAGCGGGCAGGCACCGGCTGCGCGCACTGGCGCCAGGCTCCGGACCTGCCCGGAACCTGAACACGTTCCCTGATGTCCGCGTCGGCACGGGCGCTACCAGCCGCCAAGCGACGGCCAAGCGGCTACGATCGTGTGATGGATATCCCCGTCATCAGCGATCTGCACGACCCCCGTCTTTACATCAATCGCGAGCTGTCGCAGCTGGCCTTCAATGCCCGTGTGCTGGCCCAGGCCGACGACCCGGCGGTGCCGCTGCTGGAGCGGTTGCGCTTTTTGTGCATCACCTGCACCAACCTGGATGAGTTTTTCGAGATCCGCGCGGCCACGGTGCTGGAGCAGCAATCGGTGGGCGTGGCCACGACCGGCGCCGACGGCCTGACGCCAACCCAGGCGCTGGCGCAGATCCGCGAACACGCCCTGGCCCTGGTGCAGAAGCAATATGCGCTGTGGAACACCGTGCTGCAGCCGGCAATGGCCGCCGAGGGTATCCGCGTGATACTGCGCGATGCTTGGAGCGATGAGCAGCGCGACTGGCTGCAACAGTATTTCCGCGAACAGATCCAGCCGGTGCTGTCGCCGCTGGGGTTGGATCCGGCGCATCCGTTTCCGCGGATTCTCAACCGCAGCCTGAACTTTGCCGTTCTGGTCAGCGGCAAGGACGCCTTCGGTCGCGACGCCGACATGGCCCTGGTGCGGGCGCCGCGCTCGCTGCCGCGGATCATCCGGCTGCCGCAGGAGCTCGCCGGTGCCGAGTACGGCTTCGTGTTCCTGTCGGCGGTGATGGGCACCTTCATGGATGAGCTGTTCCCGGGTATGCAGGTGACCGGCAGCTACCAGTTCCGGGTCACCCGCAATGGCGAGCTGCTGGTCGACCAGGAAGAGGTCGAGGACCTGGCCCATGCCCTCAAGGACGAGCTGCGCGAGCGCAGCTTCGCCAGTGCCGTGCGCCTGGAAGTGGCCGACATCTGCCCGCCGCAGGTCGCCGCCCTGCTGGCCCGCCGTTTCGAGCTCGATGAGCAGTCGGTGTACCGCTGCGACGGGCCGGTGAACTTGAACCGGGTCGCCGCGATCTACGACCTGGTCGACCGGCCGGACCTGAAGTACGCGCCGTTCAAGCCGCGCCTGGTGCACGCCAGCGACGCCGAGACCGGCCTGTTCGAGCAGATCGACCGCCACGACCTGCTGCTGCACCATCCGTTCGACAGCTTCAGCACGGTGATCGAACTGTTGCGCCAGGCGGCCGCCGATCCGGATGTGCTGGCGATCAAGCAGACCCTGTACCGGGCCGGCATCGATTCGCCGATCGTGCAGTCGCTGATCGAGGCGGCGCGCAACGGCAAGGATGTCACCGTGGTGGTCGAGCTGCGCGCCCGCTTCGACGAGGAAGCCAACATCCACCTGGCCAACCGCCTGCAGGAAGCCGGCGTGCAGGTGGTCTACGGCGTGGTCGGGTTCAAGACCCACGCCAAGATGATGCTGATCGTGCGTCGCCAGGACGGCCGCCTGCGCCGTTACGTGCACCTGGCCACCGGCAACTACCATCCGGGTACGGCCAAGACCTATACCGACATCGGCCTGATGACCAGCCAGCCGGAACTGGCCGAAGATGTCAGCCGCGTGTTCCTGCAACTGTCGGGCCTGGGCTCGGTGCAGAAGCTGCGCCACCTGCTGCAATCCCCGTTCACCCTGCACAAAGGCATGCTGTCGCGGATCCAGCGCGAAGCCGAACACGCCGCGGCCGGTCGTCCCTGCGGCATCCGCGCGCGGATGAATGCGCTGACCGAACCGGAAGTCATCCGCGCCCTGTGTGCCGCCTCGCAGGCCGGCGTGCCGATCCAGCTGATCGTGCGCGGCGCCTGCGCCTTGCGACCCGGATTGCCGGGGGTCTCCGAAAACATCAGCGTGCGCTCCATCGTCGGGCGTTTCCTGGAACACGGCCGCGCCTACTGGTTCGCCAACGGCGGCGAGCCGGAACTGTATTGCGCCAGCGCCGACTGGATGGAACGCAACCTGCTGCTGCGGGTGGAAGCCTGTTTCCCGATCCTGGATCCGGCCCTGGCCGATCGCGTCATCGCCGAATGCCTGGACAACTACCTGGCCGACAACACCCAGGCCTGGCTGTTGCAGGCCGATGGCAGCTATGTGCGCCTGACGCCCGGCGACCAGCCGCTGCATTCGGCACAGCAGCATCTATTGGCGCAACTGGCCGGCTGACCACCCGACCGCTGCCGGCGGCCCGGTTTCCTGCCGGGTCGATGCTGGCGATCGCCGCCGGCATGTGGAACCATCCCGCTGCCAACGCCGCCGGTAGCCCGGCCACCGGTCCGGCAGATCATTGACATGACATTGAACTACGGAGCAGCACGCATGACAGCCACCGGCAAGCAGCGCTTCACCCTCATCGGCGCCGGCCTGGTCGGCAGCCTGCTGGCCGTCCTGCTGGCCCAGCGCGGCCACCAGGTCGAAGTGTTCGAGCGCCGCGGTGATCCACGCCGGCTCGGCTACGAGGGCGGGCGCTCGATCAACCTGGCCATGGCCGCCCGCGGCCTGCGCGCCCTGGATGATGCCGGCCTGCGCGAGGTGGTGATGGCGCAAACGGTGTTGATGCGCGGGCGCATGGTGCACGAGCGCGATGGCAGCAGCAGCCTGCAACGCTACGGCCGCGACGACACCGAGGTCATCTGGTCGGTGCATCGGGGCCGGCTCAATGTCGCCCTGCTCAATGCTGCTGAAGCTGCGGGTGCCCGGCTGCACTTCGACCGGCGTCTGGTCGATGTCGACTGGCAGGCGACGGAATTGCGGCTGACCGACGAGGACGGCAATGACCATCGCCAAGCAGCCGGCCTGATCATCGGCAGCGATGGCGCCGGCTCGGCGGTGCGGGCCGCCATGGCCCGCCGGACCGACCTGGGCGAGCGCTTCGAGCCGCTCAGCCATGCTTACAAGGAAGTGTCGATCAGCCCGGCGCCGGGCAATGGCTTCAAGCTGGCGCCCCATGCCCTGCACATCTGGCCGCGCGATGATTTCATGGTCATCGCCCTGGCCAATATCGATGGCAGCTTCACCGGCACCCTGTTCCTGTCCGAGGACGGTGATCCCGGCTTTGCCGGCCTGGACACGGCCACGGCCGTGACCGCCTTCTTTGCCGAGCACTTCCCGCAGGTGGCCGATCTGGTCGACGATCTGACCGGCGATTTCTTCCGCCACCCGACCGGCATGCTCGGCACCCTGTGGCTGGAGCGCTGGCAACTGGACCGGCGCGCGCTGCTGATCGGCGATGCCGCACACGCCCTGGTGCCGTTCCACGGCCAGGGTATGAACTGCGGTTTCGAGGATGCCCTGGAACTGGCGCAGTGCATCGACCGCAACGGCCTGGCCGACCCGCAGGCCCTGTTCGCCGGCTTCGCCGCCGAACGCAAACCCAATGCCGATGCCATCGCGCGCATGGCGCTGACCAATTACATCGAGATGCGCGACCGGGTCGACGATCCCGATTACAAGCTCAAGCGCGACATCGAAGCCGAACTGCAGACCCGCCATCCGGACCGGTTCATGCCGCGCTACGCGCTGGTCACCTTCAGCGCCATGCCCTACGCCCAGGTGGAAGCCCATGACCGGCTGCAGATCGCCGTGGTCGAAGAGTTGGCCCGGGGCCTGGCCAGCGCGCAGGACACGGACTGGCAGCAGGCAGCGACCCTGGTCCAGGCGCGCCTGCCGGTGCTGCCGGACAGCGCGCATTGGCGCGCGGTACCGCCGACAGTGCCGGCTCCGGAATTTGACGACGGGCCGGACCGGGACTGACGACGGCGCGCCGGCACCGGGAAACCTGAGCGCCGGCGTCGACCCTGGGCCGCCGGTCAATCCAACCGGTCAATCCATCAGGTGGAAGGCGTCGGCATCCAGGTGCGCCGGAAAGCGCCGCCGGTGATCACCCAGGCGTTGCGGATCCAGGGTCACGGTCGCCACCCGCTCCACCGCCGACAGTTCGATCAGCGGTTCCCCGACCGGATCGATCGCGGCGCTGTCGCCGGCGTAGTCCAGGCCATTGCCGTCCTGGCCGACCCGGTTCACGCCCACGACATAGGACAGGTTCTCGATCGCCCGCGCCCGCAGCAGCGTGCACCAGGGTCCGCGCCGTGACGCCGGCCAGTTGGCGATGAACAGCGACAGGTCGTACTCGGCGGTCTCGGATTCGGGATCGAAACGGTTGCGCACCCACACCGGAAAGCGCAGGTCATAGCAAATCATTGGCAGCACCCGCCAACCGTTCAACGTCACCACCAGGCGCGCGGTACCGGGGTGATAACGCTCGTGTTCACTGGACATGCGGAACAGATGGCGCTTGTCGTAGCTTTCGTAACTGCCGTCCGGACGCATCCAGACCATGCGGTTGAGGATGCGCCCATCCTCGGCGATGACGATGCTGCCGGTGACCACCGCGGCCAGATTGCGCGCCTGGTCGGCCAGCCACTGCATCGACGGCCCGGCCATGTCCTCGGCAACGGCGTCGACGTCGTTGGAGAAACCGGAGGTGAAGGTTTCGGGCAATACCACCAGGTCGGTGGCGCCGGCCAGCGGCCGGATCAACTCGCCATAGTATTCGCGGTTGCCGGCGGCATCGTGCCAGCGGGTCGCGCCCTGGACCAGGGAAACTCGCAACGGATCCATGTTCAAACAGCCCTCAAACGTTCGGCGGCGGCGGCCAGGGTGTCATCGTTCTTGGCAAAGCACAGCCGCACCAGAAAAGTGCCCGGATCGCGCGCGCAGAACGGTGATAGCGGAATCGCCGCCACCTTGTGCTCGGCCACCAGCCACTGGCAGAAATCCAGGTCCGGCAGATTGCTGATGCGCGAATAATCGACCAGCTGGAAATAGCCGCCCGGCACATGCGGCAAATGGAAGCGCGACCCGGCCATCTGTTCCCGGAACAGGTCGCGCTTGGCCTGGTAAAAGGCCGGCAACTGGTCGCAGTGGTCCGGCAGGGTCGCCATCACCTCGGCCAGCGCGTACTGCGCCGGCGCGAAGGTGCAGAAGGTCAGGTACTGGTGCACCTTGCGGAATTCGGCCGACAGTGGCGCCGGCGCCACGCAGTAGCCGATCTTCCAGCCGGTGCAATGCCAGGTCTTGCCGAACGAGCCGACCACGAAGCTGCGCGGTGCCAGCTCATCGTGAGTGAGCACGCTGTGGTGCGGCAGGCCGTCGAAGACGATGTGCTCGTAGACCTCGTCGGACAGCACCAGGATGCCGGTATCGCGGACGATGCCGGCCAGCGCGTCCAGGTCGGCACGGCGGAACACGGCGCCGGTGGGATTGTGCGGCGTGTTGACCAGGATCAGGCGCGTGCGCGGCGTCACCGCCGCCTGCACTGCCGGCCAGTCGACATCGAAATGCGGCGGCGTCAGTGGCACCCGCACCGGCACGCCGCCATTGAGCTGGATCGCCGGTGCATACGAGTCGTAACAGGGATCGAGCAGGATCACCTCGTCGCCGGGATGCAATACGGCGGCGAACACGGCGTACAGCGCCTCGGTGGCGCCACTGGTGACGGTGACCTCGGTATCGGCGTTGACCGTGCGGCCGTACAGGCGCTGCGTCTTCAGGGCGATCTGCTCGCGCAACTCCGGTACGCCGGGCATCGGCGCGTACTGGTTGCGGCCGGCGCGCATGTGCCGCTCCAGGGCGTCGAACAGCTCCGGCGGCCCGTCGAAATCGGGAAAGCCCTGGCCCAGGTTGATGGCCTCATGCTCGGCCGCCAACTGCGACATGACGCTGAAGATGGTGGTGCCGACCGCCGGCAACTTGCTGCTGATGGCAGCGCTCATCGCAGCAACTCCGGGTGATCGATCAAGGAAGCGAACGGCAGTGGAATGGACTGGCAGGATGCCGGCATTGGCAGTGACCCTGTGCTGGAAAGAAAGACCGGTGCAAGCATAGCCCGGATGTTTTTCGCGCGGCGCGGTGAGCAGCCGCCGGCGCACCGCGGCTAAGACCAGCACCGTGACCGGCGCGACCGGGCAAGACGCAGGCCGAAGGCCGGGCCGCGATACCATCGCCGGCATGTCCCCACATTCCAACAAGGAACCCGCAATGACCCAGGCCACCCTCAATCTCGCCCTGCAGGGCGGCGGCGCTCATGGCGCCTTCACCTGGGGCGCGCTGGATGCCTTGCTTGAGGACGGACGGATCGGTTTCGATGGCCTCAGCGGCACCAGCGCCGGCGCCATGAACGCGGTGGTGATGGCGTCGGGCTGGCTGCGCGATGGCCGCGATGGCGCGCGCCAGGCGCTGGCTGATTTCTGGAACGGCATCGCCAGCCAGGGCGTGTTCTGGGGTGGTGGCAAACAAGGCAACGGCGGCCTGTTCGACTGGCCCGGCCGGGACCTGTTCACCGGCAACCAGTGGCTGGAAGCCTGGTCCAGCTTCGTCTCGCCCTACCAGTTCAACCCGTTCAACATCAATCCGCTGCGCGACCTGCTGACCCGGCAGGTGGATTTCGAAGCCCTGCGCCAACCGCACTGCCTGAAGCTGTACATCTGCGCCACCAATGTGCGCAGCGGCAAGATCCGCATCTTCGACAACGCCGAAATCAGCCTGGATACCCTGCTCGCCTCGGCCTGCCTGCCGCAGCTGTTCCGGGCCGTGGAGATCGATGGCGAGGCCTACTGGGATGGCGGCTACATGGGCAACCCGGCGCTGTATCCGCTCTACTACAACACCGATACGCGCGACATCGTAGTCGTGCACGTCAACCCGATCCGGCGCGAAGAGGTGCCGCGCAACCCCGGCGCCATCGCCACCCGGGTCAACGAGATCAGCTTCAATTCATCGCTGATGCGCGAGATGCGGGCGATCGAATTCGCCGCGCGCATGGTCGAGGAAGGCTGGCTGAAGGACGAATACCGGGGCCGGCTGCGCCACGTCCTGATCCACTCGATCCGCGACGACGTGGCGATGGCGGCCCTGGACGGCAGCGGCAAACTGGCGCCGGACCGGCAACAGTTGTTGCGCCTGCGCGACCTGGGTCGCGACACCACGCTGGCCTGGCTGGCGGCCCATCGCGGCGACATCGGCAAGCGCTCCAGCGTGGATATCCGCGATGAGTTCCTGTGAACGGCCCCGACCAAGGCGCCCGCAGGCCGGGCCGTGACAGCCACGGCCTGGCTCACCGTCCGCCGGTGGCGGCAATGCCCGGTCAGGGCGCCACGATCACCGTCTGGCTGTCGCTGACCATATCCTCGGGCGGCGAGCGGCCGTAGGCCGGATCGTTCCACAGCTCGTAGATGAACTGGCCGCGGCTGCGATCCTGCGGCCCGATCTGGAACGGCCGCCCGGGCTGGTCGCTGCACATCTGGTTTTCATCCTGGAAGCCGCGCTCATCGGCTTGCCGCTTGAGGAAATGGATGTAGTCGTCACTGGCGATCTGGAACTTCAGCGTCGCCGTCACCGTGATCGCGCCGCTGCTGCCGGTGGGGACCGGAATCACGTACTGGCTGATGTCGTAATTGACCAGCCGGGCCGGATCGCCGCCGACGTTGCCGTAGACATGGTCGGTGGGCCGGATCTCCAGGTCCTGGCCACCACGAAAGCCCAGCGGCGGGATGCGGTTGTCCTTGGCGATGCAGTTGTTGAGCACGAAATGGAACCGCTTGCGGCCCTGGTCGTCATCGATCTCGCACGTCGACGTGACCGGATTCCAGATGCCCTGCAGGGTTTCATAGATTTTGGTCTGGGCATCCTGGCTGAGCTCGCCGGTGGCCGGATTCCAGGCACCGTTCTCCCAGATGACCGTGTTGGCACTGTCGCGGGCAACCACGTGCAGCCACATGCGCCGGCCTTCGGCGTAACCGGTGGGCAGCTTGTGGCCGGCCAGGTTGGTCACCTTCACGGCCACATCCAGTTGCCCGGCCACGGCGGCCGACACCGAGGTCTCGATCAGCGCACTGCGCTGGGTAAGCATGTGCCGGGCGCGGTCGATGGTCTGGCCCAGGGCGTCGGTGAACATGGTGCTGAAACCGTCATCCAGGCCGGCGGCATATTCGCCGCGGATGATCGCCGGCACCCAGGTATTGGCGCCGACGAACTCATGCACCGGCAACTCACCGGCGCGCGAACCCGGTTCGGTCAGGGTGCAGGCCTGTGCGGTCGGATCTTCCGAATTGGCCATGTGGCAGTCCTGGCAGGTGGCGCCGCGGGCCAGATAGGGCGCGACCTGCAGGTCGTCGCCAAGGCGATCACGGAAAATGACGTCGGCGAAATCGCTGTGCCGCCATTCCATGAAGGTGCGCTCGATCGGCATCGGGATCAGCGAATCGCTGCCGTCGGGCAGGATCAGCGTGCGCGCCGGGCCGGCATCGGTGATCGGCGTGGTCACGTCGTGGCACACGCCGCAGACCGCGCCCCGGTCCAGGAACGATGAATACACCCAGCCGTGGTGCGGCACCCGGGGATCATCATGCGCGTAGTCGTAGGGACCGTGCTTGCACGGCTCGCCGAAGCTTGTGCCCTGGGAGTTGGTGCATTCGTTGGCGTCGTCGATCCAGAAATTGCCGCTGCCCGGCGGCGCGATCTCGCCGGCCGGGCCGGTTTCGGTCAGGCGATGGCAGAAGTTGCAGGTCAGGCCGGCATAGTCGCCGCTCATGTACTCGGGCTCATCGTGTTGCCCGATCAGGTGGCAGCCGTTGGCGCCGTCGATGATCGTGCCGATGGTGGTCTTGCGCACCCGTCCTTCCAGCCAGCCGGTCGGCGTGTGGCAGCGCAGGCAGTAGTCGCCAACCCCGGGAATATCGGCATTGGCGACATCCACGGCAGCCCAGAACAGCGGGTCACGAGCGGCATGAGCCATCATCGAGCCGGCCCAGGTGTTGTAGGGCATGAAGCCGTGGCCGGGCGAGGCCGTGTCCCAGGCGCTGTGGCAGCCCGCACAGGCATCGCTGTTGCCGATGCCGTGGGCCAGGCCGGGCTGGGTGCCATGCGGGGTGAAGTCGGTGGCCGCGCCCAGATGCACGGTGCCGGTGCCCGCCGACCAGGACAGACCGGCGGCGAGCGTACCGGCGGCGCTGAGGCCGATCATCACCAGGACGAGCCAGCGCGCGGCGCCGGTATGGAGAAATGTGTTCATGGGCTGGCTTCTGACGATTGCGGGAAATGGAGCGGACCCTGGTGGCGCTGCCGGTACCCGTGCGACGGGCTTGCCAACAAGACCATCGGGAGCGGGATGCGGCCGGCGCCGACACTAGTCGCGGGCGGTGACCGGGTCAAACCCCGTGGTCCGATGAGGCGCGATGGCTTCAATGGCTTTCAAAGCCATCGGCGAACAGCCCCTCCGGCACCGGCATCAGGGGGATTGATTGCTGGTATTGCTGCACCTGGATTTCCACCGGCATGCCGCCCGGTGTCTGGGTCCAGCCCTTGGTCACCGCCAGGGCGCGCCAGGCGCGGCGATACAGCAGACGCACTTGGACCTGCGCCACCGTTCCGGCGGCCACCTTCAGCGGCAGGGCGAAGGCAAACAGATTCTGATCGGTCTGGCCGGACGGCAGGGTGGTGTCGCTGTGCACGCCCTCGGCATCGATGAACAATACCGGCCGGACGACCTCGCCCTGGCCATTGATGCGGCCTTCCAGCACCTTGGCGTAGCCCTTGCCGGGCCAGCCGGCGTAATCACCGGGCTGCTCGCCGGGCACGTCATCACTGGCCCAGAACGGCAGTACCGGGCCGCGGGTCTGCGGCAGCGGCTGGCCATCCAGCCGGACATCGACCACCAGCAGGGCGTTGCGGATGTCGATGCCGGTGGGGAAATGGTGCCCGCACTGGTTCTCCACGTCCGTGGCCACCAGCAGTTGCGCGCCGCGCTGTTCAACGCTCACCCGCAGGTCGATGTTCTCGGCCAGGCGCTCCGGCGTGGCGCCGATGAACCGGTGCGTGCTGCGCTGGCTGGCCGGCCGCAGCGGCCCGCCGTTGCCGACGTAGCCGGGGCCGGCCTCTTTTTCCATGTGGCAGTTCTGGCAGGTGCGCCGCTCCGGTCCGTCAACGTTGTAGGGCGAGGCCAGCCACTCGGTGTAGGTCGCCTGGCCCGGCGCACCGGTATCCGGGTTTTCATACTGGTGGCAGCCGGCGCACAGCAGCGGATCCGAGTGCAGCGGCGAATAATGCGCCTGCATCGGTGTTTCGATGACATCGGCCAGCGGCCCCCAGACGAACATTTCGGTCGCCACGTGCGCCTGCGGGAAGCGGTATTGCGTCTTGCCCAGATGATGCAGCGCGTTGATGTTGGCGGCATCGACGCCGGCGATCTGGTGGCAGGCCAGGCAGGTCACGCCATCCAGGCCGGCGGGCGTGGAGACCTCGTCGAAATAGACCTCGCCCGGTGTGAGCACATCCTGCAGCGGGGCGTGGCAGGCGGCGCAAAAGCCGGTATCGCCGGGGTCGTGGCTGTTGCGGAACACATAGCCGGCGCCACCCCCGGGCGTGCCGTCGCCCGAATACAGGTCGCGCACCCATTCGTTGACCGCCGAGCCGGCATGGCGCGACTGGCGCCATTGCTGGTAATGGTTGCCGTGGCAGTTGTTGCAGCCCCAGTTCGCCGGGATCGGCAGGTAGTGGGGATTGTCCTGGTCCGGCGAGCGGAACAGGGTGATGTCCAGATCCTCCATGCCGTCGAAAGCCTGGAAGCTGCGGATCAGGTAGTTGACCTCGGCCGCGGCGTCATAGGGCATCGCCGCGCCCAACTGCAGAACATCGCTGGTTGGCGCCAGGGACAGGTGGAAGCGACCATCGGCGCCGGTCACCGCCGTGCCCAGGTCGGGCCGGGCCTGCACCGATACCAGTACCCCGGCCAAGGGTTCACCGCTGCTGTCGTCACGCACCGTGCCGGAGATGTCGGCCAGCGTCAGGCCGGCGGAACCGGCGGCGGCAACAATCAGCAGCCGCGCCAGCCAGCGGCCGGCGCGCCCGCGTTGGGGGCTGGTGCTCACGGCCGACGCGCGCGGCGTCCAGCGCCGGCGTTGCCGCGGTCAGGACGTTTGGCCCGGACCGGCACCGGCAGCGCCTCGACCACAACCATGGCCACGACCAAGATCGGCGAAACCCGGCCGCCGCCCGCTATTGGCTTTCGAAGCCGTTGCCGAAGACCGGATCGGTATCGAACCGGAAGTGGGCCACCACCTGGCAATCGCCCAGAATGCCGGATGCCACCCAGATGCCGTCTCCGACCGCGACCGGCGTGCAGGTATCGCCGGTCACCTGGTCAACCTCGAACATGGCCGAGGGCGTGACCAGGAACTCGGCGTCGGCACCCGCCACCACCACCTGGCTGGCCGGCTCGATGCTGCCGCCCCGAGTGGCCGCGGCGTCCACCAGGTATTCGGCACCGGGCTCGCCGCCGGCCGGCGCCAGCATCACCGCCTGCAGGCTGGATGGCGTGCCGGGTCCGGCCACACCCAGTGTCACCGGCGCCAGGTTGGCCTCGTCCGGGGCGGTGTTGGTGACCAGCGAGAACCGGTACAGCAGGCCCCAGTTCAACTCGTTGCCTTCCGGTGCCGTCCAGGTCACCGCCTTGTCGCCGACCACGGCGGTCCAGTCGTTGCCCGGCTCGATATCGATATCGGCAAAGTGGCCGGGTTCAAGATGCACGCTGCCATCGCCGGTGATCGGCACGCTGAAGCTGCCAAAGCCCTTGTTGCCCAGGATGCGCAGGTTCGGCGGCTGGTCGTTGGGTGGATCACCGCGCACGATGCGGGCGAAATCGAAGTTCTGCACCGCATAGTCGTAGCGCCAGCAGGTGCCGCCCAGGCCCGATCCGGCCGGACAGCTGGCCAGTTCCTGCACCTTCACGGCAATGCGGGTATGCCCTTCATCACTGGCGATCTCGACGTTGTGGGTCGGATGCGCCACCGGGTCGACCCAGGTGTTGATCATCGCACCCAGGATCTGCGGGCCCTGATTGCCAGGCGTCCAGCCGTTGCCGCCCGGAGCCGGGGTCATGGTCCGGTGCATCATCGTGTTGTAGATGTCGATATCGTCCTGGACGATGTACCAGGAATCGGAGTAGTAGACCGCCCCCGGCACCTGCAGCTGCGATTCGCGCACGATCAGGCGGTCGCGGTAGCCGTCGCTGGACACCGAGTTGGCGTTGCCATCGCAGTTGGTGTCGAAGATCGAGCCGCAGCGGCCGAACCAGCCACCGGCCGGGTCGATCTCGTCGCGCGGACCCAGATCCCTGGGCGCATCATTGTTGCCGGTGCCGTAAGTGTCCTGGCAGTTGGGGCTGAGCATGTGGCCGCCGAACGGCGATGAGCAACCGCCGTTGGTGGTCAGCCAGGCGTGCTTGACGCCGGAGGCCGCGATCTGTTCAAGCTGGCCATCGCTGATCCGGTACAGGTTCCAGATCAGGTACGGGTGCTGGTCGGCATTCGGATACGGGTAGCCCCAGGGATTGGTGTTGCCTGTGAATTTCGCATACCAGGGAACGTCGGCCGTGTTCGGCTTGTTGCTGTTGCGCAGTGTCGAGCTGGGCGTGAACACGACCTCGCCATCATCCGGGCCACTGCCGTCGCAGCTGCCGCTGCCGGTTGAACGCCGGCAGCGGCTGAACGACATGGAGTAGGCCTGCATCAGTACATCGGCTTCGTAGATGCCGCCATCCGGATGCGGATCGCCGTGGAAACAGGGATTGGCCCCCCAAACGCAGGGTGTGCCGCGCTCGGTTGGATCACCGCTGATCGGCGCCGCACCGATCCGGCCCGGGCCGCGGCTGCGCAGCGGGCTGATGAAGGTGAGTTCACCGACGAAGTTGCCGGCCAGCTCAGGTGCTCCGGCCCGCGCCGCCAACGCGTGCGTGGCGTTGAGGTCGGCGGCGCGCAGATGGAAGCGGGTATCGTCGTCGATCGTTTCCCACATCATGTGGTTGACGTAGAACCAGACCTGGCCATCGTTGCCGATGACATCCAGGTGCATCGGGTTGATCGGCGAGACCCGTACTTCGAAGCCGTCGTAGTCCAGGCGGCTGCCATCGGGCAGGTCGACGTGGAATTGGCCGTCGACGTGGATCGAGCCATCGACGAACCGGGTCAGGGACCCGTCGCGGGCGGCGAAGCGGATGCCGTCTTCAGGGCGGATCGGCATCGGCGCGCTGACGGCGTCGTGCTCACGATACGTCAGCGTCTGTTCCGGGGCGCCGACGCTGATGCCATGCAGTTCCAGCAGGCTGGTGTTGAAACGCAGCGTGGCCTCACCGCCATTGAACGACCAGGCGTCGGCGGCGACCAGTGACTGGCGCAATTCCTGTTCGGAAAGCTGGTCGGGCGTTGCCGCACGGACCGTGGCGGGTGTCAGGCACACCAGTGCGCCGGACAGCGCACACAACAGCGCCCATCCCGGCGCGGACTTGCGGACGACCATGTTTTTCCCTCATCGAATCGTTGTTATACGTGCAGGCAGCCTTTGCGGCTGGCCGCGACGGTAGCACGCGTTCACGGGGAAAAATGTGCGCCAGCACGCAGTTTAGGGCCACCACCCGAAAGCGCCGGGCCGATTGTCAAGGACTCGTGAGGAGGCTGGTCACAATTTGTTTATAAATGTCCACCAGCCGCTCCAGGTCGGCCACGGACACATGCTCGTCAACGGCATGGATGCTGGCGTTGACCGGGCCCAGCTCGATCACCTCGGCGCCAAGCGGCGCAATGAAGCGGCCATCGGAGGTACCGCCACCCATGTCGAAGGCCGGCTCGATGCCGCAATGCGCCTTGACCGCGGCACGCACGGCGGCGCGCAGGCGGCCATCCTCGGGCGCCGCGAAGGGCTGGCCGGAATCGTGCCAATCCAGACGATGGTCCAGACCGTGCCGGGCGATGATCGCGGCGGTGTGCGCCTTCAGTGAATCGGCATCGGTGACGGTGCCGTAGCGGAAGTTGAACAGCACCTGGCAGCTGCCGGGAATGACGTTGTTGGCGCCGGTGCCGGCCTGGATGTTGGATACCTGGAAGCTGGTCGGCGGGAAGCCGTTGCCGCCATCGTCCCAGCGCTGGGCACATAATTCGGCCAGCGCCGGCGCCAGGGCGTGGATCGGATTGTCGGCCAGCTCCGGATAGGCGGCATGGCCCTGCACGCCGTTGACCACCAGCCGGCCGTTCAGTGAGCCGCGGCGGCCGGCACGGCAGCGGTCACCCAGGCGCCGGTGCGAGGATGGCTCGCCGACCAGGCAATGGTCGATGCGCTGGCCGCTGTCACGCAAATGTTCGGCGACCTTGCGGATTCCGTCGATGGCGTCGCCTTCCTCATCGCTGGTCAGCAACAGCCCGACGCTGCCGGCATGGCCGGGATGCTCGGCAACAAAGCGTTCCAGCGCCACCACCATGGCGGCAACCGAGCCCTTCATGTCGGCGGCACCGCGGCCGTAAAGCAGGCCGTCGCGTATTTCCGGCTGGAACGGCGGCGAAGTCCAGGCCGATTCGGGGCCGGACGGCACGACATCGGTGTGACCGAGCAGCACCAGCACCGGGCCATCATCGTTGTCCCCGTTGTTGCCCGCGGCACCGCCGGCGCCGCGATGCTGCGCCCACAGGTTGCGCACATCGCCGAACGGCAGGTGCTCGATGCTGAAACCGGCCGCCGCCAGGCGCCCCGCAAGCAGTTCCTGGCAGCCGGCATCCTCGGGCGTGACGCTGGCGCGGGCGATCAGGTCACGGGTCAGTTCAAGTACCGGTATGGCTTCGGCCATGGCTGTTTCCTGCTCCTGGGCGGTTGTTGAAGGGCGCGTGCCATCTTAGCCGCCCCCTTAGCCGCCACGGCGCGGGGCCCTTGGCGCCTGGTGGCGGTACGCCCTGCCCCGGCCGCCGCTTTGCCGGACCTGGCGGCGATGAACTGCCCAGCCCCGGCGCGGGCTCCGCGCCCCGTGCAGCCGGCGGCAGCAGGTTCAGGCCGGGCCGGAAAATGCCTCGGACCAGCGCTTTTCGCTGAATCCGGACAGCGCACCACCATCGGGCCGCACCAGCAGCGGCCGCCGGATCAGGGCCGGGTGCTCACGCACCAGAGCCAGCCAGGCGGCCTCGTCGG
>CAZUZT010000004.1:15198-19927 GCA_964624575.1 uncultured Rhodanobacteraceae bacterium | reverse complement strand
CGCCGGATCAGGGCCGGGTGCTCACGCACCAGAGCCAGCCAGGCGGCCTCGTCGGGTGGTGTCTTGCGTGCCTCGTCCAGGCCGCGCCAGGTGTAACTGGCCCGGTTGACCAGCTTTTCCCAGCCGATCGCTGCCGCCTGGCGGCGCAACACCTCGTCGGGCACCGGCGTTTCCCGGTAATCGATGAACTGATGTGCAATATCGCGGGCCTGCAGCCAATCCGTGGCCTTGCGGCAAGTCGAACAGTTGGACAGCCCGTAGACGGTGATCATGGTCATGCCTCCTCTGCGGCCTGGCGCAGGATGTCGTTGAGTGCCGTCTTGCGCCGGGTCTGCTCGTCCACCCGCTTGACGATGACGGCGCAGTTGAGGCTGTACCGGCCATCGGTCGAAGGCAGGCTGCCGGGCACCACGACGCTGCCGGCCGGCACCCGGCCGTAGTGCACCTGGCCGCTGGCGCGGTCGTAGATGCGGGTGCTCTGGCCCAGGAACACGCCCATGGCGATGACGCTGCCGCGCTCGACGATGACGCCCTCGACCACCTCGGAGCGGGCGCCGATGAAGCAGTCGTCCTCGATGATCGTCGGCGCCGCCTGCAGCGGTTCCAGCACGCCGCCGATGCCGGCACCGCCGGAGATGTGCACGTTTTTGCCGATCTGGGCGCAGGAGCCGACCGTGGCCCAGGTATCGATCATGGTGCCGGGGCCGACATGGGCACCGATATTGACGAAGCTGGGCATCAGCACCACGTCGGCACCGACATGGGCGCCGCGCCGGACGATGGCGCCGGGCACGACCCGGGCGCCAGCGGCCTGGAATGCCTCCTGGCTGCAGTCACCGGCAAAGCGCAGCGGCACCTTGTCCCAGGCGCCGAACAGACCGGCATCATCGGCCGGCATCTTCGCCATCGGCCGCAGCTTGAAGTACAGCAGCACCGCTTTTTTCAGCCAGTCGTTGACCTGCCAGCCGCCGTCGGCCAGCGGCTCGGCAACGCGCAAATGGCCGCCTTCCAGCTCGTCCAGGACAGCTTCCACCACCTCACCGCAGCGCTGCGCCAAGTCGGTCGCGGTTAGGGTGGCCATGTCGGCGTAAGCCGATTCAATCGTGCTCTGGTGACGGTGCGTGGCCATGGTGCGGGCGGACTCCTTGCAAAGGGCGGTGAACGGCAACCGGCAAGTCTAGCCCGGATGCGCTGCTCGCCGGCCCGGGTGCTGCCCGACCAGGTTGACCCGGCGAGGTTGCATGCACGGCCGGCTCAGGCGTCCGACGTCTCGTCGCCGAACGCCTGCGCCAGCGCCTGGTAGGCGGCGCGCTGGTCGTCGTTGTCGGGCACCGGCACCTGTACCTGGATCTGGACGAAATGGTCGCCCGGTGGCGATCCGGGCAGGCCGCGGCCCTTCAGGCGCAGGCGCCGCCCGGGCTGGCTGCCGGCCGGAAGGGTCAATTGCACGGTACCGCCGAGCGTGGCCACCGGCAGCCGCGCACCCAGCGCGGCCTGCCAGGGCATCAACTGGACGGTGCCGACGGTATTGCGGCCTTCCAGCTGGAAGCGCGGATCCGGGGCGATGGTCACCTCCAGCAGCAAATCGCCACCGCCCGGCGCCTGCCCGGCCAGACGGATGACCTGGCCATTGCCAATGCCGGCCGGGATACGGACGTCATAGTTGCGCCCGTTCAGGGACAGCCGCTGTTCGCCGCCCTGATAGGCCTGTTCCAGGCTGAGGGTGAGCTGGGCGCGCAACGAGCGCGGCGCCCGCGGCCGGCTGCGGACCCGGGCGCCGGCACCGCCGAAATCCCGCTGCTGGCCGAACAGGGTCTCGAAGAAATCGCTGAAATCACCGTCGAAATCGCCCTGACCGAAGCCGGCACCGGGACCGGTACCCGGCCGTGCACCTGCGCCGGGACCGAAATCCCAGTTCGGCGGCGGCTGGAACGGCTGGCCCTCGCGGTAGCTGCCGCGCACCTTGTCGTAAGCCGCGCGCCGCTCGCGATCGCCCAGCACCTCGTTGGCTTCGTTGACCGCCTTGAACTGCTCCTCGGCATCGGCTTCCTTGCTGACGTCGGGGTGGTACTTGCGCGCAAGCCGGCGGTAGGCCTTCCTGATCTGCGCATCATCGGCGGTCGGTTCGACGCCGAGCACCTTGTAGTAATCACGAAATTCCATGGCGAGCCGATGATCTCACACTGTCGGGACTGTCCAGCCGTGGCCCGGGTGGTGGTGGCGTCGAAACGGGCCACCGGCAGCCGGGACGGCAGACGGCCCGCACCGGGCGGGCCGTCATCTGTGTCCGGCGGGAAACGGCGCACCGCTCCCGGCCGGTGATCCGGCCGTACTCAGCTTTCGATGCTGATCCGGCGCGGTGTGCTTTCCGGGCGCTTGGGCAGGCTGATTTCCAGCACGCCGTTGCGTCCGGTGGCCTTGATCTGGTCCGGATCGGCCGAATCAGGCAGGGCAAAACGGCGGTAGAAGACGCCGCGCGCGCGCTCCATGCGGGTGAAGCGCTCACCCTCATGCTGCGATTCGGCAGTCCGCTCGCCCTTGATCGAGAGAATGCCCTTGTCCATCGAGACCTCGATATCGGCCGGGTCAACACCCGGGATATCGGCCATGATCACGAAGCGGCCGGTCTCTTCCTTGATGTCCACCCGCGGTGCCCACTGGCTGGTGACGACATCGGACTGATCGCCCTCGTCGACCGGACCAAGCTTGTTGAACAGATCGAAAACCTGCCTGAATTCGTCGCGGACGGTTCCCGGCAGACCCAAGTTGTAGCGCGTCAGGTTCATCGTGAATGCTCCTTGTTCGAAGTGGCGCCGGCAATGGCGCTGATGCCCCTGACATGGTTCTCCGTGCCGAATTTTCAAGTGTCCGCATGGGCCGCGGAACCAGGCTGGTCAAGCGCGGTCCGATGGTTACAATGAACTCCCGGCCCCCGACGCGGGCCCCAACGCAGCGAGGACAATCACCATGCAGATTCAGGTCACTGGCCAGCAGATGGAGATCACCCCCGCCTTGCGCGACTACGCGGTCAGCAAGATTGAAAAGATCACCCGCCTGTTCGACCACACCACCGGCGCCCATGTCGTGCTGTCGGTCGACAAGCATGCCCACAAGGCCGAGTGCCGGCTGGGTGTTCCCGGCAAGCAACTGTTTGCCGAAGTCGCCGCCCACGACATGTACGCCGCCATCGATGGTCTGGTTGACCGGATGGAAATGCAGGTGCGCAAATACAAGGGCAAGCTCACCGATCACCATGGCCAGGCCCGTCGGGCTGCCAACGATCTTTGACGCCTGGTTGACCTTCCGGGCCGCCGGAATTCGTGCGGCCCGGTCCGGCATGAACTGCTGCCGGCACTGACCGTCACGGTCGCCTGCCAGTGGCCGCTCACCGGTGATGGGCCAGGCCCGGACCCCGGCCGCCGCCAGTGGTCAGAACCCGTCAATATGTCCGGCGGCCTGATCGGCGGCAGCCGGCATCAGTCGGCTCCGGCCGCCTAGAACCGGCGGCAAGCCTTCCATCCACCTCGTCCAGCCAGGTGCCCAGATGACCGACTCCACGCCTGCTCCGCCCGGCGCCTGCCGCGATACCGGTTTGCAGACCCGCCTGGTGATCCTCACCGGCCTGTCCGGCGCCGGCAAGACGGTGGCCCTGCGCGCCCTGGAAGACCTGGATTTCTACTGTGTCGACAACCTGCCGGTGGCGCTGATTCCAGCCCTGCTGGAATCGGCCCGCGGTGGCCGCGGTGCCTATCCGCGGGTCGCCGTGGGCGTGGACGCCCGCGACCGGCCCGAGGATCTGACCGAGCTGCCGCAGATCATGGCCGGCCTGGCCCGGGATGGCATCGACGTCCAACTGGTGTTCCTGGATGCCGGCGACGACATCCTGATCAAGCGCTATTCCGACAGCCGGCGCCGGCATCCCCTGGCGCAGCACCAGCGCAGCCTGGCCGATGCCATCGCGCGGGAGCGTCAGCTGTTGCGCCCGCTGCAGGCGATCGCCGACCTGATCGTCGATACCGGCCACACCAATGTCCACCAGCTGCGGCGCCAGATCAGCATCGAGGTCGGCCGCCACGGACAGGGCCTGATCCTGCTGCTGCAGTCCTTCGCCTTCAAACGCGGCGTACCCGGCGATGCCGATTTCGTCTTTGATACCCGCTGCCTGCCCAATCCGCACTGGGTACCGGAGTTGCGGCCGCTGTCCGGACGCGATCCGGAGATCGGCGCATATTTCCAGGGTCAGCCGCAGGTCGGCAGCTACATCGAGGCGGTGATCGGTTTGATGGATGGTTTCCTGCCCCGCTTCGAGGCCGACGACCGCGCCTACCTGACCATCGCCGTGGGCTGCACCGGCGGCCGGCACCGCTCGGTTTATACGGTCGAGCGGCTGGCTGCCCATTTCCGGGCCAGCGGCCGCGACCATGTGCTGGTCTTCCACCGGGAACTGGCCTGAGTCGGGATCGGCTGGCGCTGCCCCGCTATTCGGCTCGCCGGGCTGGCGAATCAGTCCCGGCCTCTGCCGCCACTCAGGAACCGGCGAAACGGTCGGTAGCCTGGATCAGGGCGGCCGTGGTTCCGCCCTCGAACGCCGAATGTCCGACATCGGGCACCACCACCAGGTCGGCCTCCGGCCAGGCCCGGTGCAGATCCCAGGCCGAGCGCATCGGGCAGATCACGTCGTAGCGCCCCTGCACGATCACCGCCGGTATCTGGCGGATGCTTTCGACAT
>CAZUZT010000004.1:0-15098 GCA_964624575.1 uncultured Rhodanobacteraceae bacterium | reverse complement strand
ACGTCGTAGCGCCCCTGCACGATCACCGCCGGTATCTGGCGGATGCTTTCGACATCCCGCAGCAACTGGCCGTCGACATCAAAAAATCCGCCATGGACGAAGTAATGGCATTCGATCCGGGCAAACGCCAGGGCGAATTCATCGACCTGGGTGGCGGCGATGTGGTCAGGGTCCTGGAGCAGGAAACTGGTACTGCTCTCCCAGGTCGTCCAGGCCTTGGCCGCGGCCATGCGCGTGGCGTTGTCAGCGCTGGTCAGGCGCCGGTAGTAGGCGCCCATCAGGTCGCCATGCTCCACTTCCGGGATCGCCGCCAGGTACGCCTCCCAGGCATCGGGAAAAATCTGGTCGGCGCCGCCCTGGTAAAACCATTCCAGCTCGGAACGGCGCAGCATGAAGATGCCGCGCAGCACCAGCTCGCTGACCTTATCGGGATGCGACTGGGCGTAGGCCAGGGCCAGGGTCGAGCCCCAGGAGCCACCGAATACCTGCCAGCGGTCAATGCCCAGGTGTTGGCGCAGGGCCTCGATATCGGCCACCAGATGCCAGGTCGTGTTCTCGGTCAGTTCGGCGTGCGGCGTGGAGCGCCCGCAACCGCGCTGGTCGAACAGGATGATGCGGTATTTGTCCGGATCGAAGAAACGACGCATCTTCGGTGAGCAGCCAGCACCGGGACCGCCGTGCAGGGCCACCACCGGCTTGCCGTCGGGATTGCCACACTGCTCGTAGTACAGCGTATGCAAGGGTGAAACGGCCAGATGGCCGCTGTCATAGGGTTCGATCTCGGGATACAGGGTGCGTGTGGTCATGCCATTCCTTGTCCAGGGCGGCCGGCAACGAGCCGGCGCAAGGCGGATGCCGGCCACTGCGCCGCCGGTCACTGCGTCAGGTTCGGCAGGGGACGCAAGGCCGGCGAGCTGACGGTGCCAGGACTTCAGGCCCGACCGCGCGGGAAAGGCCCGGCCGGCTTGCTGGAGAAACAGATAATTGCCGCGAAGGAACTGGTCGGGGCGGCGAGATTCGAACTCGCGACCCCCACAACCCCATTGTGGTGCGCTACCAGGCTGCGCCACGCCCCGAGGTTCCATGCGGCCGCGAAGTGTAGCAAACCGGCCCGCTGCCGTCATCCGAAATCGGCGCTGATTGCGTCGCAGTGAACCGCCGGATCAGGGATTGCCGGGCTCGCGCGGCAGTGGCGGGATCAGCTGCAGGCCTCCGGTGTCAGGCTGGCGCAGGTCGCGGCCATCGGGCGGCGTCGCCTGGGTGCCGCCGGCCGGCAACAGATAGGGCACCGGCTCGAGCACGCTGGCACCGCCGTCGACAGTATCGACCAGGCGCCACAGGCGACCGGTCTGGGTGTCGAGCATGTACTGGTCGGCGTTGTATTCGTTGATCTGGCCGAAGACGTAGCGGCCCTCGCCGCCGAGCACGGCCGGCTGGTTGCGGGTCTGTGCCAGGGCATCGGCGGCCACGGCCAGTGAAGCCAGCACGAGGACGGTGATCGGCAGGAATCGGATCATGACAAGGGTCCATGGACGGGTGGTCCCGACCAGTTTAGCCTCTGGCCCGGCACCGGCCACACAGGCGGCGTGCTGTGATCGTGGCACGGGAGGCGACTGAGCGGCTGAGCAGCTGAGCAGCTGAGCGGCTGGCGGTTCAGCGGCGCAGCAGTTGCAGCAGTTCTTCCAGTTCCAGCCGCAACTGTTTGGCCATCTGCTGGACGATGGAGGACTCCATCCGCCCCTGCTCGCCTTCCAGGCGCTGGCGGGCACCGCCGATAGTGAAGCCCTGCTCGTACAGCAGCGATCGGATCTGGCGGATCATCAGCACATCCTGGCGCTGGTAATAACGGCGATTGCCGCGACGCTTGACCGGCTTCAGGGTGGCGAACTCGGTTTCCCAGTAGCGCAGCACATGCGGCTTGACCGCGCACAGCTCGCTGACTTCGCCAATGGTGAAGTAGCGCTTGGCCGGGATCGCCGGCAGCTCGTCGTTACTGGTGGGGTCCAACATAGGTTTCCACCCGCGCGCGCAGTTTTTGACCAGGTCGGAAGGTAACCACGCGACGGGCGGAAATGGGAATTTCCTCGCCGGTCTTGGGGTTGCGGCCCGGCCGCTCGTTCTTGTGGCGCAGCTCGAAGTTGCCAAAGCCCGACAGTTTCACCTGGCGGCCGTTCTCCAGCGCCCCGCGCAAGGTCTCGAACAGGGCATCGATGAACTCCTTGGCTTCACGCTTGTTCAGCCCGACGTTCTCGAACAGCCCTTCAGCCATTTCGGCCTTGGTCAAGGTCGTCATCGCCCCTCCTAACCGCGCAGCTGCGCCTGGAATTCCTCACCGACTGCCGCCAGCGCCCGGGCTACGGCCTGATCCGCGTCGGCATCGACAAGAGTGCGCGAAGGGTTCCGTAAAATCAAGCCCATGGCGAGACTTTTGCATCCTTCACCGACACCCGCACCCCGATATTCGTCAAACACCAGCAGCTGCTCCAGGTCGTCACCCACGGCCTTGCCAATGGTGTCGGCGATGGCCTGCCATGAGACATCCACCGGCACCACCAGGGCCAGGTCACGGCGCACCTGGGGATAGCGCGACAACGGTCGCGCGCGCGGCACCCGCGCCTGGCGCAGCGCTGCCAGATCCACCTCGGCGATCTGGATATCTTCGTCCAGGTCCAAGGCCTTGATCAGGGAAGGATGCAGGCTGCCGATCACGCCGACCGGCTGGTCATGGTGGAGGATCTGCGCCGTGCGCCCGGGATGCAGCCAGGGCACCTGGTCGCTGGCCAGGAACCGCCAGGCCGAAGGCTCGCCGCCGATCCCGATCAGGGCTTCCAATTCGCCCTTGAGGTCATGGAAGTCGAACTCACGGGCCGGTTTGTGGCCCCAGTGCTCGGCCTGGGCCGGCCCACAGCCGGCCAGCGCCAGGCTGTCGGTCTCGATCACCTGGTCGGCATCCTTGCGGAACCGGCGGCCCAGCTCGAACAGGCGCAGGCGCGGCATCTGGCGGGCCCGGTTGTAGGCCAGCGCCTGGACCAGGCCGGGCAGCAGCCGGGTACGCATTACGGCCAATTCGGCCGACAGCGGGTTGGCCAGGGCGATGGCACCATCGGCCAGTCGCCAGGTCGCCAGCAGATCGTGCTCGACAAAGGCGAAGGTCAGCGCCTCCTGCCAGCCCCGTGCCGCCAGGGCATGGCGCAGCCGGGAGTCGGTCAGGCGCGCTTCGGACGGCAGCGCCGGCGCCAGCTCGCCGGCCGGCGCCCGCACCGGCACCTGGTCGTAGCCATGGATGCGCGCCACTTCCTCGATCAGGTCTTCCTCGATGGCGATATCGAACCGGCGCGAAGGCGCAGTCACCTGCCAACCGCTGCCATCGGCCAGGACCTCTACCTGCATATCCAGTCCGGCCAGGATCGCTGCCACGCGCGCAGCCGGAATGTCGATGCCCAGCAGCCGGGGAATCCGCGCCTGCCGCAGGCGAACCGGCTTGCGCACCGGCAGTGCCGCCGGATCACAGGCTTCGACCACGGGACCGGCCTGGCCACCGGCGATGGCCAGCACCAGGGCGGTGGCGCGTTCGATCGCCCGCCGCGGCATGTCCGGGTCGACACCGCGTTCGAACCGGTGTGAGGCGTCGGTATGCATGCCCAGGCGACGCGCGCGGCCGATGATTGCTGCCGGGCGGAAATGGGCCGATTCCAGCACGATTGCCGTGCTGTCGTCGGTGACCCGCGAGTCCTGGCCACCCATGATGCCGGCCAGCGCGATGGCGCCCTCGTCGTCGGCGATCACCAGGAACTCCTCGTCGATCACCACCTTGGAATCGTCAAGCAGGGTCAGGGCTTCATCGGGCCGGCCATGACGGACCGTGATCGCCCCTTGCAAGCGGTCGTGGTCAAACGCGTGCAGGGGCTGGCCCAGTTCCAGCAGCACGTAGCTGGTGACATCGACAATGGCGCTGACCGGACGGATGCCGGCCCGGCGCAGGCGCTCGGCCAGCCAGACCGGCGAAGGCGCGCGGGCATCGACGCCGCTGATCACCCGGCTCAGATAACGCGGGCAGTCGCGACCGGCGGCCAAGCTCACCTGGCGGGTGTCCGGGATCGTGGCCGGAACCGGGTTGCCTTCGGAGCCGGCGGGCACGGTCAGCGGCTTGTCGAAAGCGGCGGCGATGTCGCTGGCCAGGCCGGACATGCCCAGGCAGTCGGCACGGTTGGGCGTCAGGCCCAGTTCGATGCTGGCGTCGGGCAGGCCGAAAAACGCGGCCAGGGGCATGCCGACCGGAGCATCCTCGGGCAGTTCCATCAGGCCGGAGGCATCTTCGTCGATGCCCAGTTCGCGGGCCGAGCAGAGCATGCCGGTGGAGTCGACGCCACGCAGCCGCGCGGCCTTGATCTTCAGGGTTCCCAGTTGCGCGCCGATCTTCGCCAATGGCGCCTTCAGCCCGACACGGGCGTTGGCGGCACCGCAGACGATCTGCAGCGGCTCGCCTTCACCGATATCGACCCGGCACACCTGCAGCCGGTCGGCATCCGGATGTGGTTCGGCCTGGACGATCTGGCCGACGACGATGTCATCCAGGTCCTGCCCGAGTTCGGTGACCGATTCCACTTCCAGGCCAAGCATGTCCAGGCGCAGGCACAACTCATCGCGGGACACGCCCGGGTCGACCCATTCACGCAACCAGTTCTCGCTGAATCTCATAACACGGGTGCTCCACGGATGGCCGCCTGCGGCAGCGGCACGATGCCGGGAGCGAGCCGGCCGGCCGCGCCTGCGGCAGCTAGTTGAATTGCTGCAGGAAGCGCACGTCGTTTTCGAAGAACGCGCGCAGATCGTTGACGCCGTAACGCAGCATCGCCAGCCGGTCCAGGCCCATGCCGAAGGCAAAGCCGGTGTAGCGTTCCGGGTCGATGCCGCAATTGGCCAGCACCTTGGGATGGACCATGCCGCAGCCGAGTATTTCCAGCCAGCGGCTGCTGCCATCAGGCAACTGCCAGGCGATGACGACATCGGCACCGGGCTCGACGAACGGGAAATAGGTCGGCTTGAAGCGCATCTGGAAATCGCGCTCGAAAAAGCCGCGCAGGAACGCCGTCAGCGTGCCCTTCAGGTCGGCCATGGTGATGCCTTCGCCGACGACCAGGCCTTCAACCTGGTGGAACATGGGCGAGTGGGTCTGATCGGAATCGGCGCGGTAGACCTTGCCCGGCGCGATCAGCCGGATCGGCAGCTGCCGGCCGGCCATGGCGCGGATCTGCACTGGCGAGGTGTGCGTGCGCAACATGCGGCCGTCGGGAAAATAGAAGGTGTCGTGCATCGCCCGGGCCGGGTGGTCGGGCGGGAAGTTGAGCGCTTCGAAATTGTGCCAGTCGTCCTCGATCTCCGGTCCTTCAACCACGTCGTAGCCGAAGCGGGAGAAGATGTCGACGATGCGCTCGTGGGTGCGGGTCAGCGGATGGACGCCGCCGGCAGCCGGGTTGCGCCCGGGCAGCGTGACATCGATGCGTTCGGTGGCCAGCCGACGGTCAAGCTCGTCGGCTTCCAGTTCGGCCTTGCGCGCGGCCAGTTGCTCCTGCAACTGCGCCTTGAGCTGGTTGATGCGCCCGCCATGCTGCTTGCGCTGTTCAGGCGACATGCCGCCAAGCTGCTTGAGCTGGGCGGTGATCAGGCCCTGGCGGCCGAACAGGCCGACCCGCAGCCGCTCCAACCCGGCCAGGGTCGTTGTTGCCACGATCTGATCGTGGGCGTTGTCCAGGTCCAGTGCCGGCGCCGCGGCCGGGCTGTCCGAATGAGCTGTCGTCACCGCCGGTCTCCGCAAAAATGCATGCGGGGACCGGACTGCTCCGATCCCCGCACGGTTGCTACCACGTACCCGCCATGCCCGCTACGGACAGGCGCCCGTTGAAGGCGCCTGCCCGGGCGCGGGCTCAGGCGGCCAGGCTCTGCCTGGCGCGCTCGGCGATGGCGCCGAAAGCCGCCGGTTCGTGGTAGGCCAGATCGGCAAGGATCTTGCGGTCCACGGTGATCTGTGCCTTGCGCAGGCCGGCAATCAGGCGGCTGTAGGTCAGCCCGTGCTCACGCGCTGCGGCGTTGATGCGGACAATCCAAAGGGCGCGGAAATTGCGCTTCTTCAGCTTGCGCCCGATATAGGCGTACTGGCCGGCCTTGATGACCGCCTGGTTGGCGACGCGGAATACCTTGCGCCGGGCGTTGTAATAACCCTTGGCGCGCGAAAGGAGCTTTTTGTGTCGACGGCGCGCGACGACACCACGTTTGACTCGTGCCATGTTCCTGCTCCTTCCTTAGACGTAGGGCAGCATGCGCTGCACACGACCGGCGTCCACCGCCGCGACGTGGTTCGACGCGCGCAGGCGACGCTTACGCTTGGTCGACTTCTTGGTCAGGATGTGGCTCCTGAAGGCATGTCCGCACTTGAACTTGCCCGAAGCCGTCTTGCGGAAGCGCTTGGCCGCCGCACGGTTGGTCTTCATCTTAGGCATTGCTGGTGTTCCCGATTGCTGTTTCTAATACCGGTTCAAGTGGTGGCCCTGGACCACACTTTTCGACTCGAACCCGCGAATAATGGCCGTTTGCCGGCGGCACGGCGGCAATGCCGCACGCCGGTCAGGCCGTGACCGGCTCAAGGCCGGCCTGCCAGTATAGCAGAACACAGCACGGCGCCAACGCCGATTGGCGATTGATCAACTCGCACCGGCTCCTGTTGCGAACCTGCCTGCAGCCTGTCGCAAGCATCGAGCCTGGTGGACCTGACCGGGCCGGCAATCAGCCGGCCCACCTGGTCATTTGCGCTTGGGCGCAATCATCATCACCATCAGCCGGCCTTCCTGCCGTGGCCGCTGCTCGACAACGATGTCATCCCCCAGGTCGGCCTCGATCCGCCGGGTGCGTTCCAGCCCCAGCTCCTGATGCCTCATCTCGCGGCCACGGAAGCGGATCGTCACCTTGACCTTGTCGCCATCCTCGAGGAACCGGCGCATGTTGCGAAGCTTGATCTGGTAGTCGCCCTCGTCCGTGGTCGGACGGAACTTCACTTCCTTGATTTCGACCTGCTTCTGCTTCTTCTTCGCCGCATTGGCCTTCTTCTGCTGCTCGAAGCGATGCTTGCCGTAATCCATGATCCGGCAGACCGGTGGATCGGCATGCGGCTGGATCTCGACCAGATCCATGCCGGCTTCTTCGGCCAGGGCCAGGGCCTCGGCGCGGCCGAGGATTCCGACCTGTTCGCCTTCGGCATCAATGACACGTACCCGCGGTACGCGGATATCTTCGTTGCGGCGGTTGCCTTTATCGTTGACGGTGCTGATTCGCAGTCCCTCCAGTGGTTCAATCGTTCACGCGGCGACTATGGCAGCGTGGTCTCTTCGCGCAGACGCTGTACAAACGCGGAAACCGGCATGGCTCCCAGGTCTTCTCCGCTGCGCGTACGCACGGCTATCGTGCCCTGCTCCTTCTCTCGATCACCCGCGACCAGCAGGTAGGGTACCTTCTGCAGCGTGTGCTCGCGGATTTTATAACCGATTTTCTCGTTGCGCAAATCCGTTTCAGCCCGGAAACCTTGATTTGCAAGGGCTTTTCCAACTTCCCCGACATACCCGGCCTGGGCATCGGTGATGTTCATGCAGATCGCCTGCACCGGCGCCAGCCAGGTCGGCAACAGCCCGGCATAATGCTCCAGCAGGATCCCGATGAAACGCTCCATCGAGCCGACGATGGCCCGATGCAACATGACCGGATGACGGCGCGCCGAATGCTCATCGACATACTCGGCACCCAGCCGCTGCGGCATCATGAAGTCCACCTGCATGGTACCCAGCTGCCAGGCCCGGCCGATCGCATCCTTGAGATGATATTCGATCTTGGGGCCGTAAAAGGCGCCCTCGCCGGGAAGTTCCTGCCATTCCACGCCGCAGGTCGACAAGGCGGCGCGCAGGGCATTCTCGGCGCGGTCCCAGACCTCGTCGTCGCCGAGTCGGGACTCTGGCCGCAACGCGATCTTGATGTCGATATCGGTAAAGCCGAAGTCGGCATATACCTTCAGTGCCTGCTGGTGGAAGGCGGCCACCTCGGCCTCGATCTGGGCCTCGGTGCAGAAAACATGGCCGTCGTCCTGGGTGAAGGCGCGCACGCGCATGATGCCGTGCAGGGCGCCGGACGGCTCATTGCGATGGCAGCCGCCGAACTCGCCATACCGGATCGGCAGGTCACGGTAACTGTGCAGGCCGGCATTGTAGATCTGCACATGGCCCGGGCAGTTCATCGGCTTGAGCGCATATTGGCGCTTCTCCGATTCGGTGAAGAACATGTTGTCCTGGTAATTGTCCCAGTGGCCTGACTTCTTCCACAGCGACACGTCCAGGATCTGCGGCGCCTTCACTTCCTGGTAGCCGGACTGCCGGTAGACCCGGCGCATGTACTGCTCCACCTGCTGCCACAGCGCCCAGCCGCGCGGATGCCAGAACACCATGCCCGGCGCTTCTTCCTGCTGGTGGAACAGGTTCAGTTGCCGGGCCAGCCGCCGATGGTCGCGCTTCTCGGCTTCCTCGATGCGCTTGATGTAGGCAGCCAGCTGTTTCTTGTCGGCCCAGGCGGTGCCATAAATGCGCTGCAGCTGTTCGTTGGCGGCATCGCCACGCCAATAGGCGCCGGACACCCTGGTCAGCTTGAAGACCTTCAGGAACCGGGTATTGGGGACATGCGGCCCCCGGCACATGTCGACGTATTCCTGGTGGTGGTACAGGCCCATGGCCTGCACGTCCGGCATATCCTGGATCAGGCGCAGCTTGTAGTCCTCGCCGCGCTCCTTGAACACCGCGATGGCCTCGTCGCGCGGCGTCATCTTCTTGATGACATCGTAGTCCTGGTCGATCAGCTCGCGCATGCGCTGCTCGATGGCGGCGATATCCTCGGGCGTGAACGGCCGGTCGTAGGCAATGTCGTAATAGAAACCGTCTTCAATCACCGGGCCGATGACCATCCGGGCCCCGGGATACAGCTGCTTGACCGCGTGCCCGACCAGATGCGCGCACGAGTGCCGGATGATCTCCACGCCTTCGGGGTCGCGCGCAGTGATGATGCGCACGCTGGCATCATGGTCCACCGGATCGCTGGCATCGACCAGCCGGCCATCGACTTCACCGGCGATGGTGGCCTTGGCCAGACCGGTCCCGATGGAGGCGGCGATGTCGGCGATGGTGACCGGAGCCGGGTATTCCCTGCGGCTGCCGTCAGGCAACGTGATGGCGATCATGGCTGAAAACTCTCCAGGCAATAAAAAAGGCGCCAAGGCGCCTTCGATATCCCGCAGACGCTCCGGCATCGGCTCAATGGCAGAAGGTGGTTTGCGTCATGGTGGCTGTCTCTGCGCGATGGCAGTGGCGTGTCCGTGGGGATCCGCCGGGCAACCTGAGCCTGATGCCAAGGCCAAAAGACAACAGGATCACCGGGTCAGGTGGTGGGCGCGACAGGGATCGAACCTGTGACCCCTACCATGTCAAGGTAGTGCTCTACCGCTGAGCTACGCGCCCGTATCGGGGCCGGAGATTATAACCGGCAACGCACCGGCAGACAATCATCGCAGCACCGATCGCGCCACTTTTTTCCTGCGTGGCCCCTGCGTGCCTGGAGAGACCGGTCGTGTGCTGTCCATCCGATCTGCTGCAGGTGGGCTGATGATGGCCGGCGGTCAGGCAAGAACTCCAGGCAAAGAAAAAGCCGCTTGAGACAAGCGGCTTTTTCCCGAAATGCTGGCGGAGTGGACGGGACTCGAACCCGCGACCCCCGGCGTGACAGGCCGGTATTCTAACCAACTGAACTACCACTCCAAACGAATCTTCTGCTGTTTCTGGCGGGCTGCCTGCGAAGGCTGGCTGCTGCCTGGGAAACTGGTGGGTGCTGAGGGTTTCGAACCCCCGACCCTCGCCTTGTAAGGGCGACGCTCTACCGCTGAGCTAAGCACCCCGCGGAGAAGAACGACTAGTTTACGGCATCCTTCAGGGCTTTGCCAGCCTTGAACGCAGGATTGTTCGAGGCGGCGATCTGCAGGCTTTCGCCGGTGCGCGGGTTGCGGCCGGTGCGTGCTTCGCGGTGCCGCACGGAGAAGCTGCCGAAGCCCGACAGGTTGACCGTGTCGCCGGCCTTCAGGGCGTCGGTCAGGGTACCGATGAAAGCGTCGTAGGCACGGCCGGCATCGGCGCGGCTGAGGTCGGCGGCATCCGCAATGGCGGAGATGAATTCTGATTTGGTCATAGAACCAGCCCTATCAAATGAACTTGTGGGGAAAACGGGGACGTCCACAGAACGCGGACCGTGGGTTTGCAGCCAATACCAGTGTGTCACCGGAGCGACTGGGCTGCTTGCATACACTGCCGCTTTATACCAGCGCACCCGTTGCCGCGCAACACGAAGCCCGGCTTGCCGGCAGCCGGAGAATGTGCCAACGAGCCACTTGGGGTAGCGGCCGGCAGCGACCGATATCCCGGCTGCGCCGCGCCGATCAACAGGACGCGTCCGGACACCAGGCCCGGACGCTGCCGTGATCCAGCACGGTTCAGTGCGAGCGCTGCCCGATGCGGCCGCTGCCCTTGTCACCGTCGGCGCCCGATGCCGGTGCCGACGCCTCCGAAGCCACCGGGGTGCGCGGAATCACTGGCGACACCAGCGCGATATCAAGCACTTCGTCGATCCAGCGCACCGGGTGGATCTCCAGGGATTCGGTGACATTTTTCGGAATCTCGACCAGATCCTTGCGGTTTTCCTCGGGAATGATGATGGTCTTCAGGCCGCCACGATGGGCCGCCAGCAGCTTTTCCTTCAGGCCACCAATCGGCAACACGCGGCCGCGCAGGGTGATTTCGCCGGTCATGGCAACATCACGCTTGACCGCGATTCCGGTCAGCGCCGACACCAGGGCTGTGCACATGCCAATACCGGCACTGGGTCCATCCTTGGGCGTGGCGCCTTCGGGGACATGGATGTGGATGTCGTGCTTGTGGTGAAAATCCGGATCGATACCGAGCCGGTCGGTCCGCGCGCGGACCACGGACAGAGCCGCCTGGATCGATTCCTGCATCACCGCGCCGAGCTGGCCGGTGTGGATCAGCTTGCCCTTGCCCGGCACGATGCTGCCCTCGATCGACAGCAAGTCGCCGCCGACCGAGGTCCAGGCCAGCCCGGTGACCACGCCGATCTCGTCTTCCTGGCCGACCTGGCCATAGTCGAACCGGCGCACGCCCAGGTAACGGTCCAGGTTGCGGGCATCCACCCGCATGCGCTTGGGTTTCGCCGCCTTGGTCGCCTTGGCCGTTTTGCTGGCGCTTTTGGCGGCCGTTTTCGTTGCCGACTTCTTGCCGGCGCCGGCCTTGGTGGCGGCTTCGGCCAGGGTCAGCTCCTTGACCACCTTGCGGCAAATCTTGGCGATCTCGCGCTCCAGGTTGCGCACGCCCGATTCGCGGGTGTAGTAGCGCACGATATCGCGCAAGGCAGTCTCACCCACGGTCAACTCCTCGGCCTTCAGGCCGTTGGCCTTGAGTTGCTTGGGCAACAGGTAACGCTGGGCAATGGCGATCTTCTCGTCCTCGGTGTAACCGGCCAGGCGGATGACCTCCATGCGGTCCAGGAGCGGACCGGGGATGTTGAGCGAATTGGCCGTGGCGATGAACATCACCTCGGACAGATCGACATCAACCTCCAGGTAATGATCGTTGAAGGTATGGTTCTGCTCGGGGTCCAGCACCTCCAGCAGCGCCGCCGACGGGTCGCCACGGAAGTCCATCGCCATCTTGTCGATCTCGTCGAGCATGATCAGCGGGTTCTTCGAGCCGGCCTTGTTCAGGTTCTGGATCAGTCGGCCCGGCATCGAACCGATGTAGGTCCGCCGGTGGCCACGAATCTCGGCCTCGTCACGGACGCCGCCCAGCGAGATGCGAACGAACTTGCGGTTGGTCGCCTTGGCGATCGACTGCCCCAGCGAGGTCTTGCCGACGCCCGGCGGGCCGACCAGGCACAGGATCGGGCCCTTGAGCTTGCGCACGCGCTGCTGCACCGCCAGGTACTCAAGGATCCGCTCCTTGACCTTCTCCAGGCCATGATGGTCGGCGTCGAGCACGCGCTCGGCTTCGGCCAGGTCGCGCCGGACCCGGCTTCGGGTCGACCAGGGCACACCCAGCAGCCAGTCCAGGTAGTTGCGCACCACCGTGGCTTCGGCCGACATCGGCGACATCTGCTTGAGCTTGTTGAGCTCGTTGCGGGCCTTGGTCTCAACCACCTTGGGCATGCCGGATTTTTCGATCTTGCCGGCCAGTTCCTCCAGTTCATTGGGCGCCTCGTCCAGATCGCCCAGTTCCTTCTGGATCGCCTTCATCTGTTCGTTGAGGTAGTACTCGCGCTGGCTCTTCTCCATCTGCGTCTTGACCCGGCCGCGGATGCGCTTTTCCACCTGCTGGACATCGATCTCGCCATCGACGAAGCCGATCAGCATTTCCACCCGCGCCGCGACATCAACCGTTTCCAGCACCTTCTGCTTGTCGGCCAGGCGGATGCCCAGATGAGCGGCGATGGTGTCGGCCAAACGGCCGGCATCATCGATTCCGGCCAGCGTGGCGAGCAGTTCGGGCGGCAGCTTGCGGTTGAGCTTGACGTACTGCTCGAACTGGTTGAGCAGGGTGCGCGAGAGCACTTCCAGCTCGCGCGACTCGCGGGTGACGATATCGGCCACCGGGTCGACACGTGCGGTCAGCAGGTCCTCGTCCTGGCCGAATTCGGCGACCCGGCAGCGCGACAGGCCTTCCACCAGCAGCTTGATCGTGCCGTCAGGCAGCTTGACCAGCTGCAGGACGGTGGCGACGCAGGCCACGCGGAACAGGTCGCCAGCACCGGGATCATCAACGTCGGGGCTGGTCTGGGCGACCAGGGCAATGCGCTTGTCGTCGGCCATGGCCTTGTCCAGCGCACGCATGGATTTCTCCCGGCCAACGAACAGCGGGATCACCATGTGTGGATAGACCACCACATCGCGCAACGGCAGCACGGGCAGGACAACAGGCTGGAATTCGTCTTGGCTCATCGGCACGGATACTCGAAACTTCGGGAACGGGGGGCCGGCGGGAACCAGCTTACCGGCATGGGTGCTAGGTGGGGGTCGGCGGGTTTGAATGCAAGCAGGCGCCGTGGCGTTCGCGCGTGGCGGGCGCTGCCAACCCGGCCCGGCATTTCAGCCAGTTGCCGGCCGGATGCCGAGACCGTGCCCGCGCCGGTGAGGATTGCGGATGAAATGCGCAGGGCCGCCGCCAAACAGCCGGATCTGGACGCAGCCGCCAGCACCGGTCACGGCAGCGCGCCGTGGTCGGTTGGCCACGGGCATCGAGGGAAATTCAGTGGCTGGGCGTGCATGGGCGGGGATTGCCCGCCGCCCTTATCGGAAGGCCGGGCCAGCAGGCAACGGCCTGCCAGCCTGCTGGCATCGCCAATTGGCGACCGATCAGTCGCTGGCGGCGGCCTTGGCTGCCGGCGCCGGAGCCGGCTTGGTCGCGCCGCCGTCGTAAAGCAGGTACGGCTCGGCTTGGCCGTTTATCACCGCCTCGTCGACCACCACCTTGCTGACGCCTTCCAGGGTCGGCAGTTCAAACATGGTATCGAGCAGTACGCTTTCCAGAATGGTGCGCAGGCCACGGGCGCCGGTCTTTCGCTCCAGCGCACGGCGGGCGATGGCGGTGAGGGCATCGGGTCGGAACTCCAGCTCCACCTCCTCCATCTCGAACAGCCTCTGGAACTGCTTGATCAATGCATTCTTCGGCTCGGACAGGATCGTCACCAGGGCGTCTTCATCGAGCTCTTCCAGCGTGGCGACCACCGGCAGGCGGCCGACAAACTCGGGAATGAGCCCGTAGCGGACCAGATCCTCCGGTTCCACGCCCTTGAGCATCGTGCCGACGCTGGCCAGCCGCTTCTTGCTGCGGAGTTCGGCCTGGAAGCCGATGCCTACCGTTTCCGAGCGCTGCTGGATGAGCTTTTCCAGACCGGCAAAGGCGCCACCGCAGATGAACAGGATGTTGCGTGTATCCACCTGCAGGAACTCCTGCTGCGGATGCTTGCGACCCCCTGCCGGCGGCACGCTGGCCAGGGTGCCCTCGATCAACTTCAGCAACGCCTGCTGCACGCCCTCGCCGGAAACATCGCGGGTGATCGAAGGGTTTTCGCTCTTGCGCGAGATCTTGTCGATCTCGTCGATATAGACGATGCCCTGCTGCGCCTTTTCGACGTCGTAGTCGCACTTTTGCAGCAGCTTCTGGATGATGTTCTCCACGTCCTCGCCGACATAGCCGGCCTCGGTGAGGGTGGTGGCGTCGGCAATGACGAAGGGCACGTTCAGGATCCGGGCGAGCGTTTCGGCGAGCAGGGTCTTGCCCGACCCGGTCGGGCCGATCAGCAGGATGTTGGACTTGGCCAGCTCGACCTCATCGCTGCGGCTGCGCGCTTCCTGGCGCTTGTAATGGTTGTACACGGCCACCGACAACACCTTCTTGGCGTTGGCCTGGCCGATCACGTACTGGTCCAGCGTCTCCAGGATTTCCTTGGGGCGCGGCAAGGCCCGCTGGCTGCTGGCGGCCTTGTCCTCCAGCTCCTCGCGGATGATGTCGTTGCACAGCTCGACACACTCATCGCAGATGAAAACGTTGGGACCGGCAATGAGCTTGCGCACCTCGTGCTGGCTCTTGCCGCAGAACGAGCAATACAGGATCTTGCCGTTGTCGCCACCGCTGCGCGTGGGCCGTTCGTCTGTCATGCCTATGTCTTTCCGGGGCCATTGATAACCGCGCAACAATACCATAGGCCAGATAAACCAACGCCCGCTGGGGGGCGGGCGTTGGTGCTGGGCGAGGCCCGGGACACGGGCGTTGCCGCAGATGGATCAGCGCGGAAAGCTTACAGGCTGCGTTCGAACTCACGCACCTGGCGCTCGGCCTCGTCCTTGGCCAGGCCATAGCGCTCCTGCACCCGGCCGGCAAGATACTCGGTGTTGCCTTCCGCCACCTGCAGGTCGTCGTCGGTCAGCTTGCCCCACTTTTCCTTCATGGTGCCGGTGA
>CAZUZT010000003.1:37494-44528 GCA_964624575.1 uncultured Rhodanobacteraceae bacterium | reverse complement strand
CCGCCATCACCAGACCACTCCAGGACGGGGCGATGTTCCAGGTGGCCTGCAACTGCCCGGCGGCGGTATTGGCCTGGACCATGTTGCCGATGCCGAAGGCGGCGATGGCGCCGAACACGGCGAAGGCAGCGCCCAGGCCGCGACCCCATGGGCCGCCGATGCCATTGGTCAGGTAGTACATCGGTCCACCGCTCTGCTCGCCCCGGGCATCGGTTTGCCGGTACTTCACGCCGAGCAGGGCTTCGGAGTACTTGGTCGCCATGCCGACCAGGCCGGTCACCCACATCCAGAACAGGGCGCCCGGGCCACCAAGGCCGATGGCGGTGGCGACGCCGGCGATATTGCCCACGCCGATGGTCGCCGCCATCGATGTCGCCAGGGCCTGGTAATGGGAAATATCGCCGGTGCAGGATCCGGTTTCCTTGCGCCGTACGAAAGCCAGCCACAGGGCGTGGCCCAGGATCCGGAACTGCAGCCCGCGCAGGCGGATGGTCAGGTACAGGCCGGTCAGCAGCAGCAGGGGGATGAGAAGAAATGGTCCCCAGACAAAGGCGCTGATTGCGTCCAGCAGCGCGTGCAGTTGTTCCATGGTGCTCCCCGATGACCCGGCCGGCGGCCGGCTGCGGGGCATGATGCCACGATCGGGCTTGTGGTCTCACCCGCAGATTCCGGGCGCCAATCGGGGGGGGCGGCAACGACGGGGCGCCGATTCAAGCCGCCGATGACAGGGCGCCGATGCCGGAGGCGCTGGCGGCCAACGGCATGGCGGCAAGGATTGCCATCCAGATCGTGACCGGGCGGCAACCGACGCCGCCCGGCGATGCAACGGACAGCCCGGCCGGCGGGTTGCCTCAGGCTCCGGCGGGCTCGTCGGCCGCTTCGTCCTGATAGGCCTCGATCGGGATGCAGGCGCAGAACACGTTCTTGTCGCCATGGACATTGTCGACCCGTGCCACCGGCGGCCAGTATTTGTGCTGGCGCAGCGCCGGCAGCGGGAACGCGGCCAGTTCACGCGGGTACGGATGCGGCCATTCGCTGGCGGTCACCATGGTTGCGGTGTGCGGTGCATTGCGCAGCGGGTTGTCGTCGCGGTCCAGGCGGCCGTCCTGGATCGCTGTGATCTCTTCGCGGATCTTGATCATGGTGTCGACGAACCGGTCCAGTTCAACCAGGGATTCGCTCTCGGTCGGTTCCACCATCAGGGTGCCGGAGACCGGGAAGCTGAGCGTGGGCGCGTGGAAGCCGAAATCGATCAGGCGCTTGGTCACGTCCTCGGCGCTGACGCCGGTCGCCTTCTCCAATGACCGCAGATCCAGGATGCACTCGTGCGCGACCAGGCCGTTGCGGCCGGCGTACAGGGTGGGGTAGTGCGGTGCCAGCCGCCTGGCGATGTAGTTGGCGCTGAGCAGGGCCACCTGGGTGGCCTTGAGCAGGCCGTCACGGCCCATCATGGCGATGTACATCCAACTGATCGGCAGGATGCTGGCGCTGCCATGGGCGGCTGCCGAGACCTGGCCGACGCTACCGTCGGCATCGTTGTGGCCGCGGGGCAGGAACGGTGCCAGATGCGCCTTGGCCGCACATGGACCCACACCAGGGCCACCGCCGCCGTGCGGAATGCAGAAGGTCTTGTGCAGGTTCAGGTGCGAGACGTCCGAACCCCACTTGCCCGGCTTGGCGACGCCGCACAGCGCGTTCATGTTGGCGCCATCGGTGTACACCTGGCCGCCATGCTGGTGGACGATGTCGCAGATCTCGACCACGTCTTCTTCGAACACGCCGTGCGTGGACGGGTAGGTGAGCATGATCGCCGCCAGGTTTTCCGAGTGCTTCTCGGCCTTGGCGCGGATGTCGGCGACATCGACGTTGCCATTGTCGTCGCAGCGGGTGACCACGACCTTCATGCCGCACATCTGGGCACTGGCCGGGTTGGTGCCGTGCGCGGATTCGGGAATCAGGCAGATGTTGCGGTGGCCCTCATCGCGCGAGCGGTGCCAGGCGGCGATCGCCAGCAGGCCGGCGATCTCGCCCTGGGCGCCGGAGTTGGGCTGGAAGCTGACCGCGTCGTAGCCGGTGATATCGACCAGCATTGCCTCCAGCGAATCGATCAATTCCTGGTAGCCGCGGGTCTGATCGGCCGGCGCCAGCGGGTGGATGTTGGCGAATTCCGGCCAGGTGATCGGGATCATCTCGGCCGTGGCATTGAGCTTCATCGTGCACGAGCCCAGCGGGATCATGGTCCGGTCCAGGGCCAGGTCCTTGTCGGCCAGGGTGCGCAGGTAGCGCAGCATCTCGTGCTCGCTGTGGTGGCTGTTGAACACCGGGTGCTGCAGGAACGGCGTTTGCCGCTGCAAGCCCTGGGGCAGGGCGTCGGCGGTGGCGGCATCCAGGGCATCGATGTCGTCGATGGCGACCTGGAACAGGCCAGCCAGGTCGATCACGTCCTGGCGCGTGCTGGTCTCGTCCAGGCTGATGCCGAGCGTGTCGCTGCCAAGATCGCGCAGATTGATGCCGGCGGTACGGGCGCGCTCATGGATGGCGACGGCGTCGACGCCGGTGATGTGCAGGGTATCGAAGAAGGCATCGCCGACGGTGATGCCGGCCTCGCGCAGGGCAGTGGCCAGCAGGCTCGCCAGCCGGTGCGTGCGGCGGGCGATCCGGGTCAGGCCGTCGGGGCCGTGGTACACGGCGTACATCGCCGCCATTACCGCCAGCAGCACCTGCGCGGTGCAGATGTTGGAGGTCGCCTTTTCACGGCGGATGTGCTGCTCGCGCGTCTGCAGGGTCAGGCGGTAGGCGGGATTGCCTTCGGCGTCGACGGAAACACCGATCAGACGGCCGGGCATGTTGCGCTTGTAGGCGTCCCGGCAGGCCATGTAGCCGGCATGCGGGCCACCGAAGCCGAACGGCACGCCGAAGCGCTGGCTGTTGCCGATCACGATGTCGGCGCCCCAGGTGCCCGGGGCTTCGATCAGGGTGAGGGCCAGCAGGTCGGCGGCGACGGCGACCAGGCCACCGCGTTCATGCACGGCCTTGGTCAGTGCCGCGTAGTCCTCGATCCGTCCCAAGGTGTTGGGATATTGCAGCAGGACGGCGAAGCACTCGATGTTTGCCGCATCCTGCGCCGGGCCGACCTGCACCTGGATGCCCAGGCCGTCGGCGCGGGTGCACACCACTTCCAGCGTCTGCGGATGGACGTCGTCGGCGACGTAGAAGACATCGGATTTGGAGCGGCCGGCGCGCTTGGCCAGGGTCATGGCTTCGGCCGCGGCCGTGGCCTCATCCAGCAACGAGGCGTTGGCGATATCCATGCCGGTCAGGTCGCTGCACATCTGCTGGAAATTGATCAGCGCTTCCATGCGGCCCTGCGAGATCTCGGCCTGGTAGGGCGTGTAGGCGGTGTACCAGGCCGGGTTTTCCAGGATATTGCGCAGGATCACGTTCGGCGTGTGGGTGCCGTGGTAGCCCTGCCCGATGAAGCTGCGGAAAATCTTGTTCTTGCTGGCGATGGCGCGGATCTTCGCCAGGGCATCGACCTCGGTGAGGCTTTCCGGCAGCTCCAGGCCGCCGGTGTCGGCGATGCTGGCCGGAACGATGGCCCGGGTCAGCGCATCCAGGCTGTCATGGCCGACAACCTGCAGCATGTGATCGATTTCGGCATCGTCGGGGCCGATATGGCGTTCGACGAAGGCTTGGTGGTGCTCGAGGTCGCGCAGGGAAGTCTTTGACATGGCTGGCATCCGGCAGGAATGGGTGGCGGGACCGGGCGCTGGCCGGCGGTCCGCGGCAACGGACTGGCAGACCGGAACGGAACCGGTGGGCGCCCCTCTGTCCTTTTGCCTGAGAGTTTGGAAGCGCCGCCGTATCTGCGGCGGTGTCTGCGCTTCGTGCCCCTTCGGCGCCGGCCCGGGCCGGTCTCTCCAGAGTGTTGTCAATGCGGCGGTATGGGGCCTGAGCGATTACGGGCGTTGCGCCTTCGGCAGCGGCTGGTCCGCTTCTCCCACCGCATGGGAATCAACAGTATAGCCCGGATCGGATCGGCGGCTGCGGACCCTGCCGCAGGGCGGCGGCGAGTCTGGGGACGGACTTTGCCGGTGCCGGCACGTACAATGCTGCGGCGCAGGATGCCCGGGCGACCGCCCTGGTTTTTCTGGCCAGATCCATACCCACGTCACCTGCTGGATGTCCATGCCTGCTGCCGCCGCCGTGCCTGGCCCGTGCCGACGACCGCTTTGCTGCCCGACCGGCCTGCCGACAGCAGTCGGCGCTCAGAGGATGCGTCCGTGCCGGTGACACATGCACTTCGATCGTCGGAGGCCGCAGCGAAGACGACGCGCGAACTGCTGGTGCGTGATCTGGGCCGGCAGCCGTATGAGCCGGTCTGGCGTGCCATGCAGCGTTTCACCGATACCCGTGACGGTGATACCGCCGATGAA
Organism: uncultured Rhodanobacteraceae bacterium; assembly: GCA_964624575.1. Classification (GTDB taxonomy): domain Bacteria; phylum Pseudomonadota; class Gammaproteobacteria; order Xanthomonadales; family UBA2363; genus Pseudofulvimonas. The sequence goes on along the minus strand of CAZUZT010000003.1, from coordinate 40,092 downwards.
CTCTGGCTGGTCGAGCACGACCCCGTCTTCACCCAGGGTCAGGCCGGCCGTCCCGAGCACGTGCTGGCGGCGGGTGACATCCCGGTGGTACCGATCGACCGCGGCGGCCAGGTCACCTATCACGGGCCGGGCCAGCGCGTGGTGTATCCGCTGCTGGATTTGCGCCGCCTGCGCCTGGGCGCGCGCGCCCTGGTATCGGGCATCGAACAGGCGGTGATCGACAGCCTGGCGGTGTGGGGTGTGAAGGGGGAGCGCCGCGCCGGTGCGCCCGGAGTATTCGTCGGTCCGGCCAAGATCATGGCCCTGGGACTGCGCATTCGCCGCGGCTGCTGTTTCCACGGCCTGGCCTTCAATGTCGCCATGGACACGGCGCCCTATGCCCGCATCAATCCGTGTGGATTCCAGGGGCTGGCGGTGACCACGGTGCTAGACTGCGGCGGCCCCGGCACCCTTGCCGCCATCGATGCCGAACTGGTGCCGCGGCTGGCTGGCCAGTTCGACCTGGCGCCCCGTTTCCAGCCGTTTTCCGGATTGCCATGAGCCCCAGCAAGTCGATACCTGTCCTGGTCGAAGGCGAGAAGCAGCTCGCTGGCGCCAAGATCGCCCGCAACACCGCCGGTTTCGACGCCGATGCGCCGGTGCTGCGCAAGCCCGAGTGGATTCGCGTGCGCCTGCCCAGCCACAGCCGGGTCAGCCAGCTCAAGGACCGGTTGCGCGAAAACCGCCTGGTCACCGTCTGCGAGGAGGCCTCGTGCCCGAATATCCACGAGTGCTTTTCCGGCGGCACGGCCACGTTCATGATCCTGGGCGAGCTGTGCACACGGCGCTGCTCGTTCTGTGATGTCGCCCATGGCCGGCCGTTGCCGCCCGATGCCGATGAGCCGGCCAATCTGGCGCGCACCATCGCCGGCATGGGCCTGCGCTATGTCGTCATCACCTCGGTCGACCGCGATGATCTTCTCGATGGCGGTGCCGGCCACTTCGCCGAGTGCATTGGCGCGATCAGGGCGTTGAACCCGACCCTCCGGATCGAGATCCTGACCCCGGACTTCCGCGGTCGCGGCCGCATGGACCGGGCCCTGGAGATCCTGCGCACACAGCCGCCGGACGTCTTCAACCACAACCTGGAAACCGTGCCCGAGCTGTACCGCCAGGTGCGTCCCGGTGCCGATTACCAGTGGTCACTGGAATTGTTGCGGCGGTTCAAGGTGCAGCATCCGCAGGTGCCGACCAAGTCCGGCATCATGCTCGGCCTGGGCGAGAGCCTGGACCAGGTCCAGTCGACCTTGCGCGACCTGCGCACGCACGATGTCGACATGGTCACCATCGGCCAGTACCTGCAGCCCAGCCGCCATCATCATCCGGTGCTGCGCTACTGGACCCCGGCCGAATTCGATGCTCTGGCCGATTACGGCCACGCCCTGGGCTTTCAGCACGTGGCCAGCGGCCCGATGGTGCGCTCGTCCTACCACGCCGACCAGATGGCCCACGCCGCCGGCCATGGTCAGGACTGAAGATGGCCACGGCTGAAGATCGGCCGGCACCACCGGCCTGAATGCCGCGCCCCCTGCCTCAATCTTGGTGGGCTTGCGGAACCTGTGGCCAGGCATTATGTCTGAGCCTAGTCCATGGCCAGGATGGCCAGCTGTCCACCCAGGAGTGATCCATGTTCGTGCGCCGTTCCGTTGTTGCCCTTGTCGTGACCTGCCTGGTCGCCGGTCTGGCCTGGGCCAAGCCCAGTGCGCCAGAGAGTGTGCTGGCGCCGCTTCCGGACCAGGGCAAGACCGCCGCCTTCGCCATGTATGCGCTCAGCCGGATGCACTACCGCTCGGTGCCGCTGGATGACGCCCTGTCCGGACAGATCTTCGAGCTATACCTGAAATCCATCGATGGCGACCGGCTGTTCCTGACCGCCGCCGACATCGAGGAATTCTCGGTCTACACCGATCAGCTTGATGACGCCATCCGCAACAAGGAGCTGGCGCCGGCGTTCACCATCTTCAACCGGTACGTCCAGCGCGTCGCCGAGCGCACCCGTCATGCCCGTGGCCAGCTCCAGGAAGGGTTTGATTTCGGCATTGACGAACAGTACGACTACAGCCGCAAGGATGCCGACTGGGCTGCCGACCCCGCCGCCCTGGACGAGCTGTGGCGCAAGCGGGTCAAGAACGACTGGCTGCGCCTCAAGCTGGCCGGCAAGGACGAGGGCGAGATCGTGCAGACCCTGGACCGGCGCTACGAGCGCTTCCAGGAGCGCATCCAGGAGCTGGACAGCGAGGACGTGTTCCAGACCTTCCTCAACGCCTATGCCGGGGCCATCGAACCGCATACCAGTTACATGGCGCCGCGTGCCGCCGACGCCTTCGAGATCAGCATGAGCCTGTCGCTGGAGGGCATCGGCGCGGTGCTGCAGCGCCAGGACGACTACACGGTGATCCGTTCGGTGGTCAGTGCCGGTCCGGCCGAGCGTGCAGGCATCCGCGCCGGCGACCGGGTGGTCGCGGTCGGCCAGGATGATGAAGGCCCGATGGTCGATGTCATCGGCTGGCGCGTGGATGACACGGTCAAGCTGATCCGCGGGCCGAAGGATTCCACCGT
>CAZUZT010000003.1:33307-37394 GCA_964624575.1 uncultured Rhodanobacteraceae bacterium | reverse complement strand
CTGACCGGCCTGTTCATCGATGAAGGGCCGGTGGTGCAGGTGCGCAATGCCCAGGGCCGGGTCGAGGTCGAGCGCGATCGCCGTCCCGGCCAGTCCTGGGAAGGCCCGCTGGCGGTGCTGGTGAACCGGGTGTCGGCGTCGGCGTCGGAAATCTTCGCCGCCGCGATGCAGGATTACGGTCGCGCGCTGGTCATCGGCGAGCCGACCTACGGCAAGGGCACGGTGCAGAACCTGATCAGCCTGGACCACCTCAGTGGCCGCGATGGCGCCCGCCATGGCCAGCTCAAGTTCACCATCGCGCAGTTCTTCCGCATCAACGGCAGCAGCACCCAGCTCAAGGGCGTGGTGCCCGATATCCAGTTTCCGGTGACCCTGGACGCCGAGGATTACGGCGAAAGCGTCTACGACAACGCCCTGCCGTGGGCGCAGATCGAGCCGGCCGAGTTCCAGGCCGTGGCCGAATTGGCCGCGATCGTGCCGCAGCTTGAGCAGCGCCATCGCCAGCGCATCGCCGACAGCGCCGAGTTCCGGTTCTGGCAGGACGACATCGAGGAAATCCGCAGCCAGCGCCAGCGCACCAGCGTGTCGCTGCTGGCCAGTGAGCGCCGGGCCGAGCGTGACAGCCAGGAACAGCGCCGTCTGGAACGGCGCGCGCGCCGCATCGAACTGGGGCTGGAAGAGCCCGGCACCGGCAGCCGCGACAGTGCCGAGGGCGATGACGGCCTGCAGGCCGACGAGCGCAGCGTTGCCGAGGCCGCGCAGGAAGAGGCGCGGGCGCGCGAGGCCGGAGAAGAGCGCCCGGACGTGTTGCTCACCGAGGCCGCCAGCATCCTGGCCGACGCCCTTGTCCTGGGCAACGACGATCTGCGCCTGGCCGGCTTGCCGCCCCAGACGGCAGACGTTGCCGTCGACTGACAGCGCCGGCTGATTGCGCCACGGCGCCATGGCCGGCGTCGGCACCGGTCAGCTCGGTGCCGGGTTCCAATGCTCCCTCCTTCGCTGGCAAAGGAGGGGTGGGGAGGACGCTGTGGCGCGCAGCGGCGCAGGCTTTTTCGCCGTGTGCTTCGCACCCGGCGCATTCCCCTTAATTCAATCCCCCCTTCGCGCGCGAAGGGGGGCGCTCTATTGACTGAGTGCACGACCATGATCGCCGTCCCTGCGTCCCCGTGTTGCGATCGCGCCGGCCACTGCCGGCGTTCCGCCTGCCAGCCGCGCTAGCCGCCACATGTCCTCCGATACCTCGATGTCCGGCCGTGTCGCCGTGGCCGACGGCACTGGCCGGAACATGCCGATGCCCGGGAGCGAAGGTGGGCCGGAGTCTCCGGGGCGCACCCGCGTCGTGCTGGGGCTGCTTTCGGTCTACCTGATCTGGGGCTCCACCTACCTGGGCATCCATTTCGGCCTGCGCGGCTTCCCGCCGTTCCTCATGGCCGGAGGACGGTTCCTGACCGCCGGGGTGCTGATCTACCTGTGGCTGCGCTGGCGCGGCGTGCGCCCGCCCACCGCGGTTCAATGGCGCAACTGCCTGGTGATGGGCGTGCTGCTGCTGGGCATGGGCAACGGCCTGGTCACCATGGCCCAGCAAACGGTCAGCTCGGGCATTGCCGCGGTGGCTGTCGCCTCGATGCCGGTGTGGGCGGCATTGTTCGGGCTGGCCTTCGGCCGGCGTTACAACCTGCTGGAGTGGTCCGGGGTGGTGGTCGGTTTCCTGGGCGTGCTGGTGCTCAATGCCGGCGGAGAGCTGGGCGGCAACCTGGCCGGCGCGATGGCGCTGCTGCTGGCGGCTGCGGCCTGGGCGTTCGGATCGGTCTGGAGCCGGGGCCGCAACCTGCCGCCCCCGTTCATGGCCACCGCGGCGCAGATGCTGTGTGGCGGCATCCTGATGCTGGCGTTCGGGCTGCTTCGCGGCGAGCGCCTGGTGGCGCTGCCGCCGACCGAATCGGTGGTCGCCCTGGCCTATCTGATCGTGTTCGGCTCGATCATCGGCTTTGGCGGCTACATCTGGCTGCTTAACAATGTCCGGCCGGCACTGGCGACCAGCTATGCCTACGTCAACCCGCCGATTGCCGTCCTGCTGGGCGCAGTGCTGGCCGGGGAAAGCGTCACCTGGCACACGGTCATGGCAATGGTGGTGATCCTGTCCGGCGTGGTGCTGATTTCGCGTGGCAGCCGGCCGCCACCGGGCACCGTGCGGCCGGTGACGCGGGCGCCAAGCTGAGGCCGGCGCAGACCTCACCACTGGCGGCGAATATGGCCAGGCGGAGATGGTCCTGCGACGGCGGCAGTTTTCTGCTGCGTTTTTCCCTGACTGCGACCGGCGTTGACCGGCGTTTTCTACGGCCGCCGCATCCGGCGGATCGGCAGGGATTCCTGCGCATCGATGTCGACCGCCTCGCCGCGTGCCTGTTCGCCGGTGTCGTCGATCGCGGGGCCGGCCAGCACCTGGTTGCCCTGCGTGATCGCCCAGTCGACCAGCCCGGGGTTGATCTGCGCCATGGCCTGGTCGAAGGCGGCCACGACATCGGCAATGGCGGGCGAGGCTGCCGGCGCGGTGGCGCGGAACACGCGACGGGCACTAATCCGGCGCTCGCGCGGATCGATCAGGCGTGCATGCAGTTCAACTTCGGCCTGCGGCTGGCCGTCGACATAGCTGGACTGGAAACGGGTGAGGTCACTGGCCAGCAGCAGATCGGCACGCACGCCACTGCCGCTCCGGGCGACACCGGGCAGGCGGCCATCGGCTTCGAAGGCGCGCAACCACAGGCTCTGCAGCAGCTCGGGGGTGCGCTCGGACCAGCGTGCGCCCTTGTAGACCCGGCGTTCGTTGTCATCGGGCGCAACGATGATCCGTTGGCCGGCGACCAGATCGCTGGCGCGGGGCGTTTCGATCAGCAGTTGCCAAGCCACCGGTGTGCCTTGGCTTGCCGGTGTCGCCGGGCTCAGCTCATAGATGGTGAACGATTCGCGCGGCCCGGTCAGGCCGGTGCAGGCAGCCAGGCCGGTCACCGCTGCCAGGGCCAGTGCCAGCAGGGCGGATGGACGCGCGGTCCGCCTTGTGCTGCCGCTGTGCGGTGCCTTTGGCCGGGCTGTTACCGGGTCGTGGTGGCGGTCATGGGGCAGGCTCATGGTTCAAACTCCAGCAGCTGGTCGCGGCCAAGCAGGAAATCAGCCGGATTGTCCTCCAGCCGTTCGCTGATCTGGCGCACACTCTGCAGCAGGCTGCGCAGTTCCGCCATGACCTGGCCCACTTCCACCAGGCTTTCCTGGGCGAACTGGTCCAGGGCGCCGCGGTTCTCATCAAGCAGGGCCTGTACCTGCTGGCTGGCCTGGCGCAGCGCGCTCATGGCTTCGGCAACATCCTGGTCCATGATCGTGGCGGCGCCGTCAACCGCGCTTTCCACCCGCTCCACCAGCGAGCGCACCTGCACCAGGGTGTCGCCCAGCTCGGTGCTGGCGCGCGCACCCTGGCGCAGGATGGTCTGGATGGCGTCGCTTTCGGCGCCGATGGCCGAGGTCAGCTGGTTGAGGTTGCCGATGGCTTCACTCAGCCGGTCGGCATTTTCGTCGCTGAGAATGCCGGCCAGCCGGGCCAGCAACTCGTTGACGGTGACCACGATATCGCTGCCGGACTCGAACAGCCGCGCCAGGTCCGACGGCTGCGCCCGGATCACCGCGATCGTGCGTCCGGGCCGGGGCTCCAGCCGCGCCGCCTCGACCGTGCCGCCGCTGAGCTGGATCGCGGCCACGCCGGTCAGGCCGGTATAGGCCAGCTTGGCCTCGGTGTCGGTCTTGATCGGCGTGTTGCGGCCAACCCGGATGCGGGCAATGACCCGGGCCGGATCGATCCGGCTCAGGCGCAGGCTGGCGACCTCACCGATCTGGATGCCGTTGTAGTAGACCGGCCCGCCCTTGGCCAAGCCGGTGACCGATTCACGGAAATAGACATCGTAGAGGCGGAACTCGCGGTCCATGCTCAGTTTGCCGGCCCACAGCAGGGCCAGCACCATGGCAATGCAGGCTGCGATCACGAAACTGCCGATCAGGACGTACTTGGCGCGGGTTTCCATAGGCCGACAATCTACTGCAC
>CAZUZT010000003.1:31432-33207 GCA_964624575.1 uncultured Rhodanobacteraceae bacterium | reverse complement strand
GCCGCCCAGGCGCGCGCCTATCCCGATGCCGTGCCCTGGCTGATCGGCCTGGCGATCGGCGTCTACGGCATTGGCCAGGCCGTGCTGCAGGTGCCTTTCGGGCTACTGTCCGACCGCATCGGCCGGCGCCCGGCGATCAGCCTGGGCCTGGTGCTGTTTGCCCTGGGCGGGTTCGTCGCCGCGCTGGCGGTCAGCTTGAAGATGGTGGTCGCCGGCCGCGCCTTGCAGGGCATGGGCGCGGTTTCCGGCGCCGGCCTGGCGCTGGCATCCGACCTCAGCCGCGATGCGGTCCGTGGCAAGGTCATGGCCATCATCGGCGTCAGCATCGGCGGCTCCTTCGTCCTGGCCCTGGTGCTGGGCGCTCCGCTGTATGCCATCGGCGGCCTGCCGTTCCTGTTCGCGGTCACCGGTGGCCTGGCGCTGGCGTCGCTGCTGCTGCTGTGGACGCTGGTGCCACGGCCTCCGGCAGCGGTGGCGGCCAGCGCGGCAGCCGGCGGCAGCCTGCGCCGGGTGCTGGCCGATCGCCGTCTGCTGATGCTGGACCTGAGCGTGTTCGTCCTGCACGCCCTGCTCACCGCCGCCTTCGTCGCATTGCCGACCCTGCTGATCGAGCGCCTGGAGCTGCCCCTGGCCCGGCACTGGCAGTTCTACATGCCGGCGATGATTGTTGCCGCCCTGTGCCTGGGCCTGTTCGCCGGTGGCCGCAACAGCGCCCTGGGCCGGCTCGGCTGGCGCCAGGTCATCGCACTGGCCCTGTGCGCCGTCGGCCTGTTTCTGCTGGCGCGCGGCAGCGGCGTGATCGTCATCGGCCTGGGCGGTTTTGCCTTCTTTGCCGGGTTTACCGGCCTGGAAGCCCTGCTGCCGACACTGGTCTCGCGCCTGGCCTCCGAACAGCAGCGTGGCGCCGCGCTCGGCGCCTATTCCAGCCTGCAGTTCCTGGGCGCCTTCGTGGGCGGTCTGGGCGCCGGCGTCCTGCTCGGCCGCGTCAGCGAAGCCGGCGTCCTGCTCGCCGCCGCCAGCTTCGCCGGCGCCTGGTGCCTGGTACTGGCCTGGCTGTCACGTGATCTGGGCCGGCCTGCCCAGTGATCAGGCCGGTGTGGTCCGGTGTTGGCCGGTCAGCTCTGACTTGAGCCGCCGTCCTCGCCGGTCTGCAGGCGCCAGAGGGTGGCGTAGAGGCCGCCGCGCTGGATGAGTTCGTCGTGATGGCCGGATTCGACGATGCGGCCGGCATCCATGACGTGGATGGCGTCGGCGTGGCGGACGGTGGACAGCCGGTGGGCGACGACCAGCAGGGTGCGGCCGCGGGCGGCGCGGGTGAGTGAGCGCTGGATGGCGGCCTCGGTTTCGTTGTCGACCGCCGAGGTGGCTTCATCGAGCACCAGGATCGGCGGTTGCCGGTACAGGGCGCGGGCCAGGGCGATGCGCTGGCGCTGGCCGCCGGACAGCAGCAGGCCGCGTTCGCCGACCGGGCTGTCGTAGCCCTGCGGTGTGGCGGCGATGAAGGGGTGCGCCTCGGCGGCCCGGGCCGCGGCCTCGATGCCGGCGCGGTCTGGAGCCGGGTCGCCATAGGCGATGTTCTCGGCCAGGGTGCCGTCGGTGAGGAAGGGATCCTGAGCGACATAGCCGATGTGCGCGCGCAGGTGCGCCCGCGGCAGGTCGCGCACGTCGATACCGTCGATGGTGACCGCGCCGTGGCCGGGGTCCTCGAAACGCAGCAGCAGCTTGAGCAGGGTGCTCTTGCCACTGCCGGTGGCGCCGACCAGGCCGACGGTTTC
>CAZUZT010000003.1:15990-31332 GCA_964624575.1 uncultured Rhodanobacteraceae bacterium | reverse complement strand
TGCAGGTTGTCGGCCAGCCGGCGCGAGACATCGGCGGCGGCACGGCGGGCGGCGGCATAGCGCGGCGCCAGGCGGCTCATGAACCAGAAGGCGCCGAACAGGATCAGCGGCACCGGCAGGAAGGCGAGCACCGCCAGCCCTGGGGAGAGCACGAAGAAAACGGCGCCGACCAGCAGGCTGGAGACGGCGACCTGGATCAGGTCGTTGGCGCCGGTATTCAAAAAACGCTCGACCTGGTGCACGTCTTCGTTGAGCACCGCCATGAGGCGGCCGCTGCGTTGGCCGTGCAGGGTGCCGGGCGACAGCCGTTGCAGATGGTTGTAGGCATCCTGGCGCAGGGCGTGCTGAAGGTTCTGTGCCAGGTTGCGCCAGTTCAGCGCCAGCAGGTATTCGGTCAGCGATTCCAGCGACCAGACCAGGATGGTCAAGGCCGTCAGCAGCAGCAACTGGTGCACCGGATCGACCAGGCCCAGGCCGGCCAGGAAAGAATCGCGCTGGTGCACGACGACATCGACCGCAACGCCGATCAGGATTTCCGGCAGGACATCGAAAACCTTGTTGAGCACCGAGAAGGTGCCGGCGCGCCAGACCTGGCCACGCCATTGCCGGGCATGACCGGCCAGCCGGCGCAGCGGGTGCATGGCGGCAGCGCCGGCCGTGATGTCAGGTTGCTCGGGCATGGTCGGGATTATTCACCCAGGAGCGCTGGCGGATTGGTCCGGCGCATGGGCCGGTGCATGGCCGGCGCCGGACTTTGGCGGGTCGCGGTCTGCCGGTTTGCCTGGATCGATGCTGATGCCGCCGCCGCTGCCGGTCAGAGGATGTAGCGGCTCAGATCCTCGTGGCCGGCCAGCTCGGAAAGATGCTGGTCGACGTAGGCGGCATCGATCCGGTAGTGTTCGCCGGACCTGTCCGGCGCCTCGTAGGAAATGCTGTCCAGCAGCCGTTCCAGCACCGTGTGCAGGCGGCGGGCGCCGATGTTCTCGGTGCGCTCGTTGACCTGGAAAGCAATCTGGGCCAGCTTGTCGATGCCGTCGGCGGTGAACTCCAGCTGCACGTCTTCGGTGCCCAGCAAGGCCGTGTACTGCTTGGTCAGGGCGTTGTTGGGCTCGCTCAGGATGCGCTGGAAATCGTCGGCGGTGAGTGCCGACAATTCGACGCGGATCGGGAACCGGCCCTGCAGTTCGGGAATCAAGTCGCTGGGCTTGGCCAGATGAAAGGCGCCCGACGCGATGAACAGGATGTGGTCGGTCTTCACCGGGCCGTACTTGGTGCCGACGGTGGTGCCCTCGACCAGCGGCAGCAGGTCGCGCTGTACGCCTTCCCGGGAAACATCGGCGCCCAGGGATTCGCTGCGCTTGCAGACCTTGTCCAGTTCGTCGATGAAGACGATGCCATTCTGCTCGCAGTTCTCCAGCGCTACCTGCCGGATCTCGTCCTCGTTGACCAGCTTGCCGGCCTCTTCTTCGATCAGTTGCGGCAGCGCGGTGCGGATCTTCAGTTTCCGCCGCTGGCTGCGGCCTCCGCTCATCGACTTGAACATGTCGCGCAGCTGGCTGGTCATTTCTTCCATGCCCGGCGGCGCCATGATGTCGACGCCGACATTGACCGACAGATCCAGCTCGATCTCGCGATCATCCAGTTTGCCCTCGCGCAACTGCTTGCGCAGCTTCTGCCGGGTGTCGCTCCAGTTGTCGTCGCCGGTGTTGGCTGGGGCGGCGGAGCCGCTGTCCCAGGCGCTTCCCGCCGATGCCTGGCGGCGTGGCAGCAGCGCGTCCAGGATCCGCTCCTCGGCGGCATCTTCGGCCTGGGTCCGGACTCGCTGCTTGGCCTGGTCGCGGGCCATCTTGACCGCGCTGTCGGCCAGGTCGCGGATGATCTGCTCGACATCCTTGCCGACGTAACCGACTTCGGTGTACTTGGTCGCCTCGATCTTGATGAACGGTGCATTGGCCAGGGTTGCCAGGCGGCGGGCGATCTCGGTCTTGCCGACGCCGGTGGGGCCGATCATCAGGATGTTCTTGGGCGTGACCTCGTTGCGCATGGCCGCGTCCAGCTGCATGCGCCGCCAGCGGTTGCGCAGGGCGATGGCGACGGCACGCTTGGCGTCGTGCTGGCCGATGATGAAGTTGTCCAGTTCCTGGACGATCTCGCGGGGCGTCATGTTCATGGCCATGTCGAAGCTCGTGTTTGCAGGGAGTTGTAAAAAGGACCGGGGATCGAGCCGGTGATCGGGCGGGCGGGTGTTTTGCGGGTCGACGATCAGGTGCTTGAGCTGGCCCCGAGCTCTTCGATGACGCGGTTGTGATTGGTGTAGATGCAGATGTCGGCCGCCACCTTGAGCGCGTTGTCGACGATGCCGCGGGCATCCAGGTCACTGTGTTCGAGCAGGGCGCGGGCGGCGGCCTGGGCATACGGGCCGCCGGAACCGATCGCGATCAGTCCGTCCTCGGGTTCGAGCACGTCGCCATTGCCGCTGATCAACAAGGACGCCTCGGCATTGGCTACCGCGAGCATGGCCTCGAGCCGGCCCAGGCGGCGGTCGGTGCGCCAGTCCTTGACCAGTTCGACTGAAGCGCGCAGCAGCTGGCCGTTGTGTTTTTCCAGCTTCGCCTCGAACAGCTCGAACAGGGTGAAGGCATCGGCGGTGGCGCCGGCAAAACCGGCCAGGATGCTGCCGTCCTTGCCCAGGCGCCGGACCTTGCGCGCATTGGCCTTGACCACGGTATGGCCCAGGCTGACCTGGCCGTCGCCGCCCATGACCACGTGGTTGCCGCGGCGCACGGACACGATGGTGGTGGCGTGGAAGGATTCCGGTTGGCTCATGATGATGATCGCTGGCTTGAGAGGGCGAAGGAGGAAAAATCTGGGGGCGGAGCTGGCAAATGCAAGCCGCCGGATACCGGCTTTCATGCCACCGGGCCGCCGGGGTGCCAGGCCAGCGAGTCACGAGTCACGAATCAGCGGGCCGGTACTTGAGCGCAAGGCAGCAGCGCAGATGCCGGACGGATCAGTGCGCCGGCGACCCGGTCACAGCAGCAGCGGCAGCATCGCCGAGCGCACCGGGGCGAAACTGCGGCGATGCTCGGGACACGGGCCCAGCCGCTGCAGCGCGTCCAGGTGCGCCGCCGTCGGATAGCCCTTGTGCTGCTCGAAGCCGTAGCCGGGCCAGCGTCGGGCCAGGGCCGTCATGTAGCGGTCGCGGCTGACCTTGGCCAGGATCGAGGCGGCACTGATCGCCGGTTCCAGGCGGTCGCCGCCGACCAGGCACTGGGCCGGGCAGGGCAGGGCCGGCGGCAGGCGGTTGCCATCGATCAGCGCCAGTACCGGCGCCGGTACCAGGATCGAAAGGACCTGGCGCATGCCGGCCATGGTCGCCTGCAGGATGTTCAGGCGGTCGATCTGCGAAGCATCCACCAGCACCACGGCCCGCGCCAGGCAGCGCGCGTTGATCTGCTCGAACAGCGCCTCCCGGGCGGCGGCGCAAAGTGCCTTGGAGTCATCCAGTCCGTCAATGGGACGGTCCGGATCCAGGATCACTGCGGCGATGGCCACCGGGCCGGCCAGGGGACCGCGTCCGGCCTCGTCGACACCGGCGACCAGGGCCTGGCTCAGGCTGCGGGGCAGGCACGACGACATGATCTACGGGGTTCCGGAACCGGATTCGGGCCCGGACACCGAGCCGGACAGCAGTCCGGCCAGGGCATCCGCCGCGGCCACGCTGGCACCGCCGGGCGCGATCAGGCGCTGGTGGATGGCGATGAAACCATTGACCTGGCGCTGCCGCGCCGACGGCGTGCGCAGCAGCTCGAGCAGAGCCGGTGTGATTGCATCGGCGGTGCAATCATCCTGGATGAACTCCGGCACCAGCGGCCCGTCGTGAAGGATGTTGGGCAGGGAATAACGCTCGACCTTGAGCAGGCCGGCCGCCCGGATCAGGATCCGGGTCAGGCCGGAAACGCGGTAAGCGACCAGCATCGGGCATTTGGCCAGCGCCGCCTCCAGTGCCGCGGTGCCCGAGGCAAGCAGGCCAACATCGGCGGCGACCAGGGCCTGATGCGCCTGGCCGTCGAGCACCCGCAAGCGGCCCGAGCGGTGGGCGGTGTCGATTCCGCTGTCGGCGCTGGTGAGCATGGCCTGGATCTGCTGCCGACAAGCGAGGTTGGCTGCCGGCAACAGGACATGCAGTTGCGGCTCGGCCGCCAGCATGCGCTGACAGATCTGGATGAATACCGGCAGCAGACGGCTGATTTCGCCCTGGCGCGAGCCGGGCAACAGGGCCAGCAACGGCACCTGCGCCGGGACGGCCAATGCCTGCCGTGCCTGCACCCGATCCGGGTGCATGGTGAAGTGATCGGCCATCGGGTGGCCCACGAAACGGGCATCGACACCGTGCCGGCGATACAGCTCCGGCTCCATCGGGAACAGGCACAACACCTGGTCGGCGCTGGCGGCGATCCTGGCCGTGCGCCCGGCCCGCCAAGCCCAGACCGAGGGGCTGACATAGTGGGCGGTGCGGATGCCGGCACGCTTCAGGCGCTTTTCCACCCCCAGATTGAAGTCCGGCGCGTCGATGCCGATGAACAGGTCCGGTTGCCATTGCCGCAGACGCCTGACCAGTTGCCGGCGGAAACGCAGCAGGCGGGGCAGGTGGCGCAGCACCTCGGCCAGGCCCATCACGGCCAGCGGTGAATAATCCGACCACAGCGCCATGCCGGCCCGCGCCATGCCCGGTCCGCCGATGCCGGCGAACTGTGCCTGCGGCCATTGCTTGGCCAGTGCCTGCACCAGGCCGGCGCCAAGCTGGTCACCGGAGGCCTCGCCGGCGACCAGGGCGATGCGCAGCGGGCGCGGCGGTGTTCCGGCTGGCGCTGATGCGACGGTGCTCATGGCGCGGTTCGGCAGTCGATCGCGGCAGTCCGCTCGCCGGTCGCGACCCGGCACAGGTCGCCGGGGCAACCTGCATCAGCGAAAACCAGGGTTGCCAGACCAGGCACCGGCCGCCTCAGCGCAGCAGGGAACGCTGGGAATCGTCGATGAAGGCCAGCATCTGCGCCACGTCAGGGGCTTCGCCGGCCAGCCGGGCGAGTTCTTCCTTGGCTTCGGCCAGGCCCAGGCCACTGCTGTAGACCAGACGGTAGGCGCGCTTGATGGCACGGATGCGTTCGGCATCGAAACCGCGGCGCTTGAGGCCTTCACCGTTGATGCCGCGCGGCACCGCATAGTTGCCGCCGACCAGCACGAACGGCGGTACATCGGCATTGATCTTGGCATTCATCGCGGTGAAGGCATGGTCGCCGATGCGGCAGAACTGGTGCAGCAGGGTGAAGCCGCCAAGAATGACATGGTCGCCAACCACGACATGCCCGGCCAGTGCCGCGTTGTTGGAGAACACGCAGTGGTTGCCGACGATGCAGTCATGGGCGATATGGACATAGGCCAGCAGCCAGTTGTCGTTGCCGATGCGGGTGATGCCACCGCCGGTGCCGGTGCCCCGGTTGAGGGTGCAGAACTCGCGGATCAGGTTGTCGTCGCCGATCACCAGCTCGGTGTGTTCGCCGTCGAACTTCTTGTCCTGCGGGTCGCCGCCGACCACCGCGTGGCTGTGGATGTGATTGCGGGCACCCATGCGTGTCGGTCCCTGGATTACCGCGTGGGCATCGATGCGGCAGTCATCGCCGATCTGGACATCGGCGCCGATGACGGCATAGGGGCCCACCTGGACGTGTTCGCCCAGTTGCGCCCGCGGGTCGACAATCGCCGTGGCGTGGATCCGGGTACTCACCCGGGACGGCCCGCACACAGGATTTCGGCGCAGGCCACTTCCTTGCCGTCGACGGTGGCGATGCAGTCATACAGGCCCATGCCGCGCAGCAGGCGCTTTTGCACAGCTTCCAGGATCAACTGGTCGCCGGGTACCACCAGGCGGCTGAAACGGGCCTTGTCGATCTTCACCAGGTAAAACATGCCGCGGCGCTCGGGCTCCTTCTCGGCCGAGAGCAGGGCCAGCGCGCCGCAGGCCTGGGCCAGGGCCTCCAGTACCAGCACGCCGGGCATCACCGGGTGCTCGGGGAAATGGCCGGTGAAGCAGGGTTCGTTGTAGGTGACGTTCTTCAGGGCACGCACGCGCTTGCCGTGTTCGATCTCGAGCACGCGGTCGATCAGCAGGAACGGGTACCGGTGCGGCAGCAGCTTGAAGATGCGCTCGATATCGGCGACGGGTGGGGTTTCGGGGTTCATGCGTCCTCGTCCTTGGGGTCGGCACTGCGCCGGGGCTGGTCCAGGCGGCGCAGGCGGGCAACGGTGCGCCGCCAGCGACGGCTTTCCTGCACCGGCATGCCGGAAGAATATTGGCCCGGCTGATGGATGGAATGGCTGACCATGCTCATCGCGGTGATGGTGACATGGTCACAAATCTCGATATGCCCGGAAATGCCGGCGGCGCCGGCGACCAGGCAGTGGCGGCCGATCTTCGCCGAGCCGGCAACGCCAACGCAGCCGGCCATGGCGGTGTGGGCGCCGATGTGCACGTTGTGGGCGATCTGGATCAGGTTGTCCAGGCGGACATCGTGTTCAAGCACGGTGTCGTCCAGGGCGCCGCGGTCGATGGTGGTATTGGCGCCGATCTCGCAGTCATCGCCGATCAGCACGCCACCCAGATGGGGCACCTTGACCCAGGCGCCCTGGTCGAAAGCCAGACCAAAGCCGTCGCCGCCGAGCACCGCGCCCGGATGCACGGTGACCCGCTGGCCCAGACGCACGTTGCGCACCAGCACCACCCGCGCCACCAGGTGCGAGTGCGCGCCGATCACGCAATCCGGCCCGATCACGCAATGGGCGCCGAGCACGGCGCCGGCTTCGATCCGGCTGCCTGCGGCGACGGTGCAGAACGGGCCGATTGCAGCTCCCGGATCCACGTGAGCACCTGGCTCGACCACCGCCGTGGCATGGATGCCGGGGTCGGCCGCCGGCTTGGGATCGAACAGCGCGGCGATGCGCGCGAACGCGGCATGCGGGTTGTCGGCGACCAGGCCGTTGCCGGCATGTCCCTGGGCCAGGGCCGGCGGCATGATCACCGCTGATGCCTGGGTGCCGGCCAGCTGCGTTGCGTACTTGGCATGCATGACGAAACCAAGATCGCCGGGTTGCGCACGTTCCAGGCTGCCGACGCCATCGATCCGTGTTTCACCGTTGCCGATCAAGGGCAGCCCGAAGCGTTCGGAAAGCTGCGCCAGGGTGTATTCAGTCGTTGTCATGGTCACCATGGCGCTGGCTCAAAAGTGTGAGGACCTGGTCGGTGATGTCGATCGCCGGACTGGCGTAGAACACCGGGCTGTGCACGATCAGATCGTAGTTGTTTGCGCGCGCATAGTCGGCCACCGCCTCGCTGATCTGCTGGAAGCGCAATTCCACTTCCTGCTCGCTGCGTCGGCGCAGTTCTTCGCGCAGGGTTTCGCGGGTGCGCTGGATCCGCCGCTCCAGGGCTTCGATCTCGCCACTGGCCGGCCGTTCGGCACTGCCGTCGCGCTGCTGCTGCATCTGCTCCAGGCGCGCCTGGTCGGCCCGCAACTGTCGGTCACGCTCGGCGAACTCGGCCTGCAGGCGCTCGCTGCTGCCACCCATCTGCGGGGCATTATCGAGCAGGCGCTTCATCTCGACATAGCCGATGCGCGGCTGTGCCTGCAGCCCTTCCAGGGGCAGGAACAGTGCCAGCAACAAAACCGGCAGCCACCAGCCCCGGCGGCGCATGGTGGCAGCGACGGCGGCAAGTGGACGGGTCATGGCAGGCTGCAGGGTCGATGGTTACCGTGGCGACACCTTAGAACATCGTTCCGAAGGTGAACTGGAAGCGCTCGATCTCGTCATGGTCCTCGCGCTTGATCGGCATGGCGAAGCTGAGCACGATCGGCCCGATTGGTGCCCGCCACTGGAACGAAAGCCCGGTCGAGACCCGGAAGTCGTCGACCTCGAAATCATCCACCGACGAATAGACGTTGCCGAAATCGACGAACCAGGACAGGCGAGTGCTTTCGCTGGCGCGCTCAAACGGCGTCGGGAAGATCGCCTCGACCGTGCCCACGGTGCGGAAGGCGCCGCCAATCGGCCGCGGCCGGATCAGGTCAGGCGTGGGATCGCGCGGGCCCAGTGAGTTGTCCTCGAAGCCGCGGATCGAACGGACGCCGCCGGCATAGAAGTTCTCGAAGAACGGCAGGCGTGAGCCTTCGTTGCATTCCTGCGGCGGGCGTTCGGTGCCCGGGTCGTTGACCAGCGGCGTGCAGTCGATCATCGACACGGCATTGCCGTAACCATCGCCATAGCCGATGTCACCGGTGGCCAGCAGGGTCAACCAGGAGCTGACCGGGAAGTAGCGTCCGAACCGGTAGTAGAGCTTGTAGAACTCCTGGGTCGAGCCGGGCAGGGCGATTTCGGCGCCCAACTGCTGGAAGCTGCCGCGGGTGGGATTGAAGTAGCGGTTGCGGCTGTCACGCGACCAGCCGGCCTCGATCCGCCAGGTGTGGAACGTGCGCCGCTCCAGATTGTTGTTGGCGTGGGCCACCCGCACCAGATAATCGAAGATGAAATCGGGCGTGATGCCGGGAATGGCGTTGATCTTGGTGCTGTCGATGCCCAGCGACAGGTGCACGACATCGGATTCGGTCAGCGGCACGCCGAAGAAGACATTGAACGCGGCAGTGTCGGCGGTGTAGGTGACCAGGTTCTGCTCGCCGTAATCCATCTCCCGGTAGCTGGCCTGGTAGCCGATGCTCAGGCCGTCATCGGTGGCATACGGGTTCTGGTAATTGAGGTCGATCCGCTTGTAGAAGCGGTTGTTCATCAGGTTGATGCCGGCGCTGTTGCCGGTGCCCAGGAAGTTCTCCTGCTGCAGTGACAGGTTGGTGATCACCCCGGACAACTGCGAATAGCCGACGCCGAATTGGAAGGCGCCGGTCGGACGCTCCTCGATGCTGACCTCCACGTCGATCAGGTCGTCACTGCCGGCCACGCGCGGGGTTTCGATTTCCACGTTCTCGAAGTAGCCCAGGCGCTGCAGGCGGATCCGGGAGCGGTCGATCGCCGCCTGCGAGAACCAGGCACCCTCGAACTGGCGCATCTCACGGCGCAGCACCTCGTCCTCGGTGCGGGTGTTGCCCTTGAAGGTGATCCGGCGCACGTACACGCGCTTGCCCGGATTGACCAGGAAAGTGAGGGCGACGGTCCGGTTTTCGGTATCGACCTCGGGCAGCGGCGTGACCTCGGCAAAGGCGTAGCCGATGTTGCCCAGGATGGCGCTGATGCGGTTGGACGAGGCCTCGACCAGGGCCCGCGAGTAGGTGGTATCCGGCTGCACCAGCACCATCTGCCGCAGCAGCTCCTCGTCCAGCACCAGGTCGCCGGTCAGGCGGACATCGCTGACCGTGTAGATCTCGCCCTCATGGACGCTGGTGGTGATGTAGATGTTGCGCCGGTCCGGGCTGATCGTGACCTGGGTGGAATCGATGTCGAAATCCAGGTAGCCGCGGTCCTGGTACCAGGAAATCAGGGTTTCCAGGTCGCCGGTGAATTTCTCCCGCGAGTACTGATCGTCGCGCGAGTACCAGGACAACCAGCCGGTGGTGTCCTGCTCGAAGCCGCGGCGCAGTTCCTTGCTCTCGAAGCTCTCGTTGCCGACGATGTTGATGTGCTTGATCCGCGCCGCCTTGCCTTCGGCGATGACGATGCTGATCTCGACCCGGTTGCGGTCCTGTTCGGTGATCACCGGGTTGATGGTGACGTTGTACTTGCCGCGGTTGTTGTACTGGCGGTTCAACTCCTGCACCACCCGGTCCATCATCAGGCGGTTGTAGACCTCGCCCTCGGCCAGGCCGATGTCGCGCAGGCCGCGCATCAGGTCTTCTTCCTGCAGGTCCTTGTTGCCGGTCAGGGTCAGGCGGGAAATGGCCGGCCGCTCCTGCACCTGGATCACCAGGATGCCGCCCTGGCGGGCGATCTGGACATCGTCGAAGAAACCGGTGCGGTACAGCGAGCGCACCGCCTCGCCGACCCGCGGCGAGCCGACATAGTCGCCACGCTCGATCGGCAGATAGTTGAACACCGTACCTTCGCTGATCCGGCTCAGGCCGTCGATGCGGATGTCCTGAACCACGAACGGATCGAACGCCTGGGCTTGCGCAGCCAGTCCGAGCAGCAAGCCGGAGGCGATTCGTTTCATCGTCAATCCCATAGATAAATTTTCCTAGGTACGGTGCCGGCCATCGCCGCCGCGGGCGCGGATTCGGTTATGAAAACAGTCGCGCTATGTCGTTGTAGAAAGCCAGCCCCATCAGCCCGGCGAGCAGCACCAGGCCGATGTATTGGCCAACCGCCATCGCGGCTTCGCTGACCGGCGAGCCCTTGACCAACTCGATAAGGTAATACAGCAGGTGACCGCCGTCCAAGACCGGAATTGGCAGCAGATTGATGATACACAGGCTCAGCGAGATAACGCCCAGAAACCACAAAAAATGGCCAACGCCGCTGCGTGCCGAGGCGTTGGCATAGCGTGAGATGCTGATCGGCCCGCTCAGGTTCTCCACCGAGGCGCGGCCGGCGACCATGCGCCACAACATGCCGACCGTGGCCGAGGTCATGGTCCAGGTTTCCCGGCCGGCGGCGGCCATGGCCTGGACCGGCCCGTAGCGCAGCAGGGCATCGTACTCGTACAGGGCCGGGTCCACGGCGATGCCGACCTGGTAGAGCTGGCCACCCTGGCCGTCCGAGACCGGCGCCGGCTGTACCGGAATGCGCAGCTGCCGCCCTTCGCGCTGGACGGTGAAGACGATGCCGGCGTTGGCCTCTCGGGCGACGCTGTTGGCGTCAAGGCCCGGGACATCGGCATCGGTATCGGTATCGGCATCGGGGTGGTTATGGGCGGCGGCCTGCTGCTGGATCAGTACCGGCACCTGGTTCCAGGACTGCACCGGATGTCCGTCCACCGCGATGATGCGATCGCCCGGCCTCAGGCCGGCCCGGGCCGCGGGCAGATCCTCCGGAACCTGGCCGATGACGGCCGGCCGGGTCAGGTGACGGGGCACCATGCCGGAGGCGAACAGCATTTGCGGTTCACGGACATCGGCCGCCAGGCGTGCCAGGTCCAGCTCCAGCGCGCGCGTGGCACCGTCGGCATCGGCCACCTGGACCGCAACGGCACGGCGGTCGACGCCGGCGGTGATCAGCTGCAGGGCGGCATGGGTCCAGGTGTCGACCCGCACGCCGTCGATGCTCAGCAACCGGTCGCCGGCCTGCACTCCGGCTTCGGCGGCAATGCCGTCGACCTGGCCGACCACGGGCATGAAGTCCTGCTTGCCGACCAGGTACATGGCCCAGAACGCCACCAGCGCGAACAGCAGGTTGGCGGCCGGGCCGGCGGCGACGATGGCCGAGCGCTGGGCCAGGGTCTTGTTGTTGAACGCCTGGGCGCGCAGCTGGGCCGGCACCTCTTCCTCGCGTTCATCCAGGAACTTGACGTAGCCACCCAGCGGAATCGGTGCCAGGGCAAACTCGGTGCCGTGCCGGTCGGTACGGCGCCAGAACGGCTTGCCGAAACCGATCGAGAAGCGCAGCACCTTGACCCCGCACAGCCGTCCGACCAGGTAGTGGCCGTACTCGTGGAAGGTGATGAGCAGGCCCAGGGTGACCAGCAACCACCAGACAGATCCAAAAAACTCAGACATGACAATCCGTTAGCTAAGCCGCCGGTGGACTTCAGCCCCGGCCCGGCGGCGGGCATGGGCATCGCACTGGAGTATCGAGGCCAGGTCCTGAACCGGTCCCGCGGGAACCGATTCCAGCACCGCCTGGACCACCTCGGCGATTGCCGGGAACGGCAGGCCGGCTTCCAGGAAGGCCCGTACCGCCACTTCGTTTGCGGCATTGAGCACGCAACTGGCATTGCCGCCGGCGCGCAGGGCGGTGTAGGCCAGCTCCAGGCAGGGAAAGCGCGGGTGGTCGGGCGCAAGGAAATCCAGGCGGCCATGGCGCAGCAGGTCCAGCCGCTCGACGCCGGCATCGAGCCGTTCCGGCCAGGCCAGGGCATGGGCCAGCACGGTCCGCATATCCGGGCTGCCCAACTGGGCCAGCATCGAACCATCGACGTACTCGACCAGCGAGTGCACCACGCTCTGCCGATGCACGACAACATCGATCTGTTCCGCGGCGGCGCCGAACAGCCAGTGTGCCTCGATCACCTCCAGGCCCTTGTTCATCAGGGTGGCCGAATCGACCGAAATCTTGCGGCCCATCGACCAGGTCGGATGGGCGCAGGCCTGGTCCGGTGTCACGGCCGCCAGATCGGCGGCCGGCAGGTCAAGGAAGGGGCCGCCGGACGCGGTGAGCACCAGGCGCCGGATGCCGGCGGCGGCCAGGTCACGGTCGAAACCGGCCGGCAGGCACTGGAAGATGGCGTTGTGCTCGCTGTCGATCGGCAGCAGGCGGCCGCCGCCTTCGGCCAGGGTGCGGAACAGCAGTTCGCCGGCCATCACCACCGCTTCCTTGTTGGCCAGCAGCAGGGTCTTGCCGGCACGGGCCGCGGCCAGGGTCGAGGCCAGGCCGGCACTGCCGACGATGGCGGCAACCACGGTGTCGGCCTGCGGGTCGGCGGCAATCGCCGCCAGCGCGTCCGGGCCGGCCAGTGCTTCGGTGGCGAGGCCGTGGCTGGCCAGTCCGCGTGCCAGTTCATCGTGGTGGGCAGGGTCGCCGATCGCGGCCACCCGCGGCTGGAACTGCCGGCACAGCTCAACCAGCGCCTGCACCCGCGAGCCGGCGGCCAGGGCATCGACCTGGAAGCGGTCCGGGTGCCGGGCAATGACATCCAGCGCCGAACGTCCGATCGAGCCGGTGGC
The DNA here is from genome assembly GCA_964624575.1 of uncultured Rhodanobacteraceae bacterium. Classification (GTDB taxonomy): domain Bacteria; phylum Pseudomonadota; class Gammaproteobacteria; order Xanthomonadales; family UBA2363; genus Pseudofulvimonas. Next base: position 18,454 of record CAZUZT010000003.1, on the reverse strand, counting down.
ACCGAGCAGGGTAATGCGTTTCATGGCAGCAGCCAGGCCAGGCCGGTGGCGAACAGGGGCAGGGCGGCGAGCAGGCTGTCGGTACGGTCAAGCAACCCGCCATGGCCGGGAAACAGACGCCCCGAATCCTTTACCTGGCGATGGCGCTTGAGGATGCTTTCGAACAGGTCGCCCGCCACCGCCAGCAGCACCGCGGCGCCGGCCAGCAGCATCCAGCCGACCAGTGCCGGCCCGCGCAGGGACAACAGCCAGCCCAGCACCAGGGCGATGGGAAAGCTTCCGATCACCGCGCCATACAGGCCGGCCCAGGTCTTGCCCGGGCTGATCCGGGGCGCCATTTTGCGGCCACCGAACGTGCGGCCGGTGAAAAATGCCAGGGTATCGCTGCTGTAGATCATCACCAGGCAAGCCAGCAGCCAGGCCGTACCCTGGGGCAGCGCCTCGCGGATGGCGGTGGCGGCCGCCCAGGCGCCGGTGATGGCAACCACCCCGGCCAGCCATTTCAACGCCCGTGCCGCAGGTCGGTCGGCCGCGGCAAAACCGGGATGGCGCAGCCAGAGCAGGGCCAGTAACCAGAACATGCAGGCGACCGTGGTCACCGCGAACAGGCCATCACCAGGCAGCCACCACCACAGCGCGACCATCAGGCCAGCCTGTGCCAGCAATGCCAGCAGGCGCAACGCACGTCCGGGCAGCCCGGCCAGCCGGGTCCATTCCCAAAAGCCGATCAGGAGCAGGCCGCCGATCAGGATCGTGAATGCCAGCGGCGGCACATACAGCACGATCAGGACGATCGCCGACGCCAGGATCATGCCGGTGACCAGGCGGGCTGCCAGGCCCGAACTCACGGCCGCACCTGTTCGCTGGTCAGTCCATAGCGGCGCTCGCGCCCGGCAAAGTCGACGCAGGCGGCACGCATCGCGGCCTGGTCCACGTCCGGCCACAGGGTGTCGGTGAAGTACAGCTCGGCGTAGGCCGCCTGCCAGAGCAGAAAATTGCTGATCCGGCGCTCACCGCCGGTGCGGATCAACAGGTCCAGCGGCGGCAGGCCGGCCAGGGACAGATGGCTGTCGATCAGAGCCTCGTCAATCTCGCCAGGGGTGAGCTGACCGGTCTGGATCTGCTGCGCCAGGCGCCGACAGGCCTGGGTAATGTCCCAGCGGCCGCCATAGCTGACCGCGACATTGAGCTGCAGGGCGGCACTGCCGGCAGTAACTGCCTGGGCGCGCGCCATGCGCTCGCGCAACGGACCTTCGAAGCTGTCCAGATCGCCGATGAAGCGCAGGCGGACATCGTTCTCCAGCAAGGATTTGATCTCCCGGTCCAGGGCGCGCAGGAACAGTTCCATCAGGGCCTTGATCTCGCTCGCCGGGCGCTGCCAGTTCTCGCTGGAAAAAGCGAACAGGGTCAGCGCCTGGATGCCCTCGCGCAGGCAGAATTCCACTGCCGCCCGCACCGCCTTCTGGCCGGCGCGGTGGCCGAAGCTGCGCGGCCGCCTGCGCTGGCTGGCCCAGCGGCCATTGCCATCCATGACGATGGCGATGTGCCGCGGCAGGCAGCCCAGTTTCTCGCGCAGGGTGCCGGGCACCCGGTCGGGATCGGGTGCCACCATGACACGGGGTTCGCTCATCGGCGCGTGCGCCTGGCGGGTCAGGATCGACACCGCTCAGATCGCCATCAATTCCTCTTCCTTGGCCTTGACCACCTCGTCGACTTCGGCCACATGCTGGTCGGTCAGCTTCTGGATTTCATCCTCGGCCCGACGCTCGTCGTCCTCGGAGATTTCCTTCTCCTTGAGCAGTTCCTTGACCTGCTGGATCGCGTCACGGCGGATGTTGCGCACCGCGACCTTGGCGTTCTCGCCTTCCTGGCCGACGTGCCGGGACAGTTCCTTGCGCCGCTCTTCGGTCAGCGCCGGCAGGTTGATCCGGATGATGGTGCCGGCCGTGTTCGGTGTCAGGCCCAGGTCGCTGGCCAGGATCGCCTTCTCCACCGCCGCCACCATCGGCTTTTCCCAGGGTGAGATCTGGATCGACCGGGCATCGGCCACCGATACGTTGGCCACCTGGGAGAGCGGCACGTCCGTGCCGTAGTAATTCACCTTCAGGTGCTCGACCAGCGCCGTGGAGGCGCGGCCGGTGCGCAGCCGGGTCAGGTCATGGCGCAGCGACTCGACGCTCTTGCTCATGCGCGTCTTAGCGTCGCGCTTGATCTCGTTGATCATGGGAATGCCTTCGGTGCAATCTTGAATCGGCAAGTATAGCCGGCTGCCGCCCGGCGATCCCATGGCAGCCGGTCTGTCGGAGACGATGACCGATGGCCGTGGTGGTTCCCGGCCGGGCGAGCGGGTTCAGGGCGCCGGGCCGGCCTCGGCGCCGCCCCGGCGCAGGGGATCGGGCAGGGGCTGGCCACGCTCGATGAAGGTCAGGGCGACCGAGTTCAGGCAGTAGCGCTCGCCGGTGGG
>CAZUZT010000003.1:0-15890 GCA_964624575.1 uncultured Rhodanobacteraceae bacterium | reverse complement strand
CGCTCGGTGCCCTGGTGCAGCAGCACTTGCCGCTCCTGCGCGCTCAGGCCCTGGATCAGCGCCTGGCGCTGGGCATCGGTGGGCGGTCGAAGATCGAATTCATGCATGGCAGGATTCCTCAAGGCTCAATGGCGGGCTTCCGGCGCACCCGTCACGCCGTGCTGTCGCCGTGGTGTCAGCGGGCCGGAACCCGCTCGCGCTCGCCGTCACGCAGCGCCTGGGCGGCGACCCGCGCGCCGATCTCCTCGGGTGTCAGCCGCTCCGGCGTGAGCAGGGCGTTGACCTCTTCCAGGTCATTGAACTGGATGATGCCGACGGTGCGCTTGAGCCGCAGGCCATTGAGGATGAACTGGTGGCGGGCGTTGGAATAGTCGCGCTGGGCCTGGAACAGCAACTGCTGGGCGAGCAGCACGTCGACGATGGTGCGGGTGCCGACCTCGAATCCGGCCTGGGTGGCTTCCAGGGCACTTTGCGCCGACAACAAGGCCTGGCGACGGGCCTCGATGCTGCTGATGCCGGCCACCACCGAGCGGAAATCGTTGCGCGTCTGGCGCAGCAGGTTGCGCCGTTCGGCCTCCAGGACTTCCTCGGCGATATCGCGCTGGTAAATGCTCTGCCGGACCCGCGCCTGGGTGGCAAAGCCGCTGAAGATCGGCACGTGCAGGGTCAGGCCGATGGTGCCGCCTTCAGCCTGGCGCTGGCCGCCAAGCTCCGGGTCGTAACCGCGCAATACCTTGCGGTCCTGCCAGCCGACCGAGGCGGTCAGACTGGGCAAATGGCCGGAGCGGGCGGTGCCGATGTCGCGTTCGGCCGCTTCCATGTCGAAGCGGCTGGCGGCCAGGGCCGGGCTGGCCGCCAGCGCAGCCTGTTCCCAGGCTTCCAGGTCATCGGGATCGGGGCCTTCCAGGGGAATGTCCAGGCGCAGCGCCAGCACGTTTTCATCGTGCTCGCCGGTGATTTCGGCCAGGGCTTCGCGGGCGTCATCCAGGGCATTGCCGGCGGCAATCACCGCGGCCCGCGCAGCATCATGCCGGGCCCGGGCTTCGTGGACATCGGTGACCGCGGTCAAGCCCACTTCAAAGCGTTGCTCGGCCTGCTCCAGCTGGCGGCCGACGGCGCGCTCCTCGGCTTCGGCAAAGGCCAGCGCGTCCTCGGCTGCCAGCACGCCGAAATAGGCTTCGGCGACACGCAGCAACAGCGCATCGACGGCGACCTGATAGTCGGCCTGGGCGGCGGCGTTGCGTGCCCGGGCGGCGCCCAGGTTGGTGTAGTTGCCCCAGTTGAAGACACTCTGGCTCAGGTTCACGCCATAGGTGCGCGTGCGGACATCGCCGTCCCGGCTGTCGAACAGATCATCGCGCGACTCGTTGATGCTGGCGTTGCCATTGATGTTGGGCAACAGCGTGGAGCGGGCAATGACCACGTTCTCGCCCACCACCCGGCTGCCGGCTTCGGCGGCGGCCAGTTGCGGATCACTCTGGCGGGCGCTCTGGTAAGCCTCGATCAGGTCGGCGGCACCGGCACCGGGGGTGGCGACAGCGAAGGCAAGCGCCATCGCGGCAACCAGGAGTTTGCATTTGGTCATGGTATGGGGAGCTCGTGGTGAGACATGGATGATTGAAAACGGCAGGCGCGCCCGGGACCGGCGCTGCTTGCCGGCTACAGGACGAACTGCGCCACCGGCGCTGCGCCATGCAGGTAGTCAAGTTCGGTTTCAAACAGGTTTTCCTGGTGCAGGTGGCTGCCGTCGGTGCGGGTGACCAGGGCAGCGGTCATCAGCGGGCTGCGGCCATGGACCACGAACAGCCGGCCCGACACGGCCAGCCAGTCGCCGAAGCGCTGCGGCACGGTATCGACGGCGCCGGTCACGGCGATGACGTCATAGCGGCGCCCGGGCGCGAAGCCGTCCAGCGCATCGGCGCAGTCGACGGTGACATTGTCGACGCCGGCCTGGACCAGGCGCTGGCGGGCGGCCGTTGCCAGGTCTTCATGGCGCTCGATGCTGTGCACCGTGCCGCCCAGCCGGGCCAGGCAGGCGGTGATGAAACCCGAACCGGTGCCGATCTCCAGGATCTGCTCTGTGCCGGTCAGCTCCAGCGCCTGCAGCATGCGGCCTTCCTGCACCGGCTTCATCATTTTTTCGCCGTGGCCGATCGGAATCGCGACATCGGCATAGGCCACCGAGCGGTACGGCGCCGGCGCGAAGTGGTGACGCGGCACTTGGCGCAACACGTCCAGGACCCGGGCGTCCAGCACATCCCATGGCCGGACCTGCTGTTCGATCATGTTCTCTCGGGCCAGGGCGTAATCGTCGGTCACTTGGGTCATGGCTGGTTTCTCGCAGGGTCTACGGTGGCGTGGCTCAGGCCGGACGCAATGCCGGTGTTGTCACGGCAGAAAAGTCCGAGCCGGATTGTGGGGAAGATCGCAAAATGCGTGCCAAATGATAGTCCAGCGCGGGCGTTAACTGCCGGAGACGGCACCAGCATGGTGCCCGCGGCCCGGCCCACGCAGTGCCGGAAGTCACCGCGCCGGCGAGCCGGGCGGCCAAGTCACCATTCGGCGTCCGGTTGCGGACAGTTTTCCGGACGCCCGGCCACCCGTGCACTGGCGCGATGGAACAGTGTCGGCAAAAATCATGGCGAAACGGTGTCCGCGCCGGCGGCGGGCGGCTCGTGTTCTTCGACCCGGAACCAGACCGCATACATCGACGGCAGCACCACCAGGGTCAGTACCGTGCCGACCAGCAGACCGCCCATGATCGCCACCGCCATCGGCCCGTAGAAGTCGCTGCGCGACAGCGGCACCATGGCCAGCACCGCGGTCATCGCGGTCAGCATGATCGGCCGGAAGCGACGCACGCTGGCGCCGATGATGGCCTGCCAGCGTGGCTGGCCGGCGGCGATGTCCTGTTCGATCTGATCGACCAAGATCACCGAGTTGCGCATGATCATGCCGAACAGGGCGATGGTGCCGAGCATGGCGACGAAGCCGAACGGCACCCGCAGCAGGAGCAGGAAAGCGACCACGCCGATCAGGCCCAGCGGCGCGGTCAGGACCACCAGCACGGTGCGCTGGAAACTGCCCAGTTGCACCATCAATACCGTCAGAACCACCAGGATGAACAGCGGAATGCCGGCGTTGACCGAGGCCTGGCCGCGCTGGCTGGCTTCCACCGTCCCGCCGACCTCGAGCAGGTAACCGGGCGGCAGCGCCTGTCGCACCGATGCCAGCGCCGGCTGCAAGCGGCCGGTGACCGTGGCCGGCTGGATGCCGTTGGCGACATCGGCGCGCACGGTGATCGTCGGCAACCGGTCACGGTGCCAGATGACGCCGTCCTCCAGGCCGGGCCGGAGGGTGGCGATCTGCGCCAGCGGCAGGAACCGGCCGTCGGCGGTCTGCACCGGCAGACTGGCCAGGCTGGACAGGCCGGTACGGACATCGGCATCGCCGCGCAGCACGACATCGATCAACTCATCGTCCTCGCGCAGCACGCTGACCGGGCTGCCGCTGAGCACACCCTGCAGGAACTGCGCCAGCTCGGCCGAGCTGATGCCCAGCATCCGCGCCCGATCCTGGTCGATGTGGATGTGCAGGATCTTGGACGGCTCCTGCCAATCCAGGTGGACATTGCGCAGATCCGGATCGGTGCGCAGCTGGCCGGCCACCGCCATCGCCAGGCCGCGCACGGTTGCGATGTCCTCGCCGGAGATCCGGAATTGCACCGGATAGCCCACCGGCGGGCCGTTCTCCAACGCCTGGACACGGCTGCGGACATGACTGAAGCGGCGGTCCAGATGCTCGACCAGGCGCTGATGGACACGCTCGCGGGCGGCAATGTCGGTGGCCAGCAGCAGGAACTGGGCGAACGAAGGCTGCGGTAGCTGCTGGTCCAGGGGCAGATAAAAACGCGGTGCACCGGTGCCGACGAAGGCGACGTGGTTGATCAGGTCGGGATCACCGGCCAGCCAGCTTTCCAGGCGCTGGACCTCGGCCCGGGTGGCGGCCAGCGAGCTGCCTTCGGCCAGTTTCAGATCGACCAGCAGCTCGGGCCGGGTCGAGGGTGGGAAGAATTGCTGCTCGACCAGGCGGAAGCCGAGCATCGACAACACGAACAGCACCGCGGTGGCCGCCAGGACCCAGCCGCGCCGGTGCAGGGTCCATTCCAGCAAATGCCGGTAGCGACGGTAGAACGGGCGCTGGTAGGGGTCGGGGGCGGGGTCGGAGTCGGTCTCGGGCGCAGCGGTTGCCGGGCCGGCTTCGTGGCGCGCCCGGGGCAGCAGCTTGTCGCCCAGATAGGGCACGAACAGCACCGCCACAATCCACGACAGCAGCAGGGCGATGGTCACCACCTGAAACAGGGCGCGGGTGTATTCGCCGGTATTGGAAGCGGCGGTGGCAATGGGCAGGAAGCCGGCGGCGGTGACCAGGGTGCCGGTAAGCATCGGGAACGCGGTGGAGGTCCAGGCGAAGGCGGCGGCCTTGACCCGCTCCAGGCCCTGCTCCAGCTTGATCGCCATCATTTCCACGGCAATGATTGCGTCGTCGACCAGCAGCGCCAGGGCCAGCACCAGGGCGCCGAGCGAGATCTTGTGCAGGTCGATGCCAAGCACGGCCATGACTGCGAAAGTCATCGCCAGGACCAGCGGAATCGAGATCGCCACCACCAGCCCGGTGCGCAGGCCCAGCGAAAAGAAACTCACCAGCAGGACCACGAACACGGCTTCGGCCAACACCTGCAAAAACTCGCCGATCGAGGCGCGCACGGCGGCCGGCTGGTCGGCGACCCGATGCAGTTCCAGGCCGACCGGCAACTGCTGGCGCAGACCGGGCAAAGCCGCGTCCAGATCCCGCCCCAGGCGCAGGATGTCGCCGCCCTGGACCATCGACACCGCCAGGCCGATGGCATCGTGGCCCAGGTAGCGCATGCCCGGCGCCGCCGGCTCGATGGTGCCGCGCCGGACCCGGGCGACATCGCCCAGGCGGAACAGTTCGTCACCGGCCCGGATCGGCATGTCGGCAATCGCCTGCACCGAGTCGAAGGTGCCGGTGACGCGCAGGTGGATGCGGTCGCTGCCGCCTTCGAAGAAGCCGGCCGGAACGACCGCGTTCTGGGCCTGCAGCGCCGCCTGCAGCTGCGCCTGGCTGATCCGCAGACTTGCCAGCTTGGCCTGGCTGAGCTCGATGTAGATGCGCTCGTCCTGGACCCCGAGCAGCTCCACCTTGGCCACGTCGGGCAGACGCAACAGGCGCGCGCGCAGGCGCTCGGCCCAGTTTTTCATCGCACCGGCGTCAAAGCCGTCACCGGTCAGCGCGAACAGGTTGCCGAAGGTGTCGCCGAATTCGTCGTTGAAGAATGGCCCGATCGCCTCGGCCGGCAGGGTATGGCGGATATCGGCCACCTTCTTGCGGATCTGGTACAGGTAATCGTCCACTTCCCGCTGCGGCACGTGCTCGCCGATCTCGATGAAGACCTGGGATTCGCCCGGCCGGGACCAGCTGCGGATGCTTTCCAGGTTGCCCAGCTCTTCCAGTTTTTCCTCGATCCGGTCGGTGATCTGGCGCGACACCGATTGCGCATCGGCGCCCGGCCACAGCGTGTGCACCACCATCACCTTGAAGGTGAACGGCGGATCCTCGGATTGGCCCAGCGACCGGAACGCCAGCACGCCGGTGACGCCGGCCAACAGCATCAGGTACAGCACCAGGCCGCGGTGGCGCAGCGCCCACTCGGAAAGATTGAAACGGCTTGCACTCATGGCTGCCACGCCACGGCGCCGGTGATTGCCAATACCGGGGCGGCCGGGATCGGAAGCGACGGGCTCACTGTCCGGACAGGTCCAGCAGCAGATTGTTGGCGTCGACCGGGCTGATCACCTGGCCGTCATGGAGCTGGTGGCCGCCGACCAGCACCAGCCAGTCCGAGGCCGACAGGCCGCCGGCGATCTCGGCTTCGTTCTCGCGCCAGGCGGCGACCTGCACCGGCTGAAGCTGCACCTGGTGGCTGTCGAGCAGCACCCGCCACACCGCCGGTGCCAGGTCGCGGCCCTGGATCGCGGTCAGCGGCACCGCCAACCGGGCCTGGCCATCGGCGCCGGCAAAGGCAACGCGTGCGGTCATGCCCAGCTGCACCGCGGCGTCGGCATCGGACAGAGCGACCCGGGCCCGGTAGGTGCGGCTGCCGGCCTGGGCATCGGGCGCGATCTCACGGATCTGTCCCTGGTAGCGGCCGGCGTCATCGGCCCACAGGGAAACGGTGGCCGGCATGCCGGTGCGATAGCGCGCAAGCTGGGATTCGGGCAGGGCGAATTCCACTTCCAGTTCGCCATCCTGCGCCAGCACGGCCACCACCTGGCCCGGCGCCACCACCTGGCCGGCTTCGGCCTGGAGCCACGACAGCACACCGGCACGGTCGGCGCGCAGTTGCGTGTAATCGGTCTGGTTCTGCGCCGCCCGCAGCTGCGCCTGGGCTTGCTGCATCCGGGCTTGCGCCGCTGCCTGGGCGGTTTGCGCCGCCTCGTGCCCGGATCGGCTGATCAGGTTGCGCCCGAGCAGGGCATCGGCGCGTTCGTACTCGGCCCGCGCCAGGTCGGTCTCGGCCCGGGCGGCCGCAGCGGCAGCACGGGCTGCGGCAAGCTGCAATTCCAGGTCGCTGGCATCGAGCACGGCCAGGACATCGCCGGGCATTACCCGGGCGCCGACATCCAGCAGCCGCCGTTCGATCTTGCCGCCGACGCGAAAGGCCAGCTGGCTTTCGTGGCGGGCGCGGATTTCGCCGCTGTAGACGATGTCGGCACTGGCTGCCGCCGGTTGCGGCTGGCCGACCACGGCCGGTCGCGGCGGCGGCGGTGCCGGCTCGGGAGAGCCGCAGGCGGTCAGCAGCAAGGCCAGGGCAACGGTCAGAACCAGCATCGCGGGCACGCACTTCCGGCGGCGGATCGATGGTGTCCGCCCGGGCAGCGGCGCGGTTGAATCGGGCAATGCCATGGCCTTGCCGGATCAACCGGCATCATTAATGAACTGGTCGGTATAGTATGTTTGCCGACGGCGACTGTCCAGCCGCCAGTACGCGTGACGGTGGCCCCTTGGCGCTGATTGCGCCACGCCCGCATCCAGATCATCCGAGCCGACCATGAGCGAACTGCCTACGCCGATCAGGACACCGGCCGATGCCAGCCAGGGTTGTCCGCCCGCAGCAGCGGCCGGCCGTCCGAAGGATCCGGAAAAACGTGCGGCCATCCTGGCGGCCGCCAAGCAGCTGTTCCCGGGGCACGGCTTTGATGGCGTCAGCGTCGATGCCATCGCTGCGACCGCCGGCGTCTCCAAGCTCACCGTCTACAGCCATTTCAAGGACAAGGAAGCCCTGTTCGTCCAGGCGATCCAGGAGCTGTGCCAGGACCTGTTGCCGGACCGGTTGTTCCTGCCGGCCGCCGATGAGCCGATCGAGCAGGCCTTGCTTGCCCTGGGCGAGCGCTTCTTCGCCCTGGTCGCCAGTCCGCAAGCAATCAGCCTGCAGCGGTTGATCCTGGCCGATTTACGCGCCGACGGCCGCCTGGGTCAGATGTTCTGGCAGGCCGGTCCGGCCCGGATCCTGGCCAGTTTCGAAGGTTTCCTGCATCGCGCCGCGGCCGCCGGTGAGCTGGAAATCAGTGATCCGGCCCAGGCCGCGGTCCACTTTTTGAGCCTGCTCAAGGGTGCGGTCAATCTGCGCATGCTGCGCTGCCCTGCGGCCGCGGCCGATATTCCCGCCAGCCAGGCGCGGGCCCATGTTGCCGCTGTCGTCGAGGTCTTCGGGCGCGCCTACCGCCCGCGTTGAGGGCGCGCCGGTCAGGTCCGGCTAAAGCTGCCCGCGCCGACGGAGCTGGTCGGCAATCTCGTCAGCCAGGGCCTGCACCCAGCCGCGGCTTTGCCAGCGCGCCATGTGCAGCGTGGCCCAGCGCATGCCGCGGTTGCTGCGTGCCAGCAGGTGATCGATGGCATGGGGCAGCAGTGCCAGGCTGCGCTGGCGCAGCAGGGCGGACAGCCGTTGCATCTGCTCGGGGCCAATGGTCGGCCAGCTCGGCGTGTCGATGGCTTCGGCGGCGGCACCAAACAGCGGCAGCACCGGCAGGCGGCCATCGTCGTCGCGCCAGGCCTGGCGTTGCTGTGGGTTCCAGTCGGCAAACAGCGGGTGCTCGGCGGGCAGGCGGAAATGGCGGCCGAAGAAGCGTTGGCAATTGGCCCGGCCGAGCCAGAAATCATGCAGCCGGAAGCGGCGGTCGATGAAGCCGGCGAAGCCTTCGATCGCGCCACCGGCCAGGGGATGGTCCATCGGCACACCGTCGATACGCCGCGAGGGTGCGATCAGTTGGCGGCTGGCGTAGGCATCCTCGGCCGCGGTGAGCAGTTCTTCGGGCTTGAACCGGGTCTGGTTCTTCATCGCCGACAGCAGCGCCAGGCCGAAGTCGAGCAGGCCGGCCGGTTCCGGTTCCTGCTGCCGGTAGCTGACCAGGTCCGGGAACGGATCAATGGCCAGCATTACCCGGTTGACCACTGGATGGCCCGGTGCCATCGGCGGGATGCCGGTGAGCAGTTCGCGACCGGCGGTGAAGGGCTGGTTGTCGAGCATGCCGCCGTCCACGGCATGGAACTGGAAGCATTCCGGCGGCTCATGGCCGGCCCAGTCCGGAGCCAGGTTGACGTAGCGCCGGCAGTCGCAATCACCGTCGACGATCTCGCCGCTGCCCGGGCTGGGCCAGCGCTGGGCCAGGTAATCGCGGCTGTCCCGGCTGATCCGCCGCGGTGGCAACAACAGCGGGAAGGCACCGGAAGCCAGCGCCGCCAACTGCAGCCGGCGCCAGCCCGGGCCATTCATGCCTGGATCCAGGGCGATGCAGCCGGGCGGCCACGCAGGGTCGACATCGGTACCGGTGTCAGTGCCGGACAACCGGAACCGGAGCTGGTCGGCATGGCGGCGCATGCCGTGCCCGGCGCGCGGCTGGTCGGGGTTGCCGCTGTCGGCAAAGCCGATGTTGTAGGGCACGCCACGCAGATTGGTCACGGTCAGTGCAATCAACAGCTCGTCGGCCAGCCAGGGCTTGCGCCGGCCACCGGCACCGGCCGGCAGGGCGGCGCTGGCAATGTCGGCCAGAACGTCACCATTGAGCAGCGACAGCAGGCGGTCCTTGGCGCTGTCTTCCAGATCGCCGGTCGACAACAGGTTGGCCACGTCGATGCGGTTGACCCAGCTGTCGAACAGGGCGTTGTCGCGCAGGTCCGGGCCGGGGTCGAAGCGGTCCAGCGGACGGTGTTCACGGCCGGCGGCGATGCCGGCCAGGATGCCGGCAGTCATGGCGCCCGCCGATGCGCCGGTCAGGGCCCGCAGGCGCAGCCGGTGCGGCGGCGCCTGCGGATCACGACCGCGCGCAGCCTCCCAGCTGTCCAGGGCATGGACCAGAAAATCGACGACACCGGCGGTGTAGGCGCCGGCCGAGACGGCTCCCGCCATGACCAGACCCAGGTCGCAGGTCCGTGGCGGGTCACGAGGTTCGGACATCGGGCCATGGTATGGCATCGGGGACGGCTTCACCCATACGATGGCGACCATGAACGAGCAAGCAAGTGTGCGACTGGATGTGTGGCTGTGGGCCGCGCGCTGGTTCCGGACCCGGACCCTGGCCAAGGAAGCGATCGAGGCCGGACGGGTGCTGGCGCAGGGTCAGCCGTGCAAGCGGGCGCGACCGGTGCGGCCCGGCGACAAGCTGGAGATCCGCCGGGGTGATGAACGCCATGAAATCCAGGTGCAGGCGGTATCCAGCCGTCGTGGCGGTGCGCCGCAGGCGGCGCGGCTGTACCAGGAGAGCGAAGAATCGCAGCAGAGGCGTGAACGCGAACGGCTGCAGCGCCAGGCCGAGCGCGCCGGCTACCAGCCGCCGCCGGGACGGCCGGACAAGCGCGCCCGCCGCCTGATCCGGACCCTGGGCGACATCGACATGAGTTGAACCGATCGCCGGCCCGTCGTCGGCATTAACGCCGGCATCCGTGCCGGCAGTGGCGCTACAGCACCGACCTGAAGTAGCGCGCGCCGATCTCCGCGTTGCGCAGCAGCCAGGGTGGCAGCAGCGCGATCATGGTGACGTTGAGCACCAGGTGCGACACCGCCAGCGGCAGTACATACGGCCGGCGGAAATACAGTTGCAGCCAGACGAAGGCACCCACGCAGATCGCGCACATCAAAGCGAAATTGGGCGCATGCAGCAGCCCGAACAGGGCCGCCACCAGGGCCGCGGCGACGACCTTGCGGCCGCCGGTCAGGCGCACCGCCTCCCGTGCCAGTACCCGGTTCAGCAGCCACTGCTGGAACAGCGCCCAGGCGCCATAGCGCAGCAGCTTGTCCGGGCCAGGCCAGCGCATCGGATAATCCGGCTGCACCAGCAACCGGTAGATCACCAGGATGCCGACGACGACCACGGTGAACACTGCGGCATTGCGCCATGCCGCCAGATCGCCCGGGGAAAAGCGCAGCGCCTTGACATCGCGCTGGCCGACGATCGCGCCGAAGGTCAGGCCGGTAATGAACACCAGGGCGGCACCGGGGCGGGCGTCGTTTGAAACCCCGCCCAGGATCACCACCAGCAACGGTCCGGCAAGGATCAGGGCCAGGGTCCACGAGGGCGGCACATCGCCCTGGAAAAGACTGCGGCGCAGCACATAGATGATCGGGATCAGGTACAGGACCAGGGTCAGCAGCCAGACCGCGTCGGGAATGAGCAGGGCGCCGGCCTTGTGCCGCTCATACAGGACATTGCTGGCGGCACCGTCGCTGATCGCGCGCTGCTCCTCCAGCCACAGCGCGCGCTCGGGCACGTAGCTGCTGAGCAGGTCGGGAGCCGGACGCAGGGCCGGCGCGGCATGCCAGTGGGCGACGATGAAGTACACCGTCAGCGCCACCGCGATCAGCCACAGTGCCGCCAGCCAGCGGCCGTAATTGCGCGCCGGCCGTGCCGGTGCCGGTTCAGCGGGCGTGGAGTAGGGCATCGACCTTGGCGGCGCTGATGAAATCGTTGCGCGACAGACCGCCGACATCGTGGCTGCTGAAGCGGATGCGGACATAGCCCCAGCCCAGTTCCAGATCCGGATGATGGTTGTCCTGCTCTGCCTGCCAGCCTAGGGCATTGGCGAACGCCAGCGCCGGCAGGAAGCCCTCAAAACCCAGCTCGCGGCCGATCGCCTTGCCGTCATCCAGCAAGCGCCATTCCGGCACGGCCGTGAGCAACCCGGCCAGGGCCTCACCGTCAAGGCGATGTTCGGCGCCCGTCAATGGACGGCATTTTTCCTGACGCAGTTGTTCGGCGCTCATGCGGCCCCCGGCAGGGTTGCTAAAAGGACGGGCGATTATAGCCGGCTCCAAAGCCCGGCATGGCCCCCGGCATGGCTCGGCATGGCCCGCCATAGACCGCCATTGCCCCGGGACACGGGCTCAGCCCGGTGCAGGCAAGCGCAGCGGCCGCAAGGGCATCGCTGCGGGCACCAGGTCGATGCAGTCGACCGGACACGGCGGCAGGCACAACTCGCAGCCGGTGCAGTCCTGGGCAATCACCGTATGCATGTAGCGGGCGGCGCCGACGATGGCATCGACCGGACAGGCCTGGATGCACAGCGTGCAACCGATGCAACGGGCTTCGTCGATCAGTGCCAGTTGCGGCGGCTTCTGGACGCCATAGCCGCTGTCCAGCGCTTTGGCCGGGCGCCCCAACAGCTCGGCCAGGGCCCTGATCGTGGCCGCGCCGCCGGGTGGGCACTGGTTGATGTCGGCCTCGCCGCTGGCGATGGCCTCGGCATAGGGCCGGCAGCCCGGATAACCGCACTGGCCGCACTGGGTCTGCGGCAGCAGTTGATCAATAGCATCGGCCACCGGATCACCGGCCACCTGGAAGCGCTGGTTGGCCCAGACCAGCAACAGGCCGGCGCCGGTAGCCAGGCCGACCAGTACCGCCACTGCCAGCAGGATGCTCACCGGTCCATGCCGGCAAAACCCATGAACGCCAGCGCCATCAGGCCGGCCGTGACCAGGGCGATCGGCACGCCGCGAAAGGCCGCCGGCACCGGGCTGATATCCAGCCGCTCACGCGCGGCGGCGAACAGCACCAGCACCAGGCCGAAACCCAGCGCCGAGCCGGCACCGAACAGCAGCGCGGCAAACAGGCTGCGCTGCTGATAGGTATTGAGCAGCGCCACGCCGAGTACGGCGCAGTTGGTGGTGATCAACGGCAAAAAAATCCCCAGCGCCTGGTACAGCACCGGCGCCAGCTTGCGCAGCAGCGCCTCGGTGAACTGCACGGTGGCGGCAATCACCAGGATGAACACCAGCACGCGCAGGTATTCCAGGCCCAGCGGCGCCAGCAGCCAGTGCATCGCCAGCCAGCACAGGCCCGAGGTCAGGGTCAGCACCAGGCCGGTGGCCAGGGCCAGGCCGACGGCGTGATCCAGGTTGCGCGAGGTGCCCATGAACGGGCACAGGCCCAGGAACTTGGCCAGCACCACGTTGTTGACCAGCACCGTGGCGACCAGCAGCAGGGCGTATTCGGTCATGGCCGCGGGGTGGAACGGTCTGGTGCGCCTGGCGACGGTGCACCGATGCAGGGCGGCACGTTGTCGGCGGCAGTCGCATCCGCCGGCAGATACCGGGCGGCGGGCGCACGGATCACGGGCTGGTGCTGCCCGCCTTTTCTGGCGCGGGCCCGGACGTGCGCGGTGATGACGTGCGCGGTGATGCGGCAGGCTGGAAGCTGGCCTGGCCGGCAGACCGGGCATCGGTTGCGGCGGCACGGGTCGATGCGGTGGCCGGTTCGCTGCCGGGCAGCGGTGCCCGGGCCGGATCGGGGCTCGGCTCAGGTGCCAGATCGGGCGGCACTGGGCTGCGGATGATGCGGAAGCCGGCATAGGCCATGGCCACGGCAATCACCGGCCCGAACAGGTTGAAGAAGGCGTAGGGCAGATAATCCAGCGTCGCCACGCCGAGCGTGGCCGCCATGTAGGCGCCGCAGGTATTCCAGGGCACCAGCGGCGAGGTGATGGTGCCGCCGTCTTCCAGCGCCCGCGACAGGTTCACCGGGTCCAGCCCGCGCTTGCCGTATTCGGGTTGGTACAGGCGGCCGGGAATCACCAGGGCCATGTACTGCTCGGCGGTGACCACGTTGGTGCCGAAGGCGGTGACGATGGTGGCGGTGATCAGCGAACCGGTCGATTTCACCTTGTTGAAGATGCTGCGGATCAGGCGTTCAAGCAGACCGGTGTGCTCCATCACGGCGCCGAAACCCAGGGCGCAGATGATCAGCCATACGGTGCTGAGCATGCTGATCATGCCGCCCCGGGTGAGCAGGGAGTCGACCACGGCGTCGCCGGTGCTGGACTGGTAGCCCTCGAACATCGCCTGCCATGCGCCGGAGAGCAAGGCCATGGCCCGGGGAATGTCCTCACGGTCGGCCAGAGCGAGCACAAGTTCGGGCTGGAACAGCACTGCGAACACACCGCCAAGCAGGGCACCCAGCAGGATGGTGGGATAAGCGGGGAAGCGGGCCATGGCCAGGCCGAATACCACCGCCATGGGAATCAGCAGGTGCCAGCCCAGGTTGTAGTGGCTGTCCAGCTGACCAGCCAGGTTGCCGAAATCTTCGCCCGCCCCCGCGTCCTGCGACAAGCCTATGAACGTGAACAGCATCAGGGCGATGGCGAAGCTCGGGAACGTGGTCCAGGTCAGGTGCCGGATATGGGCGAACAGTTCCGCTCCGGCGGCGGCCGGGGCGATGATGGTGGTGTCGGAGATCGGCGACATCTTGTCACCGAAATAAGCGCCGGAGATGATCGCGCCGGCGGTAATCGGCAACGACATGTCCATGCCCTGCGCGACGCCGATCAGGGCCACGCCGAGCGTGCCGGCGACGGTCCAGGAACTGCCGATCGCCAGCGCGACGATGGCGCAGACCAGGCAGGTGGCCGGGTAGAAATAGGCCGGGTGCATCAACTCCATGCCGTACACGATCAGCATCGGTACCGTGCCGCTGAGAATCCAGGTGCCGATCAGGGCCCCTACCGACAACAAAATGAAGATCGGCACCACGGCCAGCGCCACGCCATGCACCAGGCTGTCCTGGATATCCTGCCAAGGCATGCGGTTGCGCAGGCCAACCAGGCCGGCGACGCCGGTGGCCAGCATCAGCCCGACCTGGTTGGCGCCGAACGCGGCGTCGTCGGCAAACAGGTAGACCGCGCAGATCAACACGACCACCAGGAACAGCAAGGGAGTAAGCGCCTGCAGCAGGGTCGGCTGGCGGAAAGAGCGGTCCGTCACGTCACGGTTCCATTCAGGGCACGGCCGGCAAGTATAGGCTCACCCCGGGCGACTGCTGGCCGGGACGGCTGATGCCTGCCGACGGAGCGGGCCGCAAAGCACGCTGCGCAGGCCGTGCAACGCGGTGGCATCACCACGCCGTCGGACTACCAGTGTTGGTTGCCGGGGCCTCAGGCCACCGGCATGCCGCCACTGGCGCCCTCGTCGACATTGAGCAGGAACAGCTCGTTGCCGCCGCCGCCGGCCGACAGGATCATCCCTTCGCTGATGCCAAAACGCATCTTGCGCGGCGCCAGGTTGGCGATGAAAACGACCTGGCGGCCAACCAGCGCCTCCGGCTCGGGATAGGCGGCCTTGATCCCGGAGAAGATCTGCCGACGCCCCAGCTCGCCGGCATCGAGCACGAAGCGCAGCAGCTTGTCGGAGCCCTCGACATGGCTGCATTCCACGACCGTGCCGACGCGCAGGTCCAGGCGGGTGAAGTCCTCGATGCCGATGGTGGTGGGCGTTCCTGCAGGGGCAGGCGTCGCGCCGGGTGCCGTCTTGGCGCCGGTCGCGGCCTTGCCGGTGACGGACTTGGAAGTCTTGGTCCGGGTCGGTGCGGGCGCGCTGGCCGGGGCGTTGCCCAGAGTCTGGATGCTGGCCTGGATCATTGCCGCCACCTGTTTGTTGTCGATGCGCTGAAGCATGGGCTGGAACTGCGCCAGGGGATGGCCCTCGAGCGGCCGGTCCAGATCGTCGCTGCTCCAATCGTTGGCGTTCTCGGCAAACAGCGCCGCCGCCTGCGCGGCCAGCCGGGGCAGGATCGGTGCCAGCGCGATTGCCAACGTGCGGAAAGCGTTGAGGCCAATGGTCAGCGTGCAGGCCAGCTCGTCGCGGCGCGCCGGGTCGCGCGCCAGTTGCCAGGGCTGCCGCGTCTGGATGTACTCGTTGGCGCGGTCGGCGGCCAGCATCAAGGTCCTGGCCACCTCGCCGAAGTTGCCGCTCGGGTAGCGGCTGAACGCCTGCCGGGCGGCGGTTTGCACGGCGGCCAGCACGTCCATGCCCTGGCTGTCCAGCGCGCGGGCCTCGTCCAGCCGGCCCAGGCGATTGTCTAGGTTCACCTCAAGCAGCCGGGCGCAGCGGCTGGCGATGTTGACGAACTTGCCGACCAGGTCGGCATTGACCCGGGTCACGAAATCTTCCAGGTTCAGGTCCAGGTCGTCGACATTGCCGCTGGAACGGGCGGCGAAGTAATAACGCAGGTATTCGGGGTCCAGGCCGGCATCCAGGTAGGTGCGGGCCTGGATGAAGGTGCCGCGCGATTTGGACATCTTGGCGCCGTCCACGGTCAGGTAGCCGTTGACATGCAGGCGTTCGGGCAGGCGCAGGCCGTTGCCGGCCAGCAACGCCGGCCAGAACAGGCCGTGGAAGTTGACGATGTCCTTGCCCAGGAACTGGTGCATGGCGGCATGGCTGCCCGGTTCCAGCAAACGCTCGAAGGCGGCTTCGTCGAAGCCGGGCTTGCGGCCGCTGCCTGGAATCCGGGAAAGCCGGGGAAACCTGGAAACCCGGCCGCCAA
>CAZUZT010000002.1:35923-47586 GCA_964624575.1 uncultured Rhodanobacteraceae bacterium | reverse complement strand
GCAGGAATCAGCACATGGCCATCGGCATGTTGAGCGACCCTGATTCCGCCAAGGCATTGACCCGACCTGAGTCATCTGCTAGGCAGGCTGGATGCCCAGCCGGCTGGATTTTCGACAAGGCAGAGGCGATCCCTGCGAGAGCGGATGCCATTGATCCCTCGCTGGGAGCTGTTCGATGATGATCGTTCGGCGATTCGCGGCAGGCTTCGCAGGTTGCCTTCGCGGTGCCGAGCCCGAGCTGACGTTTCGTCGCATCAAGCCACCCGCTCACCAGGGAAGCAAGCCGATGAACATCACTGCCATTCAAACGCGGGGTGCCGAAGTGGTGTCCGCACTCAATCGCGCCGCCACCATGGCGTCGCGGCTACAGATGCCAGCAGACGTGCCCGACAGGTGGCGAGTCGCCTGGGCGCTCCTGCGGGCCGCTCTCGACGATGCGTTCGCCATCGCCGTGCTCCTTCACGATCATGGCCCTGAGCTGGCCGGCAGCGCCTTGACCCTGCTTCGGCCGATGAACGAGAAGTTCAAGCGCGGCACTTGGTTCGGCTTCTGCGCCACGGACGAGCAGACGCAGGACTTCATCGAGAACGATCGGGTCCCGAAGCGCAATCTGGCTGGGCAGATCGAACTGCACGAACCGTTCAACCAATGGCCGATGTTTTCCGAGCTATACCAGAACGCGTGGCGAAAGTTCGACAGTTTCACCCACGGCGGCAACCAGATCGTCGGCGGCTACATGATGGTGCACGGAGTCGGTGCCGCATTTCCTGAGGCGGACCTGCTCAGGGTGCTCGACCACGTCGAAGGCGTGGGCATCAACGCGGTGCATGTGATGGGCATGATCGCCGGAAACATGGGACCCGATCTAGCAAGAGCCGTGCTTGCCGACTTGGAGGCCGAATTCGCACCCTGACTCGGCGTGTGCGTATGGCTTCAGCATCGGTTTGTTGTCCACTATTGCTTTGCCGTGGCGTACGGGCTGCCCCGCCGCATTAAAGCTCCGTCGCCGCGGTCGGGCCAGAGCGCGCCAGCGTACGGCGGTCGCACCGGGGCCAAGGCGCCTACTGGAAGCCGTTGGCGAAAATCCGGTCCGCCGGGCAGCGCCACGCCATCGGTCCGTCGCACGGGTCGCTGGTCGAAATCGCCGCCAGCGGAAACTCCACGCCGTCGGAAATCCCGTCGCCGTCCGTGTCGCTGAGCAGCGGATCGGTCCCGATCAGGTACTCGAAGCCGTCGATGAGACCGTCGCCATCGGTGTCCATCGCCGGATAGGCGTAGCCGAGGGTCGGATTGCTGCCGGGCGGTACAGTCGCCGTGTAGCCGTTGGCTTCATAGGTCAACCGATCGCTTTCCAGGAACACGGCGCAATCGTCATCAGCGGTCTTGCACTTGCGCCACAGCTTCTCGGCACCGTGCGGGATGCAGGCCGGTTCCGGGGTGCAGCGCTGGTAGATGTAGCCCTCGCGCCCGTAGTATTCGTAGCCGGCGCCTTCAAGGTCTGTAAGTCGCTCACGTCCGTGACCAGCAGGAAGTCCCGGTTCAAGGTGTTGCAGCCGCCGCCCCCGCCGCAACCCAACGGCCAGTTGCGCGAGATTTCCATCAGGTGGATAGGCACCAGGTCCGGGGTCGAAGCCGCCGGCTTGTTGGGCGTGGTCATCACGTAGGCGACGGCCCTCGGCGTTGGCGGCAGCGGCGCCTCCGGGTCGGGCGGGAACGCCGGATAGCCGGGCACCAGGGTTCCCACTGCCTGGTTGTAGTTGGCGGCCTGGTTCATCGCGAAGGCCACCGCCTTCTGCGGCGATGTCGTGTGCACGTAGTCCTCGGCATTGATTCCGTACAGGCCGAACAGCGGCGTGGCCCGATTCTTGACCGGAACGCCGGCGACCCGGCCGAGCACCCGCCGGACCGCCGCGGTCGCATCCGGCCGCCCGTAGCCCAGCCGCTGGTCCCACGCCTGGCCCGCCTGCGCGCGATCCGTCGTCGAAGCCAGCACGTTGCGCAGCCCGAGCACGCCGACCTGTTCGGGATCGCCGGTTCGCACCAGCGGGTTGCTCGATCGCATCAATCCCAGGATGCCGGAGACGATCGGCGCGGACATCGAGGTACCGGTGCACGGGCTGATGCCGTCGTTCGGTGTTCCGATGTCGTTGGCGTCATCGGTGCATCGGACATACGAGTTCCAAGTGGCGCCAGTGTAGAACGTAGAGATCACGTCGCGGGCGCCCGCCGCCAGCTCCTGTTTGGGACCGCCGCCGATGGTCGTGTAGTTCGAACCGCACTCGCCACCGATGGGAAGGCCGGGAATGACCGGACAATTGGTCGTGCTGCCGGGAGACTCGTCCCAGAACGTGCCATTCGCGGCAACGCCGCCGACGGCGACCACCCGGGGATCGGCGGCGGGGAAGAACAGGGCCGTGCGGTCGTTGCCGGACGAGGCCACCACGATCGTGTCGCGGGAATGGGCAATTTCCAGGACCAGGCAGGACGAGCGCAGGGCATGGGTCGGGTTCTGGCAGATATAAGACGCCGGCGCGCTGAAGCTCATGTTGACGATCTGTGCGCCGATCCGTATCGGCACCTGCACCGAGGCGAACAGATGGTTCGCCGCGAGGAAAGTCATCACCTCCGGCGG
Source organism: uncultured Rhodanobacteraceae bacterium (assembly GCA_964624575.1). Classification (GTDB taxonomy): domain Bacteria; phylum Pseudomonadota; class Gammaproteobacteria; order Xanthomonadales; family UBA2363; genus Pseudofulvimonas. The sequence goes on along the minus strand of CAZUZT010000002.1, from coordinate 44,954 downwards.
GTTCGCGAACACGTTGCACTCGTGTTCGGTGGCTTTCATCATGTACAGCCCGCAGTGCTTGCAGACGCCGATGATGTCGCCGGCGAAGGTGGAACGTGCGGTCGCGATCCCCGAGGCATGAGTGCCATGACCCGCGCCGCTGGGTACCATCATGCCGTTGCCCATGTCGCAGGCCGAATGGGTGGCGGGGATCGGCTTGCGCTCGTCCACGTCGTCATCGGGAAAGATATCTCCCATCGCGGGCGGATAGACCAGGTCGTAGGAACCGACCGTGAGGTAGTTGCCGCCGAGGAACGTGCTGCCATTGAATGCGCGCAGGTTCGGATGGTTCCATTGCAGCCCGGAGTCGACGAAGGCGATCAGCGCGTGGCCCGGGTTGTGCTGCCACGCCTGCGGAACCTTGTGCAGGGTCAGGTGCCATTGGTCGGCCTGTGAACTGCTGGGATCCTTGAAGCCGTAGGACTCAAGCGTGACGGCATCGAAGTCGTAGGTCTCCATGACCGCGGCGGCCACGGCAAACGAATCCTCGGCGAACGCATCCAGCACTTTCTGGAGGTTCGCATTGTCCGGGTAGGTGACCACGATGAAGCGTTCGAGCAGCGCCTGCGGCGAATCCGGGTATTCGTCCAGAATCGCCTTGAAGTCGCCCTTGGCCCGGAACCGCTCGGGAATGAAGAAGTCGATGGCCAGGAACGGCTCGACGGCCAATGCCGGGAGCGGCGGAGTGCCCACCGGCGGGGTGCTGAACCCCCAATCGACGATCTGCTCGGGTGTCGGCGCTGCCGAATCGCTCGAAATCAGCACCTCCACATGGATCGCCGCCGACGCCGGTGCGGGTAGAAGGCCGGTCGCGGCAAAAACGCCTGCTGCAGCCATGAAACTTGCGGTGCGCGACGGAAGGCGACCGCGTGCGGTGAGTGCGACAAGGACCAGCAGCACCAGCAGCACCAGCCTACCAGACACCACCGGAACGGCGACTGGTTCGAGAGTCCCGCTCGGTGCCACCGTGACGGACAGCTCTTGCCAAAGGAACGGCGGGCTGGGGGGCGAACCCATGCTCTCCCTGATCTGGAAGAGCAGGCGAACCTGATGGGTGCCCGCGGGCAGCACGCCCAGCGGCACGACAGCCGTCTGGATCGGGTTAATGCACAGCGGATCCTGCTGCGTCGGGATGCGGTGAAGGATCACTTCCACCGGATTCACCGGGCTGGTAATCGTGTAGTCGAATATGCGGTCGCACAGACCGTTGCGGACTTCGACGCTGACGGGCGTTTCGTCCGTTGGCGACAGCGGCGCGATGACGGGCGGATCGATGAAGGCGTTCGCCTGGCAGGCAAGCAGCGTCAGGCAAGCCATGACGGTGCATCGGACGTAGAACATCACGGTTCCTCCCTTTCTGGCGCCCGGCGCATGAGCACCGGGCGGATGCAGCATCTTGCGATCAAAAAAGTACCACGTTCCGGCCGAGTGGAAACGCCATCGTTTCGACTTGCCGCGGCAAAGGCCGTCCTGATGCTGGACTGCTCGGTTGAGTCGCGATTCGACACGCGCCACGCAGGCTGGCGATCCTTCGCGGAGGACAAGCCCGGCCAGGGATCGGCGGCTTCTCCGTCTCGGGCACGCCCTATGTCTGGCGTAGCATGTCGAGTTCGCGCCGGATGCGCTCAAACAGCTTCTCGGCCCCTGCTGGCGTTTTGCCGCCATGGGCCAGAGTTAGCAGCGTGAGTGGATGGATATCCATCACCTCGCAGAGCTGCGTCAGCTTGTGCCAGGTCGGGCTCTTGAGGCCGCGTTCCAGCGAACTGAGGTAGGTGCGGCTGGACAACGCCTCCTGGCTGAGGCCACGGGCCTTCCGGACGGTCTTGATGGCCTCCGATAGAGGATTCTTGGTCGCCATGCCGCAGTTCGCGATGTCGTCAGCCGTGCAGAAACCGGGCATGACGATCCGGCCATCGGCGCGTTCCTTGACCTGCTGGCCGGGGATCTCCAGGCTGGCCGTCATGTCCGGGGGCTTCCGGAGGATCTGGCGCAAGCCATGCTGGAGCAGGCTGGTCGCGATGCTGGCCTAGATAAGGAGATCGAAGGCGACGTGGCGATCTGATGCAACGTCACGGTTGGACGCTCCTATTCCACGAGTGCGTGGTCGAGCAACTGAAGAAGCTGCACATGGCTGTGCTGCGCGCCGAGCGCAGCGATCCGACGGGGTTCGAGTCCAACGCGAACGTCAAGCTGTTCCGGGCGCTGAGCCGGTTGATCCTGGAAGTGGTGCCGAGTGATCCGGCGCGCGAAGACTACCGCCAGGGCAACACGCTGGGTCGAGCTTATGGTCATTGGCGGTGGGCCAAATCGAGCGTCGCTTCCGGCTGTTCTTCCGCTACGACTCGACGGGGAAGGTGATCGTCTAGGCCTGGGTCAACGACGAGCAGACGCTGCGGTCGTCGGGCGGCGAGTCCGATCCGTATACCGTGTTCAAGAAGATCCTGGGACGCGGCAATCCACCGGATGACTGGGGCGCCTTGATGGACGCCAGTCGGCAGGACTGGCGCGGCCGGGAATAGCGGTCACCCGGGCGACGTTTGCCGCGTGATCAGTCGAGTTGGGAGCAAGCACCTTCTTAGCGTTGCGATCCGCTACACGCAGGGGGCATGGAAAGAGGTGTCTCGCGTAATGAAACGGCATTGGCCTTGCAGGCACTGCTGATCCGATGTCATGGAGATTCGACGTCATTGGGGGTGCCGCAAGCTCGGCGATATACTGTTGCGGGAACCGATTGGTACGTGTATCTGCATCTCGGCTTCTTCGTTGTCTTCCCAGTGGTTAAATTGTAGCCAAGTATCGTGGGTGACAAGCGAGCCCAAGGATGGGCAAAGCGATACAGTGAAGCCCAAAAATATCCAGGCTCGATAATCCGATCAGTCAGTTACGCGCGCCCGTGTCGCTCTTTGTGTCGTTCGAATCGAGCGTTGACTGGGCTGGAGTCTAAGAATCAAGCGGCTACCGTACTGGTTCGAATCCTAGTCCCCCAGCCAGAACCTGGACCTTCCGGTCCGCGAAAAGCCCGCTTCATGCGGGCTTTTTCGTGGCTGGTTCCGGGCCAGGGCGGTGTCCGTACGGCCAGAACACCCTTGCCCACTGTCGCTGGGCCGGAACACCTGGCGCCGCCGGCACCGGCCCGCCCCAACTCACCGTGCCAACGGCGGACAGACCGTTCCCAGATGGTCCTGGATCACCGCCAGGTCGTCGGCATCGGTCTGGCCGTCCAGGTTGAAGTCATAAGTGCTGGAACCGGTCCAGAAGCCGGTGATCCAGTGGTAGGTGTCCAGGTCCGCCTGGTCGACGCGCCGGTCATCGTTGCCATCGCCCGGACAGGCCGTCTGGGAGGCCAGCAGACCATCCAGCTGCTGGCTGAGCGCGGCATGATTGAGCGCCTGCAGGCGGGTCAGCCGCGGGTTGTCGAGCAGGTTGCGGTCGGCACGGTCGAGCAGCGGCAGGGGCACGGCCTGGTTGATCCGGTAGAACTCCTCCACGGCCACTTCGATGCCGTCATCGCTGATCGGGTCGTAGTGCAGGGCGCGGTTGCGCACCAGCTTGAAGCCGTCGTTGCGGATCGCCTGGTAAGTGGTCCAGCCCATGGTCACGGCGCGTCCGTCATAGCTGCCCGGGTCATCGTGATAGATGGCCTGGTTGACCTGCCAGCATTGCTCCAGGCCACCCTGGATGACGCTGTCGTGGTCGGCGCCCTGCCCCCACCAGATGCCGCCGTTGTCCTCGCACACCGATTTGGACACCGGCGTGTGCGAGCACAGGTTGCCGATCACGCAGGGGCCGTTGCGGCCGCCATCGACCTGCAGGTTCAGATCACCCTGGACGAAGTTGTAATCACGCAGCGCGGCCTGGGCCGGATCAAGCAGGTAGGGCAGCATCGGCCGGGCATCGATCCGGCGCGGGATCCAGGCCGCGACATCCAGCCCGGCCAGTTCACCGAACAGGCGGAAGACATCGGTGCCGTTGACCATGTGGCCGATGTCGCGGCCGGCGTCGGAAACCATCGGCCCGGCGACCACCAGCGGCACCCAGACGCCAGTCTGGTAGGCGGTGCCCTTGGCCCGGGTCGGGTCGAACGGCGCCTTGACGGTGGGCCCGAATGAGCCGTTGTCGCCGTAGATCACCACCACCGTGTTGCTCGCCACCGGGTCGTAGACCAGGCTGCCATCGGCGCCGGCACGGGCGATGCCGGTGGCCGCCAGCAGGCGGCCCAGTTCGGTGTCCATGGCCTGGATCATGGCATCGGTGAGGCGGCGCTGGGTCAGCATGTCACGGCAATCGCTGCCCAGCTCGGCGGCGATGCCGGAGGGCAGCAAGGCACCGGGCGCAGGGTGCAGCGGGGTGTGCGCGGCGCTGAAACTGACCGTGGCCATCCACGGCCGCGGCGAGCCGGCCTGCTGCTGGATCCAGTCAATAGCGGCATCAACCTCCAGGGTCGAGCGGTAGCCGCGGCTGCGCGGATCCACCAGCGGCACTTCCTCGACCTGGCCGTCATCGTTGATTACCAGCGGCGAAACGTAGTGGGCATTCTCGCGCTGCCAGTCCAGGTGCGCCGGCGGCGGGCCGTCACAGGCCGCATCCGGCACCAGGATGCCGCCGCGCGCCAGGCACTGCAGGCCGGGCGGATCACCGGCGGCATCGGCACCGGCCAGGACCAGGCAATGGAAGCCGCCGCCGGCCTCGGGCACATGGCAGGCGCCGCTGTCGGCACCATGAACCGGATCCCGGGCTCGGTCGGGCACGAAGCCGCAGGAATAGGTATCGGCCGGCGCGACACCGCCGGCGGTGGTGTCGATGGAGCCGGGCAGGCCGCCGGTCCAGCCATGGAAATGATCCCAGCCCAACTGGCTGGGCGTGGCGTTGCCGGCCCAGTTGTGCTCCGGCCCGGCCAGGTGGAACTTGCCGAACAGGGCGCTGCGATAGCCTGCTGCGCGCAGCAGTTTCGGCACGGTGACCTCGAACGGGCTGATCTGCGAATTGGCCAGGTCATTGGGCCCCAGGGCCTGCATGACGTTGTTGCGCATCGGATAGCGCCCGGTCAGCAGCACCGAACGGCCGGGCGAGCACTCGGGCATCGACCAGGTGTTGCGGAAACGCAGGCCGTCGGCGGCAATGGCATCGATGCTGGGCATTTCCGGCGGCTGCGGACCGCCATAGCCGAAGGCCGGCATCTGGTCGATGCCCACGTCATCCATGATCACCAGCAGGATGTTGGGCCGGAACTCGAAGCCGCTGGCAAACAGGTCGGTGCCCGGGGCGGTGACGAAGTCGGCCTGGAAACCGGAGCGGTCGTCGGCAGCTCCGGCCACGGCCGGCGTGGCAACGGTCACTGCGGCAGCGGCCAGCAGGCACACAAAAGCGCCCAGGCGGATGTGGATTCGGCTCATGGCGATCCCTGTCGGCTGACCCGGGCCGCGGCCCGGCGGTGGTGCTCCCCCTGCTGCCGGGCATCCTACGCCTGACCGGGCCGGGGAACAACGAAAAATCCGGCCGGAACGCTCACACTGACGCGCCTTCCGGAGCTGTGCCCGCAGGCACCGGCACAGGGCGCGGCAAGAAGCCGGCCGGCACAGGCCACTGATTTCAAAGACCCAAGGAAAGCAATGCCCACAAGCTGGGCGGAATTCCGAATGCTGTGTGCCTCTTCTTCCCGGGAACGGGTGCTGGTGCGGAGGCTGCGGTGCGATCGCGGCGCAGGATCTGTCGCCGCGTGCCCGGCGCATCCCTTCAAACCTTGCTTCGCGCGCGAAGGGAGGGGGAAGTGGCTGCAAGGGGGCTTGCATTCCCTGCGGAAGGTAAATATCTTTTTACCCCATGAACGCCCTCACCGACCGCCAGCAAGCCGTTTTCGACTTCATCCAAAGCCACATCGAAACCGCGGGCACGGCACCGACCCTGGCCGAGATCGCCCAGGCGCTGGGCTTGGCCCAGGCCTGTGGCGCGCTCAAGCATGTGCGCCGGCTGGCCGCGGCCGGCTATCTGGAGGTGACCCCCAACCGCGCCCGCGGCATCCGCCTGGCGGCCGCGTTCCGGAAACCGGCGCGGCCGGTGCCGGCCGACCATCTGGCCCTGCCCCTGGTCGGCCAAGTGGCTGCGGGCCTGCCGATCCTCAATGCCGCCAGCATCGAACGTACAGTCACCGTCGACCGCTGGCTGTTCCGGCCCCGGCCCGATTACCTGCTGCGGGTCAGCGGCACCTCCATGATCGATGCCGGCATCCTGGATGGCGATCTGATCGCCGTGCAGCGCAGTGACGATGCCGACCACGGCCGCATTGTCGTCGCCCGCCTGGGCGGGTTGGCCGGCGAGGGCATCACGGTCAAGCGCCTGTACCGTCGCGATGGCATCTTGCGCCTGCTGGCCCAGGGTGACGGCCATGCCGACATCGAGCCGGACCCGACCGAGGATTTCGCCATCGAAGGGCTGTTCGCCGGCGTGGTGCGGCGGGCATGAGCGCCGTGACCGCCCTGCCTGCCGGCCAGGACCCGTTGCGCCACCTGTTTGAACGCGAGCAGGTGTGGCAGGGGCGGCGCGCGCCATCGGGCCCGGGCGCCGAGCCGACCGGCTGGCCGGAACTGGACGCCGCCCTGCCCCTGGGCGGCTGGCCGCGGGCGGCGCTGACCGAAATCCTGCTGCCGGCCGATGGCATCGGCGAGCTGCGCCTGCTGCTGCCGACCCTGGCCCGGCTGACCGGCAACGGCCAGACCGTGGCCGTGGTCGCTCCGCCCTATTGTCCCTACGCCCCGGGCTGGTGCCTGCACGGCACCGACCTGGCGCGGATCGAGTTCATCCAGACCGATGACCGCCAGGCCCTGTGGGCGATGGAACAATGCCTGCGTTCGGGCAGTTGCGCCGCCGTGCTGGGCTGGCCGCGCACCGGCGACAGCCGCCATCTGCGCCGCCTGCAGGTGGCCGCCGATACCGGCCGCGCCCTGGCCTTCGTGTTCCGCAGCCAGCGCCATGCCGACAACCCGTCACCGGCGGCCTTGCGCCTTGACCTGCAGGCCCGGCCGCGACCGGCGTTGCGCATCCGCAAATGCCGCGGCGGCCAGCCACCGGCACAGCCGGTCCCGCTGCCGGCGGCCTGGCCATGAACCCGATACCGGGTCCGCCCGCCGGCCGCTCTGGCTTGACCGGCCGGGCCGGCCTTACAGGCGACCGCTGAAGCCTCATGTTGTGGGCCTGTTTCGTGCTGCCACACCTGGCCATGGACGGCGTTCTGCGCCAGCAACCGGACCAGGCCGCTGCCAACGCACAGCCGCTGGTCCTGGTCGGTCGCGTGCCGGCGGCGGCGGCGGCAGCGGCAGCGGCACCGGGCGCCGCCCGGCAGGTGCTGGCGGTCAATGAACCGGCCCGTGCCGCCGGCCTGTTTCCGGGCCAGCGCCTGGTGGCGGCGCAAGCCCTGCTGGCCCGGTTCAAGGCCGTGGAATGCAGCTCCGGGATGATCGCCGGCTGGCAGGAACTGTTGGCCGCCTGGGCCTACCGCTACAGCGCCGAGGTGGTCACCTTTCCCGGCGCGGTAGCGCTTGAGGTCGGCCGCAGCCTGGCCCTGTTCGGCCCCTGGCCGGCGTTTGAGCAGCGCCTGCGCCAGGATCTGGCCGGACTGGGCTTCCGGCACCGCCTGGCCGTGGCACCGGCGCCGCGCGCCGCCTGGTTGCTGGCCGGTTCCGGCGATGGCGTCGTCGCCGGGGACCCGGCGCTGCTGGCACGCGCCCTGGCCCAGGTGCCGGTGCAACGCGCCCACCTGCCCGGCGGCGTGACCGAAAGCCTGGTCGGCATGGGCATCACCCGCCTGGGCCAATTGCTGGCCTTGCCGCGGGCCAGCCTGCGCAGCCGGTTCGGGACGGAACTGACCGGCCATCTGGAGCGGCTGCTCGGTGAGCGTCCCGACCCCTTGCCGCTGTACCGGCCACCGGACTGTTTCGACGCCGTCATCGAGCTGGGCCAGGAATCGGTTTCACGCCAGGCCCTGCTGTTTCCGTTGCGCCGGCTGACCGCCGACCTGGCCGCCTTCCTGGCCGGCCGCGATGGCGGCGTGCAGCATTTCCTGCTGGAACTGCTGCATGAGCGCTCCCCCGCCACCCCGGTCGCGGTCGGCCTGCAATCGGTGCAGCGCGACCCGGCCGTGCTGTTCGAGCTGGCCCGGGCCCGGCTGGAGCAGGCCACCGTTTCCCGGCCCGTGCTCGGCCTGCGCCTGCTGGCCACCGGGCTGCCTGAGTTCAGGCCCGCCGCCCGCGACCTGTTCGATGGCCGCCCGGCGCATGCCCTGCCGCTGCCGCAATTGCGTGAGCGGCTGCGTGCCCGGCTCGGCGCCGATGCCCTGTACCGGTTGGCGCTGACTGCCGACCCCCGACCCGAACACGCCCAGACCCGTGCCGGTGACAGCCGCTTGCCGGAGCTGCCCGAACGCCTGCCACGACCGACCTGGCTGCTGGCCCGGCCGATCCCGTTGCGCGGCCCGGCACCGCATCTGCTGGCCGGCCCGGAACGGATCGAAACCGGCTGGTGGGATGGCGGCGATATCCGGCGCGATTACTACGTGGCCGAAACCGGCCAGGGCCAGCGCGCCTGGGTGTTCTGTGCACCCGGCGAGCAGGGCCCGTGGATGCTGCATGGCTGGTTCGCATGAACAGCGCCGATCCTGCGGCCGCGCCAGCGCCTGATCCGGGTACCGGCTTGCCCGGGCTGCCGGCGCCCGGGCCGGCCACGTATGCCGAGCTGCATTGCCTGTCCAACTTCAGTTTTCTGCGCGGCGCGGCCAGCGCCCGCGAGCTGTTCGAACGCGCCCGGGCCTGCGGCTATGCCGCGCTGGCGATCACCGACGAGTGCTCGCTGGCCGGTATCGTCCGCGCCCACGAGGCGGCCCGGGCCAGCGGTGTCAAGCTGATCGTGGGCGCACAAATCCAGCTGACCGATGCCATGCCGGCGGCGGATGGCCTGGCGCCGGCCACCGCCGGCAGCGGCCATGACACTGCCGGCGACGACG
>CAZUZT010000002.1:0-35823 GCA_964624575.1 uncultured Rhodanobacteraceae bacterium | reverse complement strand
ATCGCCGACGGCCTGCCCGGCCTGCTGGTGTTGTGGCTGCCCGGCCAGCCCGCCGCCATGGCCGAAGGCCGCTGGCTGCGGCAACGCTTCGGCGACCGCCTGTGGCTGGCGGTGGAACTGCATGCCGGCCCGGATGACGGCGATCGTCTGCGCGAGCTGCAGGCCGTGGGCCGGGCCCTGGATATCCCTTTGGTGGCGGCCGGCGATGTCCACATGCACACCCGCGGCCGGCGCGCCCTGCAGGATGTCATGACCGCCATCCGCATGCGGCGCACGGTGGCGGCAGCCGGCACCCGCCTGTTCCGCAATGGCGAGCGCCACCTGCGCACCTTGCCGGCCCTGGCCCGGATCTATCCGCCGCCGCTGTTGGCGCAGACCCTGCGCATCGCCGACCGCTGCACCTTCAGCCTGGATCAGCTGCGCTACCGCTATCCGGCCGAACTGGTACCGGCCAGCTGGAGCGCTTCGGACTGGCTGGCTGAGCTGACCTGGCGCGGCGTCAGCCAGCGCTGGCCGGCGGACGTGCCGGACAAGGTCCAGGCACAGATCAGGCACGAACTGGCCCTGATCCGCGAGCTGGACTACGAGCACTATTTCCTCACCGTGCACGACATCGTCGGCTTTGCCCGCAGCCGCGGCATTCTCTGCCAGGGCCGCGGCTCGGCCGCCAACTCGGCCGTCTGTTTCGCCCTGGGCGTCACCGAAGTGGATCCGGACCGCCAGCAGCTGCTGATGGAGCGCTTCATTTCCCGCGAGCGCGGTGAGCCGCCGGATATCGACATCGATTTCGAGCACGAGCGGCGCGAGGAGGTGATCCAGTACATCTACGGCAAGTACGGGCGCGAGCGGGCGGCATTGGCCGCCACGGTGATCTGCTATCGCGGCCGCAGCGCGGTACGCGATGTCGCCCGGGCCCTGGGCCTGCCGGCCGACCAGGTCGACCGGCTCAGCACTGTTTACGGCCGCGGCCAGGAGCAGGTGCCGCTGGCGCAGCGCCTGCGCGATGCCGGTTTCGACCCGGACAACCCCCTCATCCGCCGCATCCGGGTGCTGGCCGGCCAGCTGCACGGTTTTCCCCGGCACCTGTCCCAGCATGTCGGCGGTTTCGTCATCTCCGATGCGCCGCTGGCATCGCTGGTGCCGGTGGAGAACGCGGCCATGCCCGGACGCACGATCATCCAGTGGGACAAGGACGACCTGGATGCGATGGGCCTGCTCAAGGTCGATTGCCTGGCCCTGGGGATGCTCACCTGCCTGCGCAAATGTTTCGACCTGGTCAGGGCCGGCGGCGGCCCGGCATTGACCATGGCGACGCTGCCGCAGGAAGACGAAGCCACCTATCGGATGATCCAGCGCGCCGACACCCTGGGCGTATTCCAGATCGAAAGCCGGGCCCAGATGGCGATGCTGCCGCGGCTGCAGCCACGCAATTTCCAGGATCTGGTGATCCAGATCGCCATCGTCCGGCCCGGGCCGATCCAGGGCGACATGGTCCACCCCTACCTGCGCCGGCGCCGCGGCGAAGAAAAGGTGGATTACCCCTCGCCCGAGCTGCGCAAGGTGCTGGAACGAACACTCGGCGTGCCGCTGTTCCAGGAGCAGGTGATGCAGCTGGCCGTGGTCGCCGCCGGCTACAGCCCCGGCCAGGCCGACGGCCTGCGCCGCTCGATGGCGGCCTGGCGGCGCAACGGCGACCTGGAACATCATCGGCAGCAATTGCTGACCGGCATGAGCGCCCGCGGCTACAGCACGCAGTTCGCCCAGCGCCTGTTCGAGCAGATGAAGGGCTTTGGCAGCTATGGCTTTCCCGAAAGCCATTCGGCCAGTTTCGCCGGCATCGTCTATGCCAGCGCCTGGCTGAAATGCCACTACCCGGCGGCGTTTGCCTGTGCCCTGCTCAATTCCCAGCCGATGGGTTTCTACGCCCCGGCCCAGATTGTTGCCGACGCCCGCCGCCACGGCGTACCGGTATTGCCGGTGGATGTGCGCCACAGCGACTGGGACTGCCACCTGGAAACGCCCGTGCCCGCCACGGGCCATCGGCATCGCGCACGGGGAAAAAGCCCCGGACCGGCCCTGCGCCTGGGCCTGCGCCTGGTGCGCGGCCTGCGCGAGCCGGTGGCGCAGGGAATCACCCGGGAACGGGCACGCGCGCCTTTCATCGATCTGGCCGACCTGTGCGGACGGTCCAGGCTGGACCGCCAGCAACAGCAACTGCTGGCCGCTGCCGGTGCCCTGCGCGGGCTGGCCGGCCATCGGCACCGGGCCAACTGGGCGGTCGCCGGGATCCCGCCCCAGTTGCCGCTGTTTGGTCGCAGTGGCCCGCAGGAAACCGCCGTCGTCCTGCCACCGCCAACCCGGATCCAGGACACCCTGGCCGATTACCACAGCACCGGCCTGAGTCTGGGCCCGCATCCACTGCACCAGCTGCGGCCCCGGCTGCGCGCGACCGGCTGCCTGGATTCGCGCCAACTGGCCGCACAAGAAAATGGCAGCCAGGTGCGCGCGGCCGGGCTGATCAGCCATCGCCAGCAGCCGCAGACGGCCAGCGGAGTCACCTTCATTTCGATGGAGGATGAGCACGGCCTGGTCAATGTCATCGTCCGGCCGGCCGTGGCCACGCGCTGGCGCCAGCCCTTTTTGCAGGCGCGCCTGCTGGAGGTGGCAGGCACCTGGCAGATGGCTGACGGGGTCGGTCACCTGGTGGCCGGCAAGCTGGCCGCCCTGGACCACCTGTTGCCGACCCTGGCTGCTCCCTCCCGGGATTTTTGTTGAGCCTTGGCGGCACCTGTGCACGCCACGCTCAAGGCTGCGCCGGGAGCCCACGTCCGGGCCGGACCGGCTAATCTGTGGCGATGACCGGCGATCCCCCCGCGATCACCATCGTGCATGACGACGGCCAGGTGCTGGCTGTGGACAAACCGGCCGGCCTGGCCGTGCACCGCAGCAAGATGGTGGCCCGCGATGACAGCTACCTGATCGACCGCCTGCGCCAGCAGGTGGCCGGTGAGCTGTTCCTGGTCAACCGCCTGGACCGGGCCACCAGTGGCCTGGTGCTGGTGGCGCGCAGCCGCGAGGTGGCCGCCGAGCTGGGCCGGCAATTGATGGCCCGCGATGTCGACAAGCGTTACCTGGCGATCGTCCGCGGCTGGCCCGACGACGCCGGCAGGATCGATTACCCGCTCACCGTCGGCGGCATGAAGGGCGAACGCAAACCGGCCCTCACCCATTGGCGCCGGCTGGCCCAGGTGGAGGTTCCGATCGCCCTCGGCCGCTACCCGCAGCAGCGCTACAGCCTGCTGGAGCTGGTGCCCGAAACCGGCCGTTACCGGCAGCTGCGCCGGCACCTGCACCATATCCATCATCCGATCATCGGCGATACCACCCTGGGCCGGGGCGAGCACAACCGGCTGTTCCGTGAACACTTTTCCTGCCAACGCATGCTCCTGCACGCCTGGCAACTGGTGCTGACCCACCCGGCCAGCGGTCAGACGCTGGCGCTGACCGCGCCGCCGGACGCCACCTGGCACGCGCTGCTGCAGCGCTTTGGCTGGCAGCAGGCGCTGGCCGGCGCTGCGGCACCTGCTACTGCACCTACAATTCCGCCATGATCCAGATTGATGATCAGATAACGATCCCCGAATCGGAGCTGGTGGAACGCTTCGTTACTTCTTCAGGGCCCGGCGGCCAGAACGTGAACAAGGTCGCCACGGCCGTGGAGCTGCGCTTTGATCTGCGCAATTCGCCGTCGCTGCCCGAACCGTTGCGCGAACGCCTGCTGGCCCGTCGCGACCGGCGCCTGACCGGCGAAGGCGTGCTGGTGATCCAGGCCCAGCGCTTCCGCGACCAGTCCCGCAACCGCGAGGATGCGCGCCAGCGCCTGGCCGAGTTCATCCGCGCCGGCCAGAAGGTCGCCGCAAAGCGTATCCCGACCCGGCCCGGCCGGGCTGCCCGGCAGCGCCGTCTGGATGCCAAGAGCAATCGCGCCATGATCAAGCGCAGTCGGGCCAAGCCGCGCATGGATGATTGACCGGCAAGCCGATGCCGACCATGGCCGACCTTGCCCTCAACCCGCGCACGTCCGCGCCACCGGCCACGGACCGCGCCCGGGCCTTCGCGGGCCGAACGGGATCCAGCGGGACCCACCACCCTGTTTTCAGACGGCCGTGCCGACCATGAACGAATCCGGAGCCACCCTGGCCCCCGCCGCCCTGCCGCGGCTGCCGCCACTGCCCGACTCGGCACCGCGCTGCCAGCCACGCCTGAGCCGGCTGCTGGGACGGGCCTGGCTGCAGATGAGCGGCTGGCGCCTGACCGGCACCTTTCCGGATGTGCCCAAGCTGGTGGTAATCGCCGCCCCGCATTCATCCAACTGGGACGGCATGCATGGCCTGGCGATGCGCCAGGTGCTGGGTCTGGAGGTCAGCCTGGTGGCCAAGCGGCAGCTGTTCTGGTGGCCACTGGGCCCGTTGCTGCGCCAGCTCGGCGCGGTGCCGATCGACCGGCCGCAAGCGCCGGCATCAGGCACCGGACAAAACGGTGCCGCCCTGGGCACGGCCGGCTCGGCTGCCAGCGCCGCCCTGGTGGCACAGATGGCGGCCGAATTCGCCCGCCGTGAACGCTTCTGGCTGGGCCTGGCGCCGGAAGGTACCCGGCGCCCGGTGGCACGCTGGAAAACCGGTTTCTGGCGCATCGCGCGCGCCGCCGACGTACCCATCCTGCCGGTGTACTTCCACTATCCGGAAAAACGCATCGGCATCGGCCCGCTGTTCCAGACTACGCCGGACCTGGCCGCCGACCTGGTCCGGTTGCGTGCCTTCTACGAACCCTGGCGCGGGCGCAAGGGCAAGAAGGCGGTCTAAAGGCAGGCGACCGATCGGCCAATACACCCGGATGCCGCCGCAGCAAACGTGCCGGGGCTGCTGCGGCAGGCAGTGCTCCCCTACTTGCCGACGCGGGAAACGTAGGCGCCGCTGCGGGTGTCGATCCTGATCGTCTCTTCGTTCTCCACGAACAGCGGCACGCGGACGCTGGCACCGGTTTCCAGCTTGGCCGGCTTGCCGCCGCCGCTGGCGGTATCACCACGCACGCCCGGGTCGGTTTCCACGATCTGCAGCTCGACGAAGTTCGGCGGCGCGACGCTGATCGGGCTGCCGTTGTACAGCGTCACCACACATTCTTCCTCACCCTTGAGCCACTGCGCGGCATCGCCCATGGCGGCGGCATCGGCCTGGACCTGATCGAAGCTGTCGGGATTCATGAAGTGCCAGAACTCGCCGTCGTTGTACAGGTACTGCATGTCGGTCTCGACGACATCGGCGCCTTCCACCGTGTCCGAGGATTTCATCGTGCGCTCGAAGCTGCGCCCGTTCTTGAGGTTGCGGACCTTGATCCGGGTGAAGGCCTGGCCCTTGCCGGGCTTGATGAAATCGGTGTCGACGATGGTGCAAGGTTCGCCATCGACGAGGATCTTCAGGCCGTTCTTGACGTCGTTGAGGCCGTAGGTCGCCATATCTGCTCCAAATCTCGCGGTCCAGGCCACCCCGGCAACTTGGGGCCGGTAGCGGCGTTTACAGGCAAAGGCGTTTCCTTAAGCAGCCTACAATGGCCAACCTTCGAATCTGCCCGGGAGGGCAAATGATACCTGCAAGCCCATTGCCGACGCAGCCGGCCGAAGACTGGCGCCTGGCCTGGCGGCAGTCGCTGACCGATCCGCACCAGCTGCTGGCCCGCCTGGGTCTGGCCGACCGTGCCGGGGACCTGCTGCCGGCCGCCGACACCGGCTTTGCCCTGCGCGTTCCGGAAAGCTACCTGCGCCGCATCCGACCCGGTGATGCCGCAGATCCATTGCTGCGCCAGGTGCTGCCCGCCGCCGCCGAGCTGGAGGCCGCCCCCGGCTACGATCACGATGCCGTCGGTGATCTGGCCGCCAGCCGCGCACCGGGCGTGATCCACAAGTACCAGGGCCGGGTGCTGCTGATCGCCACCGGTGCCTGCGCGATCAATTGCCGTTATTGCTTCCGGCGGCACTTCCCCTATGGCCAGGAACTGGCGGCACGGGACCGGTGGCGCGCCGCCCTGGACTACATCGCCGGCGATGACTCGGTGCAGGAGGTGATCCTGTCCGGCGGCGACCCGCTGTCCCTGGCCACCGGCAAGCTGGCCGAATTCACCGATGCCCTGGCCGATATCGGCCATGTACGCAGCCTGCGTTTGCATACCCGCCTGCCGATCGTGCTGCCCGAACGGGTCGACCCGGCCCTGCTGGCCTGGCTGGAGCGCCTGCCCTGGCCGGTGACGGTGGTGGTCCACGCCAACCATGGCAACGAGATCGACAGCGCCACGGCCAATGCCCTGCACGCCCTGCGCGACCATGGCGCCCAGCTGCTCAACCAGTCGGTCCTGCTCGCCGGGGTCAACGATTCGGTGCCGGTGCTGGAAGAGCTCAGTTGGCGCCTGCACCAGGCCGGCACCCTGCCCTATTACCTGCACCTGCTGGACCAGGTCGCCGGCGCCGCGCATTTCCATGTTGATGCCGGCACCGCCCGGCAACTGCATGCCCGGCTGCGCCTCCGACTGCCCGGCTACCTGCTGCCCAGGCTGGTGCGGGAGATTGCCGGCGAGCCGGCCAAGACGCCGCTGTGACACGGGCCGCGGCCCGCTTCGGCGCCCGCGCACACCATCGCCCCGGGTGTACTCCGGGGCAACTTGGCAACTGGCAAAGTGCCACCAAACATGCCCATACTTGCCAGCCACCCGGACATCTGATACTGGTCGGCAGGGGAACGGGGCCTTGAATCGGGAATTGCATCACCATGTCCAACGCACCAATACGCATCTGTTTCGTCGACGCCAGGCTGGACGCGGCGGAAAACCTGGTCAGCCTGTTGCGCAACGCCGGGATGGCGGTCCGTCCCAGCCAGGTCGATGACCTGGACAGTCTGGCCGAAATGATCGCCAGCGAGCCATTCGATCTGGTCGTGGTCAACGAACCCGGGCCGATATCGCTGGCCGACGTCGTCGCCGAGGTCGCGCGCGCCGGCAAGGACCTGTCGATCATCGCCCTGCTGCGCCAGATGGATGTCGAACAGCGTGAGGCCGCGTTCGAGGCCGGCGCGACCGCGGTCGAACCGCGCCATCCACCGCTGATCGTGGCCGCGGTCAAGCGCCAGTTCGAGCAGTTGCGTGCACGCCGCGAACTGCGTCGCCTGGAAGGCGCCCTGCGCGAAAGCGAACGCCGCTGCGACGGCCTGCTGGACAGCTCGCGCGACCCGATCGCCTTCGTCCACGAGGGCATGCACATCCGGGCCAACCGGGCGTACCTGGAAATGTTCGGTTTCGACGAGGACGATGACATCGAGGGCCAGCCGCTGCTGGACCTGATCGCCGCCAGCGACACCGACCAGTTCAAGCGGGAACTGCGCCGGATGGGCAAGGGTGAAGCGCCGCCGGAGTACCTGGAGCTGAATCTGCGCCGCAGCGACGGCCACTCCTTTCCCGGTCGGATGGAATTCTCCAATGCCACCTATGCCGGCGAGACCTGCATCCAGCTGGTGATCCGCAAACCGCAGGAGGATCCGGCCCTGGCCGCGGAGCTGACCCGGCTGAAGGAGCGCGACCTGGTCACCGACCTGTACAACCGCACCCACTTCACCACCCTGCTGGAGCGCACCGCGGCCGAGGCCGCCAGCGGCAAACGCAACCATGCCCTGCTGTTGCTGGACATCGACGAGTTCGCCAGTCTGATCAACGCCGTCGGTGTCGGCCATGGCGACCTGTTGCTGGCCGATATCGCCAAGGCCCTGGGCACGATCCTTGAGCCCGATGACATCGCCGCCCGTTTCGGCGACCACAGCTTCGCCATCCTGACCCCGACTCCAACCCTGGATGCCGCCGGCAAGCTGGCCGAGAGGATCCGCGAACGGATCAGCGACCACATCTTCGAGATCGGCCAGGCCTCGGTGTCGATCACCTTCAGCATCGGCGGCGTGCTCATCTGTGAGCGCCTGCACCAGGTGCCGGCGATCCTGGCCCAGACAGCCAATGCCGGCACGACCGCCCAGGCCGAGGGTGGCAATCGCATCGTGCTGCACGATCCCTACGCCGAAGAAAAGGCCGAGGCCAACCGCAACGCACACTGGGTCAAGCTGATCGAAGACGCCCTGGCCAAGGATGACGGCTTCGTGCTGTTCTACCAGCCGATGGTCGGCCTGCAGGGTGCCGAGGGCGAGCACTTCGAGGTGCTGCTGCGCATGAACAGCCCGCGCAGCGAGATCCTGCCCAGTTTCTTCATGCCGGCTGCCCAGCAGGCCGGGATGATGGCCCGGATCGACCGCTGGGTGATTGCCCATGCCCTGGCCGAACTGGCCCGCTCGGGCAAACGCCCGCCCACCTTCTTCATCACCTTGAGCACCGACACGCTGGAGGATGCGGGCTTTGCCGGCTGGCTGGCCGAGCAGCTCAAGAGCCATCGCGTGCCGGGTGAGCGCCTGGTGCTGCAGGTGGCCGAGAACGAGGCATCGGTGCAGCTGAAATCGCTGCAGACCCTGCTCAAGCACCTGTCCGGACTGCGGGTTGGCGTCGCCATCAGCAGCTTCGGTGCCGGGCTGACCTCGTTCCAGCTGCTCAAGCATGTTCCGGCCCAGTATCTGAAGATCGACCACAACTACATTGTCGATTTCGCCGGTAATGCCGAGTCGCAGAAGAAGGTTCAGGAAATCTGCGACCAGGCCCGTACCGGCGGCATGAAGACGATCGCACCCCAGGTCACCGACATGGCCAGCGTCAGCACGCTCTATCAGTGCGGGGTCAACTTCGTTCAGGGCGACTTCCTGCATGAACCGGCCAGGAGCACCCTGACCAGCGCTGCCTGATGTCCGGCTGTGGGCCGGGGCACGGGCTGGGCCGGGGTCGGGGGGAATGTCTGAGCTGTCTGTTGAGGGAAAAGGGCGTCTATGCCATCGTACACGGCCTTTTTTGCACCCCTTCCGGCTGGCCCGAGCGCGTGACCGAAGAACCCTCCACCTGCGGCCTCCACCTGCGGCCACGCCGGCATCCGTCCCAGGGCCGTCTGCTTTCCGGGGCCCTGCTCCTGTCGCTTGGCGGTGCTGGGCCGGCGGTTCTGGCCGAACCGGTCCCCGTCGCCGAGCCGCAAACCATCCCGCTGCCGGCCCAGGCGCCGACCACGACCGCCGCCGAGGCCGGCACCTGTGCACCGGGCGATGCCGACTGCCTGGTCGACCGCCGCCGCTATGCGCTGTGCCGCGGCAACCGCCTGCTCGACTTTTATGTCCCGGGGCTGGGGCCGGCCAGCGCCCGCGCCAACACCGAAGCGAGCATCGAAGGTGCGCAACTGGATATCAGCGACCGCGAGCGGATCGTGATCGAAGGCGATGTCCAGCTGCGCCGCGCCGACCAGCTGCTGCGCACCGGCCGCATCGACTACGACAGTGCCAGTGGCGATTATCGTACCGACCAGCCGCTGACCTACCAGGATGCCGGCCTGCTGCTCTCGGCCGGGCGCGGCCAGGGCAATGTCCAGGACGACACCGCCCAGCTCCATGACGTCCGCTACCAGTTCCTGCACACCCGCGGCAGCGGCGAGGCCGGGCAGGTGCAGATCCTGGATCCGGACCGCTCGCGCATGGAGCAGATGAGCTTCTCCACCTGCGATCCGGATGACCCGGACTGGCAGCTGCGCGCCGCCAGCATCGACATCGACCAGGGCACCGGTACCGGCAAGGCACGCAATGCCACCCTGTATTTCCGCGGCGTGCCGCTGCTGTACACCCCCTGGGGCTCGTTCCCGATCGACGACCGGCGCAAGTCCGGCCTGCTGCTGCCCAGCATCGGCCGTTCGCGCCAGGGCGGCATCGACATCACCGTGCCCTACTACCTGAACCTGGCGCCGAACTATGACCTGACCCTGATGCCGCGGATCATCGGCTCGCGCGGGCAGATGCTCGGCGCCGAGTTCCGCTACCTGTTCGGGCGCGCCCATCGCGGCCGCTTCTTCGGCACCTGGATGCCGGACGATGACGTCCATGGCGACAGCCGCGGTTACCTGGAATACCAGCACCACACCCGCTTCAACCGGAACTGGCGCGCCAACGTCAACATCAAGCAGGTCTCCGACGACCGCTATTTCGAGGACTTCGGCGATTCGCTGTCGCTGGCCGCGACCACCGTGCTGCCCTCGCGCGCCGGCATCTACGGCCGCGGCCGCTGGTGGGATGCCTCGGCCATGGTCGAGGTGCAGAAGATCACCGATCCGACCCTGCCCAATGCCCGCGAACCGTACCGGCGCCTGCCGCGCCTGCGTTTCGATGCCGAGGACGGCATCGGCCTGGGCCTGGTCGCGGGGATCGACTCGGAGCTGGTGCGCTTTGACCGCAGCCATGAACCCCAGCAGGGCACGCGCTCGGATCTGTATCCCTACCTGGCCTGGCCGCTTGACCGCTCCGGCTGGTTCCTGCGCCCGGAACTGGGCTGGCGCCAGACCGATTACCGATACGACCTGGGCGATGGCCTGGGCAACCAGAGCCGCAGCCGTGGCCTGCCGATCTTCAGCCTGGACAGCGGTCTGATCTTCGAGCGCGACGCGAACCTGTTCGGCCGTGACTGGCTGCACACGCTGGAACCGCGCCTGTTCTATCTCAACGTGCCCTACGAGAACCAGGACAACCTGCCGATCTTCGATACCCAGCGCCTGACCTTCGGCATCACCCAGCTGTTCCAGACCAACCGCTTCGTCGGCGCCGACCGCCAGGGCGATGCCAATCAGGCCACCCTGGCTCTGACCAGCCGCCTGATCGATGGCGCCGACGGTCGCGAGCGGGTGTCGATGACGGTCGGCCAGATCCGCTATTTCCGCCCGCAGCGGGTGCAGCTCAATCCGGCCACCGACCCGGTCGACATTTCCGGCTCGGCCTTCGTCGGCGAGTTCAATCTTGCCCTGCGCGACAACCTGTCGCTGGCCCTGGGCAGCCAATGGAACCCGGAAACCGACCGCACCGACCTGAGCAGTGCCCGCCTGCAGTGGCGCTTCCGCAATTACAGCGTGCTCAACGCCACCTACCGCTACCGGCGCAATTATCTGGAACAGGTCGACCTGTCCGGACTGTGGGCCCTGAACGAGCGCTGGCGCCTGGTCGGCCGCTGGAACGTCTCCCTGGGCGACGACACCAGCCTGACCGGGATCGAAAAAGGCAGCTCGACCCTGGAAGCCCTGGCTGGCGTGGAGTATGAAAGCTGCTGCTACGCGATCCGCCTGCTCGGCCGCCATTACGTGCGCAACGTCGAGGGCGAACGCGACAATGCCCTGTACCTGGAGATCGAGCTCAAGGGCCTGGGCAACCTGGGCCGCCACTCGGAGGATCTGTTGCGCCGTGCTATCGTTGGCTACACCCGTTACGGCGACTGAGCCGCCGCTGCCGCCCACGCCGGTGCCGTCGCAAACACGGCCCGGCGGGAGAGCAAATCCGGCGGCTGCGACGCCAACGACCGCCGCGTCGCAACGGCCCGCATGAACAGTCCGAATTCCCCCCGCCCGCCACACTTTGCCGCCGCCGGCCGCGGCGCCGCCGTGAACCGGCCCGCCGCTGCCAGGGCGTTCCGCGCCCGGCCCAACCTCCCGCCCCTTCCGGCACGCTGACCAACCTGAGCCTGCATTCATGACCGCATTGATCCGAACCCTGCTCCTGTCCCTGCTGCTGGTGGCGGCAACGCCGCTGGCGGCGCAATCGCTGGGCCTGGAAACCCTGGACCGCGTCATCGCCGTAGTCGACGAGGATGTGATCCTGGCCAGCGAGCTGGACCGCTCGGTGGGCAACATCGTCGACCAGTACGCCGGCCGGTCGGCCCAGTTGCCGCCGCGCGAGGTGCTCGAACGCCAGGTGCTGGACCGCATGATCTTGATGAAGGTGCAGGCCCAGCGGGCCGAGGAAACCGGCATCCGGATCAGTGAAATGCAGGTCGACGGCGCGATCGGCGATATCGCGCGCGGCAACGGCCTGACGCCCGACCAATTGCGTGCCTCGCTGCAACAGCAGGGCCTGCACTACGGCGAGTTCCGCGAGACCGTGCGCGAAGAACTGCTGATCCAGGCGTTGCAACAACGCTTCGTGCAGACCCGGGTGACGGTCAGCGAAAGCGAGATCGACAACCTGCTCGACAGCGGCCAGCTGCAGCGCGGCGAGGTCCACATCGGCCACATCCTGATTGCCGTGCCCGAAGGCGCCGACAGCGCCACCATCGAGGAGGCCCGGGGCCGGGCCCAGGGCGTTCACGAGCAGATCCAGGCCGGCATGGATTTCACCGCCGCCGCCATCCGCCATTCCAATGCCCCCAACGCACTGGAGGGCGGTGACCTGGGTTGGCGCAGCCTGAACGAAATTCCCTCGGTCTTCGTCGACATCGTCGCCCAGATGCGCGAGGGCGAAGTGACCCCGGCGATCCGCAGCCCCGGCGGCTTCCATCTGCTCAAGCTGTACGGGCGTCGCGTCGACAGCCAGCGTCTGGTCGACGAGTTCAATGCCCGCCACATCATGATCGAGTTCAGCGAGCTGACCAGCCCGGAACAGGCCGGGCGCCAGATCAATGATATCCATCGCCAGATCCTGGACGGTGCCGACTTCGCCGACATGGCCCGCGAACATTCCGACGACCACAACACCGGCCCGCTCGGCGGCGACCTGGGCTGGTTCCCGCCCGAGGCCTATGGCTCCGGCGTGGCCCAGGTGCTGCCGACGCTGGCGGACGGCCAGATCAGCGAACCGTTCCGCAGCGATGTCGGCTGGCATCTGCTGCAACGCCTGGGCAGCCGCCAGCAGGACCGCACCGCCGAATTCCTGCGCCGCCAGGCCGCCGACACCATCCGCAACCGCAAGGCTGGCGAAGAGTTCGAACGCTATGTGCGCGAGCTTCGTGGCGAGGCCTACATCGAGAACCGGCTCGTCGACCCCGCCGACGACGCCGATGCCTGAGCGCAGTTTGCCGCTGCGCGCCCGGATGTCTGCGACCAAGGCGACCGGTCCGGTGCCGCCGCTGCGATGACCCCGGCACCGGCCCAGGCCATGAGCCGGACCCCGCGCCTGGCCGTGACCCTGGGTGAACCTGCGGGCATCGGGCCGGAACTGATGGTCCGGCTGGCCAGCCGCAAGTTGCCGGTCGAACTGGTCGCCATCGGTGACCGGCAACAGTTGCAGGCGCAAGCCGACCGGCTCGGCCAGCCATTGGCCCTGTCCGACTTTGACCCGGCCCGCGCCGGTGATGACGACCCGCAACCCGGACGCGTGCGCTGCCTGCCGGTGCCGCTGCCGGCCCCGGTGGTCGCCGGCCGCCTGGACCCGGCCAATGCCCCGGCCGTGCTGCAGACCCTGGCCCTGGCCGCCGACGGCTGCCGCGACGGCCTGTTCGATGCCGTGCTCACCCTGCCGGTGCACAAGGGCGTGATCAACCAGTCCGGCATCGCCTTCACCGGCCACACGGAATTTTTTGCCGACCGCGCCGGCAGCCAGGTGCTGATGCTGCTGGCTGGGGCCGATCCGACCCTGGCCCCGGAGGCCATGCTCCGCGTCGCCCTGGCCAGCACCCACCTGCCGTTGCGCGCGGTCGCCGATGCCATCGATGGCGAAAGCCTGGCCGCCAGCCTGCGCCTGCTCGACGCCGGCCTGCGCGCTGATTTCGGCCTGGCCCGACCACGCATCGCCGTGCTCGGGCTGAACCCGCACGCCGGCGAGGGCGGCCACCTGGGCAGCGAGGAGATCCAGATCATCGAGCCTGTGCTGGCCAGGCTGCGCGAACAGGGTCTGGACCTGGCCGGCCCACTGCCCGCCGACACCGCGTTCGTGCCTGGCCAGCGACGGCGCTTCGACGCCTACTTCGCCATGTACCACGACCAGGGCCTGCCGGTGCTCAAGACCCTGGCCTTCGGCGCCGCCGTCAACATCAGCCTGGGCTTGCCGTTCGTGCGCACCTCGGTCGACCATGGCGTGGCGCTGGACCTGGCCGGGCGTGGCCAGGCCGATCCCGGCAGTGCCTTCGCCGCCGCGGAACTGGCCCTGGCCATCGCCCTGAGGCGCCGGTCTTGAGCCGGCCCTCGAGTCTGCCCCTGGGCGGCCAGCATCAGCCGCGCAAACGTTTCGGCCAGCATTTCCTGCACGATGAAGCCGTGCTGGCACGGATTGTTGCCGCCATCGCGCCCAGGCCAGGGGACCGTCTGGTCGAGATCGGCCCCGGCGAAGGCGCCCTGACCGGGCCATTGCTGGCCACCGGCGTCGACCTGACCGTGATCGAGCTGGACCGCGACCTGGCTGCCCGTCTGCGCGCCCGGCAACATCCACGCCTGGACGTGGTCGAGGCCGACGTGCTCGACGTGGATTTGGCCGCGCTGGCCCGGCGTCTGGGCGGTCCGCTGCGGCTGATCGGCAACCTGCCCTACAACATATCCACGCCGATCCTGTTCCAGGCCCTGGCCGCTGCCGCGCACCTGGTCGACATGCACTTCATGCTGCAAAAGGAAGTGGTCGACCGCATGGCCGCCGGGCCGGGCAGCCGTGACTACGGCCGGCTCAGCGTGATGCTGCAGGCCCGATGCCAGGTGGTGCCGCTGCTGGATGTTCCGCCGCATGCCTTCCGGCCACCGCCCAAGGTCGATTCGGCCGTGGTCCGCCTGTTGCCAACTGCGCCGCAGCGCCCGGCGATCCAGGATCCGGCGCGCTTTGCAGCCATCGTCAAGGCCGCCTTCGCGCAACGCCGCAAGACCCTGCGCAACAGCCTGCGAGGTCTGGTCGACAGCCCGGCCCTGACCCGCGTCGGCATCGACCCGGGATTGCGCGCCGAGCAAATCCCCGTGGATGCGTGGATCGCCCTGGCCAATGCCGTCACCGGCTGACGGCTGACCGGGCGACGCTCAGGTGTGGAAATAGCGCACCAGGTGGAAGAACACCGGTGCCGCGAAGCAGACCGAATCCACCCGGTCGAGCATGCCGCCATGACCGGCCAGCAGGTCGCCCCAGTCCTTGGCGCCCAGGCTGCGCTTCACCGCCGACAGCGCCAGGCCACCGAGAAACCCGAACAGCACGATCAGCGCCGACAGGCCGGCCGCCTGCCAAGGCGTGAACGGCGTGATCCACCACAGCCCGGCACCAACCGCCGTCGCCGCCAGGCCGCCGCCGACCAGGCCTTCGACGGTCTTGCCCGGGCTGATCGTCGGCGCCACCTTGTGCCGGCCGATGAGCTTGCCGAACACGTATTGCAGGACATCGCTGATCTGGACCACCAGCAACAGGAACAGCAGCAGCGCCGGGCCGGCTGCGTCATGACCGGGCACTTCCAGGATCAGCAACGCCGGTGCGTGGCTGATGCAGAACACGGTCAGCATCAACCCCCACTGCACCTTGGCGGTGCGTGCCAGGAAATCATCGGCATCGCCAGCCAGGGCCGCGACGGCGGGCAGCAGGACAAAGCCGTAGACCGGAATCAGAATGCTGAACAGGCCATACCAGCCGATGCCGATCAGCCAGTACTGCAGCGGGATGGCGACATAGAAACACAGGCACAAAGCCAGGTGATCGCCACGCCGGGTCGGCGTCAGGGTCAAAAACTCGCGCAGGGCCAGGAATGAAACCACCGCGAACAGCACCAGGCTGGCCGTGGTGCCGGCCCAGAACGCGACCGCCAGCACCGCCACCATCAGCCACCAGGCGCGGATGCGGGCATTGAGGTTGTCGATCACGGCGCTGCCGCCGCGGGCCTGCGCGCGCCTCGCCAGTACCAGGCCGATCAGGCTTGCCAGCAACAGCAGGCCGGCAATTCCAGCCAGGACCCAGACCATGCCGGCAGCCATCAGGCCAGCTCCACCACGGCGGCGCGGGCGCGCTCCAGGAAGGCCGTCTTGTCCTCCCCGTCCTGCAGCTGCAGGCCGCGCCCGAACCGCACCGTGCAGACCAGCGGCACCGGCAGCAGGCTGCCCTTGGGCAGGCTGCGGTGCAGGGTATCCAGGTACACCGCAACCAGCTCAACCCCGGGGAATTCCCCTGCCAAGCGGTACAGCCCGCTCTTGAACGGCAACGGCAGCGGCTCGGCGGTGCGGGTGCCCTCTGGAAACAGGATCAGGCTGTCGCCGGCGGCCAGCGCCCGGGTCAGCGGTGCCAGCAGGTCGTGGCCGGGATGCTCGCGCTGGCGGGCAACGAACACGGCGTTGAAACCCCGCACCGCCAGCCATTGGCGCAGGCCACCCCGGCCCCAATAATCCTGCGCCGCCACCGGTCGGGTGCGCCGGCGCAGGGGTGCCGGCAGCGCCGCCCACAGCGCCAGGGCATCCAGGTGACTGGTGTGGTTGGCGAAGTAGATGCGCTGGCGCTCACCGCTGGGCGGCACGCCCAGCCATCGGCCCTGGGCACCGACCAGCAGCTTGACCAGGCCGACCAGCAGGCGGGCAATCATGGTTGCCGGGGCCGGACCGCGGAAATCGGTGTGGCTGCCGGCTTCGGCAGCCTGTGGGCATGACAGCGACTCATTGACTCCTCCAGCCAGTCCAGGCCGCGTGCGTGCGGCAACAGCGCGCCGTGGCGACGGCGCCATTGTGCCATCGTGGCCGGCATCCGGACATCGGCACGGGCTGCCGCGGGTCCAGGGCCAGCCGCTATGCTTGGCCCATGACTGCACTGCTGGTGGCCGATGACCATCCCCTGTTCCGGCGCGCACTGGCGCAGGCGGTGCGCGACCGGATTGCCGTCAGCGCCATCCATGAGGCCGGCACCCTGGACCAGGCCCGGGCGGTGCTGCAGCAGCAGGAAAACATTGATTTATTGTTGCTGGACCTGCACATGCCCGGCAGCCACGGCCTGATGGGCCTGGCCGGCCTGCGCGCCGAATTCCCGGCCACCGCCGTGGTGATGATCTCCGCGCACGAGGATCCGCGCACAGTGCGCCGGGCGCTGGCCATGGGCGCGGCCGGGTTTATCCCCAAGAGTACCGACCCGGATCTCATCGGCCAGGCCGTCGGCACCCTGCTCGCCGGCGGTGAATGGTTGCCGCCGGCGCTCGCCGAGCCGCTTGCTGGCAGCGGCAGCACCGACGATGCCGGCGATCAGCTGGCCGCGCGCCTGGCCAACCTGACCGCGCAGCAGCACCGGGTGCTGGCGCTGGTCGCCGATGGCCTGCTCAACAAGCAGATTGCCGACCGCCTGGGCATCCAGGAGCGCACCGTAAAAGCCCACCTGACCGCCATCTTCGAGCGCCTGGGCGTGCGCAACCGCACCCAGGCCGGAATCCTGCTGCGCTCGCTCGACCTGGTCGATCCCAGCCGCGAGCTGCCCTGAGCCGGACGCGGACGCCGCGGCCGCACCACCCGCCTGGGCGATTGTCAAGGCCAGACGGCCGCGCCAGCCATCAGCCGTTCGACTTGCTGGCGTATTCTTGACCGCCTGTCGACACATCTACACAAGGAACCCCGCCATGAAACTGTATTGCCTGCCCGGCGCCTGCTCGCTGGCCGACCACATCGTTCTGGAATGGATCGGCCAGCCGTACCAAGTGACGCTGCTCGGCCGCGATGAGCTGAAGTCGCCTGCCTACCTGGCGATCAATCCCGGCGGCTCGGTGCCGGCCCTCGTCGACGACGACGGCTGGGTGCTGACCGAGAATGTCGCCATCCTCAATTACCTGGCCGACCGTTTTCCCGAAGCCGGCCTGGCCGGCGACGGCACGCCCCGTGGCCGCGCCGAGGTCAACCGCTGGCTGGCCTTCATCAACTCCGACCTGCACAAGAGCTTCCTGCCGCTGTTCGCGCCGCATCGCTTCCTGGCCGACGAGGCGCAGCATGAGGCCCTGCAGGAACAGGCGCGCCGGAACGTGCGCGGCCTACTGGAGCGGCTCGACCGCCATCTGGCCGGCCAGTCCTGGCTGGCTGGCGGGCAACGCTCGATTGCCGACCCCTACCTGTATGTCGTGCTGCGCTGGGCGGCGGCCACCGGCGTCGACACCGGCGGCCTGGATCACCTGGCCGCGTTCAAGGCGCGGCTGGATGCCGACCCCGGCGTTCAGGTCGCCCTGAACGCCGAAGGCCAGGCCTGAAGCCGGTCGCGCTCAGCCGCGTTCGGCCAGCGGCACGAACACCTGGTTTTCCGGACCGGTGTAATTGGCGCTGGGGCGGATGATCTTGCCGTCCTGGCGCTGCTCGATGACGTGTGCGGCCCAGCCCGAGGTCCGCGCGATCACGAACAGCGGCGTGAACATCGGTGTCGGCACGCCCATCATGTGGTAGCTGGAGGCGCTGTACCAGTCCAGGTTGGGGAACATCTTCTTCATCTCCCACATCAGCGTCTCGATGCGCTCGGAGATCTCGAACAGCACCGGGTTGCCGCCGTCCCGGCACAGGCTGCGGGAGATGTCCTTGATGATCGGGTTGCGCGGGTCACCGATGGTGTAGACCGGATGGCCGAAGCCGATGACGATCTCGCGCCGCTCGACCCGGGCGCGGATGTCGGCTTCGGCCTCGTCGGCGTTGTCGTAGCGGCTGATGATGTCCATGGCGACCTCGTTGGCGCCGCCATGCTTGGGCCCGCGCAGGGCGCCGATGGCACCGGCGATGGCCGAATGCATGTCCGAACCGGTACCGGCAATCACCCGGGCGGTGAAGGTGCTGGCATTGAATTCATGCTCGGCGTACAGGATCAGCGACTGGTCCAGGGCGCGCTCATGCAGCCGGCTGGGCGCACGGCCATGCAGCAGGTGCAGGAAGTGGCCGGCGATGGAGTCGTCATCGGTTTCGACCTCGATGCGGCGGCCATTGCGGGTGAAGTGCCACCAGTACAGCAGCATGGAACCGAAACTGGCCATCAGCCGGTCGGCGATGTCGCGCGCGCCGGCCTCCGGCTGCCGCGGGTCTTCGGGCAGCACCGTGCCCAGCACCGAAGCGCCGGTGCGCAGCACATCCATCGGATGGGCGTTGGCCGGCACCAGTTCCAGCGCGTCCTGGACGATCGCCGGCAGGCCACGCAGGCGGGCCAGCTTGGTGCGGTAGGCGGCCAGCTGGGCCAACGTGGGCAGGCTGCCATGGACCAGCAGGTGCGCCACTTCCTCGAAGGTGGCGCCGGCGGCCAGATCCTTGATGTCATAGCCGCGGTAGGCCAGGTCGTTGCCGGTCAGGCCGACCGTGCACAGGGCGGTATTGCCGGCGGCGGTGCCGCTCAGGGCCACGGACTTTTTCACCGGGCGCGGCGTGCTGGCGGATTGCGTCATGGAACTCTCCTTCACTGGCTGTCGGTGCGGTCGCGGGCAAAGAGCTGGTCGAGCTTGTCCTCGTAGGCGTGGTAGCCCAGGAAGTCGTACAGCTCATCGCGCGTCTGCAGGGTGTCGATGAGGTTTTTCTGGGTGCCCTCGTGGCGCACCGTCTGGTAGAAATTCAGCGCGGCCTTGTTCATGGCGCGATAGGCACCGCAGCAGTACAGGGCGATGTCGACGCCGGCACTGTGCAGCTCGTCGGTGGTGAAGAACGGCGTGCTGCCGAACTCGGTCAGGTTGGCCAGCACCGGCACCTGCACCGCCGCCTTGACCCGGCGGTAATCGTCCAGGGTCTTCATCGCCTCGGGGAAGATCATGTCGGCGCCGGCTTCGACATAGGCCACGGCACGCTCGATGGCCGCGTCGATGCCCTCGGTAGCGGCGGCATCGGTACGCGCCATGATCACGAAGCCGGCATCGGTGCGGGCATCGACGGCAGCCTTGATCCGGTCGACCATCTCCGCCGTACTCACCACTTCCTTGCCCGGCCGGTGACCGCAGCGCTTCTGGCCGACCTGGTCTTCCATGTGCACGGCTGCCACGCCGACGTTGATGAACGAACGGATGGTGCGGGCAATGTTGAAGGCGCCGCCCCAGCCGGTGTCGATGTCGGCCAGCAGCGGCATGCCGGTGGCATCGACGATGCGGCGGGCATCGGTGAGCACGTCTTCCATGGTGCTGATGCCCAGGTCGGGCATGCCCAGCGAATTGGCCGCAACACCGCCGCCGGACAGGTACAGGGCCCGATAGCCGACACGCTTGGCCATCAGGCCGGCGTAGGCGGTGATCGCGCCCATCACCTGCAGCGGCGATTCCTCGGTCAGGGCGGCGCGGAAACGGGCGCCGGCGCTGGCGGCTGTGCTCATGACGACTCCAAGTGGTGGGTTGGATTGGCGGATCTAACAGGCGGATTGCTCGACAACGGACCGGCCATTTTAGCCCGGACCGCCTGGCGTGCACGGACGCGCGGCCGTGCCGGCCATGCGCCAACCCGACCTGGCAGCCGCTGACCCTGGATCAATGCCTGCCGGCCAGACCTGCGCACGGACCGGGCGTCAACACGTGGACCTGCCCGCCGGCGGTCTTCCGACAGCAGGCAATCACCCGGACGAAGGCTCAGCCCAGCAGATGGGCGACGCCGTCGCGCTCTTCTTCCAGCTCGGCCAGGGTGATGTCCATGCGCTCGCGGCTGAAGGCGTCCAGCTCCAGATCGGTGACCACGGTGTAGTCGCCGCCGGGCATGCAGACCACCGGCATGCCGTAGATCAGTCCCTCGGGGATGCCGTAGCTGCCATCGGACGGCACGCCCATGGTCACCCATTCCCCGCCGCTTCCCAGCAGCCAGTCGTGCATGTGGTCGATGGCGGCATTGGCCGCCGACGCCGCCGAGGACAGGCCGCGCGCCTCGATGATCGCCGCGCCGCGTTTGCCGACGGTGGGAATGAATACCTCGCGGTTCCATTCCTCATCGCCGATGCGCTCGCGCAGCGAATCGCCGGCCACCGTGGCAAAACGGTAATCCGGATACATGGTCGGGCTGTGGTTGCCCCACACGATAAGGTTGCGGATGTCGCCGACGGCCACCCCGGCCTTGCCGGCCATCTGGCTCAAGGCCCGGTTGTGGTCCAGGCGCAGCATGGCGGTGAAGTTTTCCGGCGGCAGGTCCGGCGCCGAACGCATGGCGATGTAGGCATTGGTATTGGCCGGGTTGCCGACCACCAGCACCTTGACGTTGCGGCTGGCGACCTTGTTCAGCGCCGCCCCCTGGGCGGTAAAGATCTTGGCGTTCTCCAGCAGCAGGTCCTTGCGCTCCATGCCCGGCCCACGCGGGCGGGCGCCGACCAGCAGGGCGACATCGGCATCCTTGAACGCCACGTCCGGATCGTCACTGCCGGTGACACCGGCCAGGAGCGGGAAGGCGCAATCCTCAAGTTCCATGATCACGCCATGCAGGGCCGCCTGCGCCTTGTCCAGCGGCAGCTCGAGCAGTTGCAGGATCACCGGCTGGTCCTTGCCCAGCATTTCGCCGGAGGCGATGCGGAACAGCAGGGAGTAGCCGATCTGGCCGGCGGCGCCGGTGACGGCGACACGTACGGGAGTTTTCATGGGAAGTCTCTTG
Organism: uncultured Rhodanobacteraceae bacterium; assembly: GCA_964624575.1. Classification (GTDB taxonomy): domain Bacteria; phylum Pseudomonadota; class Gammaproteobacteria; order Xanthomonadales; family UBA2363; genus Pseudofulvimonas. The sequence goes on along the minus strand of CAZUZT010000002.1, from coordinate 14,417 downwards.
CTGCGGTAACGAAGCGGAAGGAGTGCGGCTCAGCGCGGCGCGGCGGCCAGCTCCAGGATGCGTTGCGGGGCATAGCCGCTGACCACCCGCTCACCGACCAGGGTGAACGGCACGGCACGGCCACCCAGCAGGCGCCAGGCGCGGTTGTTGTTGGTGCTGGCCTCGATGTCCAGCTCGGTGAATGCGATCCCGGCGCGGTCCAGGTCGGTGCGCAGGCGTTTGCAATAGCCGCACCAGTTGGCGCTGAACATCAGCACCGGCTCATCACCGACCAGCGCCCGCGCCTGGGCCACGGCCGAGCTGTTGCGCCCGGGCCAGAACAGCACCGCCAGGAACAGGGCTCCGGCGATCAGGAACAGCAGGCGTGGCGAAACGGACACGTGGCAAGGGGCCGGTCAGTCACTTCAGTTCAGCGAAGAATTCCTGGATCCGGCGCAGGCCCTCGGGCAGCTGCTCGGCCGGGCAGGTGTAGCTGATGCGCATTGCGCGCGGTTCGCCGAAGGCGCTGCCGGGCACGCAGGCCACGCCCTTGATCTCCAGCAGCGCCTGGCACAGGTCGATGTCATTGCCGATCTTCACCTGGCCATGGCTGCGGCCGTAGGCAAAGGAAATATCGGGGAAGACATAGAACGCGCCCTGCGGCCTGGGGCAGACGACCCCGGGAATGGCGCGCATCGCGGCCAGCACCTGGTCGCGCCGGGACTGGAACTCGGCACATTTTTGCTGCGGCACATCCTGCGGGCCCGACAACGCGGCGACGGCCGCGGCGGTGACCACTTCGGGCAGACTGGTGATGTGGTTGGAGTTGAGCGTGACCAGGGCCTGGGCCACGGATTCGGGGCCGGCCATCAGGCCCACGCGCCAGCCGGGCATGCCGTAGGTCTTGGACAACGAATCAACGAAGATCACCCGCTCACGCAGCGCCGGCTCGCACTGGACGAAGTTGTGGTAGCCGACACCGTCGAAGACCATCGAGTTGTAAATATCGTCGGTGATCACCCAAGTGTCGGGATGCCGGACAAGCACCTTGGCCAGCGCGGCAATCTCGTCGCGGCTGTAGACCATGCCGGTCGGGTTGGACGGATTGTTGAACAGGAACACGCGCGGCTTGCTGGCCAGCGCCTGGTCGAGCTGTTCGGGCGTCAGCTTGTACTCGTTCTCCGGCGGGCACGGCAGCAGCTGGACATTGGCGCCGACGATCTCGGCAATGTCCAGGTAACTGGTCCAGTAGGGCGTCGGGAAGGCAATGGTGTCGCCTTCATCGAGCAGCGCCTCGGCCAGGTTATACAGCACATGCTTGGCGCCGACGGCGACGGCGCAGTTGCTGCGCTGGTAACCCTCCATGCCCAGGCCACGCAGGTGCCCCAGGAAGGCGTCGAGCAGGTCGTTGCGGCCGCGGTTGGAACCGTACTGGCCGGTGTCATGATCCAGCGCCTGCCGGGCAGCTTCGTAGACATGTGGGCCGGGCAGGAAATTGGGCACACCAATGGAAAAGCTGATGATGTCGCGGCCGGCGGCCTTCAGCGCCCGGGCTTTCTCGGCAACAATCATGATGGCGCTGGGCTTGGCGCGTCCCACGCGCTGGGCAAACTGGGGCATTGAGATCTCCACCGGATAAGCGGGTTGCGGATTTTACCACGCGGCGCTGCCCGTTCCCGCAGCGCACAAAACGGCCCGGATGGTAACGCTACCGTGCCGGGGCGTCGAGCCGTCCGCCGGGCGGCCGCAACGCCAGCCAGCTCTGAAGGGTAACCAGCCGCCGGCAGCGAGCGCCGGTCTGGGGCATCGGCAGCCCACCAGGGCAGGACCGGCGCCGGGCTGGCGGCGAGGATTGCGAGGGCTCAGCCCAGGGCCTTGTTCCATTCGGCAACGCGCGCGGATTGTGCTTCCAGCAGGGCATCGGCATCACCCTGGATGGTCACCGACTCGATCCGGTCACCCTGGCTGATGGCGTCGACCACAGCCTGGTCCTGGCCATCGACGACCTCACCAAAGACCGTGTGCTTGCCATCCAGCCACGGCGTGGCGCCATGGGTGATGAAGAACTGCGAGCCATTGGTGCCGGGGCCGGCGTTGGCCATCGACAGGATGCCGGGCTTGTCATGACGCAGTTCGGGGCGGCACTCGTCCTCGAAGCGGTAGCCGGGGCCGCCGGTGCCGGTGCCCTGCGGGCAACCGCCCTGGACCATGAAATCGGGGATCACCCGGTGGAAGTTCAGGCCATCGTAGAAGCCGCGCCGGGCCAGGTTGACGAAGTTGGCGACGGTCACCGGCGCCTGCTCGGCGAACAGGCGCAGCCGGATCGGGCCGCGAGCGGTATTGAAGGTTGCGCTCAGGTTGGACATGGGCACTCCATTGATTGGGGAATCCCCGCAGCAGCGAAGGCCGCAGGGCGAAGGTGGAAAAAACGGCCGACAGTATGACAGAGCCGGCACCGGCATCCGTTCAGCCGACACCGCTGACCGGCAGCCATGCCCGACTTGTTGCGCCGCAGCAAGCACGGCCGTCAACAGTTATAATGAGGCCCGATCAGCCTTTGACAGCCCCTACGGGCGAACCCATGAGCCACAAGAATCTGCGCAACATCGCCATCGTCGCCCATGTCGACCACGGCAAGACCACCCTCGTCGACCAGCTCCTGCGCCAGTCCGGCACGTTCAGCGCCCGCGCCGAACCGGTTGAGCGGGTGATGGACAGCAACGACCAGGAGAAGGAACGCGGCATCACCATCCTGGCCAAGAACACGGCCATCGACTGGAACGGCAACCGCATCAATATCGTCGACACGCCCGGCCACGCCGACTTCGGCGGCGAGGTCGAGCGCGTGCTGTCGATGGTGGATTCGGTGTTGATCCTGGTCGATGCCATGGATGGGCCGATGCCGCAAACCCGCTTCGTGACCCAGAAGGCATTTGCGATGGGCTTTCGTCCGATCGTGGTGATCAACAAGATCGACCGCCCGGGGGCACGGCCGGACTGGGCGCTGGACCAGACCTTCGACCTGTTCGACAGCCTGGGCGCCAGCGACGAGCAACTGGACTTCCCGGTCATCTACGCATCCGGGCTGAACGGTTACGCCAGTGACCAGTCGGACGCGCGCTCAGGCAACATGGAGCCGTTGTACGAGGCGATCATGGCCCACGTGCCGGCGCCGGCGGTGGACCCGGACGGGCCGTTCCAGATGCGCATCAGTCAGCTGGATTACAACAGCTATGTCGGCCTGATCGGCATCGGCCGCATCCAGCGCGGCACCCTGCGGCCGAACTCGCCGGTCGCCGCGATCGACCGACATGGCCGCAAGCGCAGCGGCAAGGTGCTGCAGGTGCTTGGCTTCCTTGGCCTGGAACGCTATGACGTGGCCCAGGCGCACGCCGGGGACATCATCGCCATCTCCGGTATCGAAGGCCTGGGTATTTCCGACACCCTTACCGACCCGGATGTGCCCGAGGCACTGCCTGCGCTGAGCGTGGACGAGCCGACGATCAGCATGACCTTTGGCGTCAACAATTCGCCGTTCGCCGGGCACAAGGACCATTCCGGCGGCAAATTCCTGACCAGCCGGCAGATCCGTGAGCGGCTGTTGCGCGAGTCCCTGCACAACGTCGCCCTGCGCGTGGAGGACACCGAGGATCCGGACAAGTTCAAGGTTTCCGGCCGCGGCGAGCTGCACCTGTCGGTGCTGATCGAAACCATGCGCCGGGAAGGCTACGAGCTGGGTGTGTCGCGCCCGGAAGTGATCATCCGGGAAGTCGACGGCGTGGCCATGGAACCCTACGAGCAGCTGGTGGTGGACATCGAGGAACAGCACCAGGGCGGCATCATGGAACGGCTCGGCGCGCGCAAGGGCCAGCTCAAGAACATGGAGCTGGACGGCAAGGGTCGGGTGCGGCTGGAATACCAGATTCCGGCGCGCGGCCTGATCGGCTTCCAGAACGAATTCAAGACCCAGACCTCGGGCAGCGGACAGCTGTTCCACATCTTCGACCATTACGGCCCCCGCAGCGACGGCGCCATCGGCCAGCGCAACAACGGCGTGATGATCTCCAATGGCCAGGGGCGCGCACCCGGATACGCACTGATGGGCCTGCAGGAGCGCGGCCGGATGCTGGTCCATGCCGGTGAGGAGATCTACCAGGGCATGCTGGTTGGCATCCACGCCAAGGACAACGACCTGACCGTGAATGCGTTGCGCGAGAAGCAGCTGACCAATGTCCGCGCTTCCGGCAAAGACGATGCCATTGCCCTGACGCCGCCGGTGAAGATGTCGCTGGAACAGGCGCTGGAGTTCATCGACGACGACGAATTGGTCGAGGTGACGCCGAAGACGATCCGCCTGCGCAAGAAGCTGCTGACCGAGAACGACCGCAAGCGCGCCAGCCGTCAGGCGGCCTGAACCACTACCCGATCGCAGCATCGCACCCTGCCGTCCGCCGGCGCGGCGGCAGCGGTCGCGGACCCTGCCCGACTCACGCCACTGTGGGCTGCCTGTCCTGTCGGTGCTTGCGCACGATCAGCATCGCCAGTTCCAGCGCCTGCTCGTAGTTAAGGCGCGGATCCACCCGCGACCGGTAGGCACGGGCCAGATCTGCCTCGGCCAGATCCCGGGCACCGCCCAGGCACTCGGTAACGTTGTCGGCGGTCAGTTCCAGATGGACACCGCCCAGGCGCGTACCGGCCTGTGCATGCAGGTCGAAGGCCAGCTCGAGCTCGCTCCGGATGGTATCGAAGCGGCGGGTCTTGATGCCGCCGGCCACGGTCTCGGTATTGCCGTGCATCGGATCACAGCACCACAGTAGCTGCCGGCCGCTGCGCCGGATCGCCTGCAACAACGGCGGCAGGCACTGGCTTATCTGGCCGGCACCCATGCGATGGATCAGGGTCAGCCGGCCGGGTTCGTTGTCCGGGTCCAGGCGGTCGACCAGCCGCAACAGCTGCTCGGCGGTCATTGCCGGTCCGACCTTGACCGCGATCGGGTTGCGGATGCCGCGGAAATACTCGACGTGGGCACCCTCCAGGTCGGCCGTACGCATGCCGATCCACGGGTAATGCGTACCCAGGTTGAACCAACCCCACTGCCGCGGCACCTGCCGGGTTGCGGCCTGCTCGTAGGGCAGCACCAGGGCCTCATGCGAGGTATAGAAGTTGGCCCGGTTCAGGCCCGGCAGGGCATCGCCGACCAGGGTTTCCATGAACCGGATCGACTCGCCAATGTTGTCGACCAGGCGCCGGTATTCGGCCTCCAGGGGCGAGTGCCGGACCCAGGCAAGATCCCAGTACTCGGGATGGTGCAGGTCGGCGAAACCGCCATCGATCAATGCCCTTACAAAGTTCAGCGTCATTGCCGAATAGGCATGGGCCTGGACCAGACGCGCCGGGTCAGGACGACGGCTGGCCGCGTCGAAGGCATCGCCATTGACCATATCGCCGCGGTAGCTGGGCAGGCTCACGCCGTCGCGGGTTTCGATATCGGCTGACCGCGGCTTGGCATACTGGCCGGCAAAGCGGCCCACGCGCAACACCGGCATCTGCAGGCCGTGCACCAGCACCAGACTCATCTGCAACAGGATCTTGAGCCGGTCGGCGACCACCGGTGCCCGGCAGTCATCGAAGCTTTCGGCGCAGTCGCCGCCCTGGAGCAGGAAGCCGCGGCCGGCGGCCGCGGCCGCCAGTTGCTGCTTCAGGCCCAGAATCTCAGCCGACGATACCAGTGGCGGCAATCCAGCCAGCTGCTCCATGGCCCGCTGCAGCTGCACCGGATCGTCGTAACGGGGTTGCTGACTGGCCGGATGGCCGCGCCAGCTGTCCGGCTGCCAGTCGGCCGCCGGGGCGACGGTCTGCACCGCCGGCAGGGGCTTGCCGCTCATGCCCGCGGCCGCGACAGCAGGGGCATGGCCAGTGCCCACGCCACCAGGCCAATGAAACACACCAGAGTCCAAGTCGGCATCGACAGGCCCAGGAAGGTCCAGTCGATCTGCGCACATTCGCCCGAACCGCTGAACACCCGGCGCAACACCTGCTGCAGCGGAAACGCCTCCATCATATAGTCCAGACCCGGGCCGCAGGCCGGCACATCTTCAGCCGGCAACGATTGCAGCCAGACGTGCCGTCCGGCGATGCCGGCGCCGATACTGGCGGCCAATGCCGCCAGGCCGCCATACAGCCAGCGCCCGCCAGCCCTGGGGCCGTGAAGGCTGCCGGCCAGGAACACCAGGCCGGTGGCGATCACCGCCACACGCTGGAAGATGCACAGCGGACAGGGCTCCAGGCCCAGCCCATGCTGCGCGTACAGGGCATAGGTCATGAGCCCAACGCAGGCCAGGAAGCCGATTGCACACGCGCTGCGATAAGAAATCATGGTGATCTTCCTTTGCATTGCCAGGTCAGGCCGCGCCAGTGTCGCGACTGAATCCGGCCCATCAGGCACTCACTGTCAGGTGTCGCGCTATCCGGCAACGGCAGGATACCCGTGCCGGAAAGCCGGCACTCACCCGCCGATGCCGGTGTCGCGGCCCGCTGCGGCTGGCCCGCGGATCAGGTGGAGCGGAAGCCGGAAAACGACAAAGCCCGGAGAGGTTCCCCGCTCCGGGCTGTTCGAAAGCCTTCAATCGTCAAGCGATCAATCGTCGCTGGCGGCCGTCGCGGCGTCGGCATCCGGCCGGTCAACCAACTCAACGTACGCCATCGGCGCATTGTCACCCGGACGGTTGCCGCACTTGAGGATACGCAGGTATCCGCCGGGGCGGGCCTGGTAACGCGGGCCCAGCTCAACAAACAGCTTGCCCACCGCTTCCTTGCTGCGCAACCGGGAAAACGCCAGGCGGCGATTGGCCACGCCGTCGGACTTGGCCAGGGTGATCAGCGGCTCGGCAATCCGGCGCAGTTCCTTGGCCTTGGGCAGGGTGGTCTTGATGATTTCATGCTCGATCAGGCTCGCCGACATATTGCGGAACATCATGTCGCGATGACTGCTGGTACGGCTGAACTTGCGTCCGGAATTGCGGTGGCGCATGGCTGTGATTCCTCAGGTGTTTCTTGTGGTTTTACCGGCCGGCCTCAGCCGGCCATCATGCCCGAGCCAAGACCGGCCGGCGGCCAGTTCTCAAGCTTCATGCCCAAAGACAGGCCGTGGGCGGCGAGCACATCCTTGATCTCGGTAAGCGATTTCTTGCCCAGGTTCGGGGTCTTGAGCAGCTCGACCTCCGAGCGCTGGATAAGGTCGCCGATGTAGTAGATGCTCTCGGCCTTCAGGCAGTTGGCCGATCGCACGGTCAGCTCCAGGTCGTCGATCGGGCGCAGCAGCATCGGGTCGAAGCCCGCGGCTTCATCACGGGAGGCTTCTGGCTCGACACGGGAGAAATCGCCGAAGATCGAGATCTGGTGGGCCAGGATCTCGGCCGCCTGGCGTACCGCGTCCTCGGCCTCGATGGTGCCGTTGGTTTCCACGTCCAGGATCAGCCGGTCCAGATCGGTATGCTGTTCGACACGGGCGGCATCGACTTCATAGGCGACGCGGCGGACCGGGCAGAACGAAGCATCCAGCTGCAGGCGTCCGATCGGGCGCGACTCGTCATCCTCTTCGCGTGAGGTCGCCGGCTGGTAACCCAGGCCGCGGACGATCTTCAGACGCATGCTGAAGTCGATATCCTTGGTCAGGTGCGCGATGACATGGTCGGGATTGACGATCTCGACACTGGCATCGCCCTGGATGTCGCCTGCCGTGATCACGCCCGTGCCCTTGCGGCTGAGCTCGACCATGGTCTCATCACGTCCGTTAAGGAGGATGGCGACGTCCTTGAGGTTGAGCAGCACCTCCAGTACATCTTCCTGGAGCCCTTCCACGGTGGTGTATTCGTGCAGGACGCCGTCGATCTCGGCCTCAACCACGGCAGCACCGGGGATGGATGACAGCAGGACACGACGCAACGCGTTGCCCAGGGTGTGGCCAAAACCGCGCTCCAGCGGCTCAACCACAACCTTGGCCCGGTGCGGGCCCAGCTTCTCCACGGTGACACCGCGGGGACTGAGAATATTGATGGAGGAACTTGCCATTCAGGCTTTCTCCGAATTTCCGATTACTTTGAGTAAAGCTCGATGATGAGGCTTTCGTTGATGTCGGCAGGCAGGTCGATCCGCTCGGGTGTGGACTTGAACTCGCCGGTCATCTTCTTGGCATCAACTTCGATCCAGGCGGGCACCAGGTTCATCTGCTCGGCCAGGGTCAGCGACTCCTGGATGCGCAGCTGGCTCTTGGCCCGCTCGTGGATGGCGATCTCGTCGCCATCCTTGACGGTGTACGACGGCAGGTTCACGCTGCGGCCATTGACCATCACACCCTTGTGCGACACCAGCTGCCGGGCCTGGGCGCGGGTGACCGCAAATCCCATCCGGTAGACGACGTTGTCCAGACGCGTTTCCAGCATCTGCAGCAGGTTCTCGCCGGTGTTGCCCTTGCGGGTCGACGCCTTGGTGTAGTAGTTGTGGAACTGCTTTTCCAGCAGTCCGTACATGCGCTTGACCTTCTGCTTCTCACGCAGCTGGAGCGCATAGTCAGACAGCTTCGGCCGCCGGCTGGTGATGCCGTGCTGACCGGGCTTCTGCTCGAACTTGCACTTGGATTCAATACCGCGGGCCGGGCTCTTCAGGCCCAGGTCGGCGCCTTCGCGCCGGGCCAGCTTGCAGGTGGGGCCAATGTAACGTGCCATGTGGGTACTTCCTTAGACGCGGCGGCGCTTGGGCGGCCGGCAACCGTTGTGCGGAATCGGGGTGATGTCGGTGATGCTCAGGACCTTGATGCCCAGCGCGTTCAGCGAACGCACGGCCGATTCCCGACCCGGGCCTGGGCCCTTGATCCGGACATCGACGTTCTTGACGCCGTAGTCGACCGCAACACGGCCGGCCTTCTCGGCGGCCACCTGGGCAGCGAACGGGGTCGACTTGCGCGACCCGCGGAAACCGGCGCCGCCGGCCGTGGCCCACGACAAGGCATTGCCTTGGCGATCGGTAATGGTGACGATGGTATTATTGAAGGATGCTTGGACGTGCACGACTCCGTCGGTCACGACCCGCTTGATCCTTTTCTTGCCCTTGGCGGCTGCCGGCTTGCTCATGATGATGCCGTTCCTGGTGACTGTTGCTTTTATCGGCCCGGGCGCGTGGCCGGCCTCACGGCCGGCCAGAAGATTGCACCCTGAAACCGGTGGAATTACTTGCGGATCGGACGACGCGGGCCCTTGCGGGTGCGTGCGTTGGTCCGGGTGCGCTGGCCGCGCAGCGGCAGGCCCTTGCGGTGACGCAGGCCGCGGAAGGTGCCCAAGTCGATCAGACGCTTGATGCTCATCGCATTCTCGCGCCGCAGATCACCCTCGACAGCCAACTTTCCGATCTCGGCGCGCAGGCTTTCAACCTCGGCTTCGGTCAGGTCGCGGATCTTCGTGGTTTCCTGGACGCCTGCGTCCTGGCAGACCTTCCTGGCGCTAGACCGGCCGATCCCGTAAATACTGGTAAGACCGATCCAGACATGTTTCTGGATCGGAAGATTGACACCTGCGATACGCGCCATGCGTTGCGTCTCCGAATCTCACTAAAGCGCAGTGAACAAAAAATTATACTACAGCCCCGCCATGGACCACAAGCAGCTTTCGCCACTCAAGCCCGGGTGCGGCCATAACCCTTGAGGTTCGCCTTCTTCAGAAGGCTCTCATACTGATGTGACATCAGGTGCGACTGGATCTGTGAGGTGAAGTCCATGACCACCACCACCACGATCAGCAGCGAGGTACCGCCGAAATAGAACGGCACGTTCCAGCCCGAGCGCATGAATTCAGGCAACAGGCAGACCGCCACCATGTAGGCCGCACCCGCGGTGGTCAGCCGGGTGAGGACACCGTCGATGTAGTCCGCAGTGGCCTTGCCAGGCCGGATGCCCGGTATCAATGCACCGGACTTCTTCAGGTTCTCCGCCGTCTCCTGCGAATTGAAGACGATGGCGGTATAGAAGAAGGTGAATCCGGCAATCAGGCCGCCATACAGCACCAGGTACAACAGCTCGCCCGGCGACAGCGCGTTGGAGATCGTCTGCAGGATCCCGGTGCCGGTACCGCTGCCGAACCACGAGGCGGCGGTAGCCGGGAACAGGATGATGCTGGAGGCGAAGATGGCAGGAATGACGCCGGCCATGTTCAACTTCAGCGGCAGATGCGAACTCTGGTTCATGTAGGCGTTGCGCCCGCCCTGGCGGCGCGCATAGTTGACCGGTATCCGGCGCTGGGCACGCTCCATGAACACCACGAACAGGGTGACTCCCAGGACCAGCACCAGAATCATCATTACCGTCAGCGGACTGAGGTCGCCATTGCGTGCCAGCTCCAGGGTGGCGGCGATGCCCGACGGCAGCCCGGCCACGATGCCGGCGAAGATGATCAGCGAAATACCGTTGCCAACACCGCGCTCGGTGATCTGCTCACCCAGCCACATCAGGAACATGGTGCCGGCGGTGAGCCCGACCACGGCACTGAAGACGAAGCCTGCGCCCGGGTTGATGACCACGGACATGCCACTGCCAAGACCCTGATTCTGCAGTGCGATGGCGACGCCGGCGGCCTGGAAAGCGGCCAGCCCGACGGTACCGTAGCGGGTCCACTGGGTCAGCTTGCGCCGGCCGGACTCGCCTTCCTTCTTCACCGCCTGCAGGCTGGGCAGCACGGCCGCCATCAACTGCACGATGATCGAGGCCGAGATGTACGGAATGATGCCGATGGCGAAGATCGAGAACCGCTCCAGAGCACCACCGGAAAACATGTTGAACATGTCGACGATGGTGCCGCTTTGCTGGTCCATGAACTGGGCCATGGCTTCCGGATTGACCCCGGGAACCGGGATGAAGGTTCCCAGGCGATAGACAATCAGGGCACCAATCACGAACATCAGGCGCTGACGCAATTCGGTCAGCTTGCCAAGTCCGGCCAGGGCTCCTGCCTTGGGCGTATTTATCGCCACGACGACTCCGATATTCCGATGATGTGGGTTTACTCGACGCTGCCGCCGGCGGCGAGGATGGCCTCGCGGGCACCGGCGGTAACGGCCACGCCCTTGATTGCCAAGGCACGGCTGAGTTCACCCTTCTTGACGATCTTGGCGCGCACGGCAAGACGACTGACCAGACCTGCCGCCTGCAGCGCGGCGAAATCGACGCTGTCCAGTGCCAGGGCTTCCAGCTGGTAGAGCATCACCTGGTCGCACTCGTGGCTGGTCCGGGAGCGGAAGCCGATCTTGGGCAGGCGACGCTGCAGCGGCATCTGGCCGCCTTCGAAGCCGGCCTTGACCTTGCCCTTGCCGGAACGGGAATGCTGGCCCTTGTGGCCACGGCCGGCGGTCTTGCCCAGGCCCGAACCGATGCCACGGCCAACGCGGGTACGTTCCTTGCGGGCACCCTTGGCCGGTGAAATGTCGTTCAGACGCATGTCCTTAGCCCTCGATTTGGATCAGGTAGCCGACCTGGTTGATCAGGCCGCGCACACTGGGGGAATCCTTCAGTTCACGTACGTCGTTGATCTTGCGCAGACCCAGCGCACGCACGCTCAGACGGTGCCGCTGCTGGCAGCCACGCAGGCTCTTGACCAGGCGCACCTTGACCGTCTTGTCGTTATCAATTGCCACCGATCAGCTCCTCTACTTTCTTTCCGCGCTTGGCCGCGATGCGGGCCGGCGATGCCATGTCCCGCAGACCGTAAACGGTAGCCCGCACCAGGTTGATCGGATTGCGCGAGCCTTGGGCCTTGGACAGGATGTTGCGCACGCCCACGACCTCGAAGACCGCGCGCATGGCGCCACCGGCGATCACGCCGGTACCTTCGGCAGCCGGCTGCATGAATACCTTGGCAGCACCGTGCACGGCGGTGACCGGATACCAGATCGTGCCCTCATTGAGGGCCACATCGACCATGTTCTTGCGCGCCCGTTCCATCGACTTCTGGATCGCCAACGGCACTTCGCGCGCCTTTCCGTAGCCAAAGCCGACCTTGCCGGCACCATCACCGACCACGGTCAACGCGGCAAAGCCGAAAATCCGTCCACCCTTCACCGTCTTGGAAACACGGTTCACGGAGATCAGCTTTTCGATCATGCCGTCGTCGTTCTTGTCGCGGTTGTCGCGTTGAATAGCCATAACTTGTTATCTCGAATCGGTGATCAGAACTTCAGGCCGGCTTCGCGGGCCGCGTCGGCCAGGGCCTTGACCCGACCGTGGTAGCGGTAACCGGACCGGTCGAAGGCGACCTGGTCGACACCCTTGGCCAGGGCAGCCTCGGCCACGGCGCGACCCACGGCGATGGCCGCATCCTTGTTCTTGGTGCCGTTGAGGCCATCGCGCACCGACTTCTGCAAGGTCGAGGCGGCAGCAACCACGGTGTCACCCTGGGCACTGAACACCTGGGCGTAGATATGCTGCCCGGTGCGGTGCACGCTCAGGCGCGCCATGCCCAGGTCGCGGATATGAATGCGGGTGCGCTTGGCACGGCGCAGGCGGGATTGGTTCTTGTCCACGTTGCTCATCTCCGCATCAGGCCTTCTTGGCTTCCTTCATGACGATCTTCTCGCCGGAATAACGAATTCCCTTGCCCTTGTACGGCTCGGGCGGACGGAATGACCGGATATCCGCGGCGGCCTGACCGACCCGCTGCTTGTCCGTGCCCTTGATCAGGATCTCGGTCTGGGTCGGCGTCTCCAGGGTCACGCCCTCGGGGGCCTTGAACACCACCGGGTGGGAAAAACCCAGGCTCAGATTGAGATCCTTGCCCTGCATGGCGGCGCGGTAACCCACGCCGACCAGTTCCAGCTTGCGCTGGTAACCCTCGCTGACACCGATGGTCATGTTCTCGACCAGGGAGCGCAGGGTACCGGCCATCGCCCAGTCGGCATCGTTGCGGGCGCTGACGCGCACCGTGCCGTCCTCCAGGACGACATCGATGCCCTCAGGGCGCGGGCCATTGAGGTTGCCCATCGGGCCCTTGACCTGGATCTGCTCCTCGCCGATCTGGAGTTCGACACCCTTGGGCAGGGTGATTGGCATTTTTGCGACTCGTGACATCTTCTATCTCCTCAGGCGACCATGGCGATGATCTCGCCACCCAGGCCCTTGCTGCGCGCCTGCGCGTCGGTCATCACACCCGACGAGGTGGTCACGATGCTCACACCCAGGCCACCAAGCACCTTCGGCACGTCGTTCTTGCCGCGGTACTGACGCAGACCAGGCCGGCTGTAACGGTCCAGCCGGTCGATCACCGGACGGCCTTCGAAGTACTTGAGGAGAACTTCCATCTCCTTCTTGCCCGTGCCGACCTCGCGGGTGCTGTAATCGGCAATGTAGCCTTCGCTCTTGAGGACCTGGGCAATCTGCGCCTTCAGGTTGGAAGCCGGCATGCGCACGCTCTTCTTGCGAGCGCCCTGCGCATTCTTGATGCGCGAAAACATGTCGGCGATGGGATCAGTCATGCTCATGGATGCAATTCCTTCAAAGAATATTCTGCAGCACCGATATCCGCCTCTAATGATGGCGCCGCAGCCGAAACCGGCGTCGCCGCCGCGTCAACTTGCGTGCCAGGCCCACAATCGGGCCGGCGCTCTTGTACTGGCTGGCTTGCTGCCAGCGGTTACCAGCTGCCCTTGCGCAGCCCGGGTACATCGCCCCGCATGGTCGCCTCGCGCAGCTTGTTCCTGCCCAGACCGAACTTCTGGTAGACACCACGGGGACGACCAGTCAGCGCGCAGCGGTTGCGCGCACGCACGGGCGAGGAGTCACGCGGCAGCTTCTGCAGTTTGACGCTGGCTTCCATCTTCGCCTCATAGGACGCGTCCGGATCGATCAGCACCGCCTTCAGTTCGGCACGCTTCTTGGCATAGCGTTGCACCAGCTTCTTACGCTTGTGCTCACGCTCGACCATGCTTGTCTTTGCCATCTGTTCTGTATCCTGCTGTTGAATCAGTTGCGGAACGGGAAACCGAAGGCTTCGAGCAGCGCACGCGCCTCGGCATCGGTCTTGGCCGTGGTGCCAATGGCGATGTCCATGCCGCGCAACGCATCGACCTGATCGAATTCGATTTCCGGGAAAATGATCTGTTCCTTGACACCGAAGTTGTAGTTGCCTCGGCCATCGAACGAGCGTCCGGAAATACCACGGAAGTCACGCACGCGCGGCAGCGAAACGCTGACCAGGCGATCAAGGAACTCGTACATCCGGCGACGACGCAGCGTCACCTTGCAGCCGATCGGCCAACCGTCGCGAATCTTGAAGCTGGCCACCGACTTGCGGCTGAGGCGGGTCACCGGCCGCTGGCCGGCAATCTTGGCCATGTCGCCCACGGCGTGCTCGAGCACCTTCTTGTTGCCCACGGCCTCGCCCACACCCATGTTCAGGGTGATC
>CAZUZT010000001.1:73352-79808 GCA_964624575.1 uncultured Rhodanobacteraceae bacterium | reverse complement strand
CCCGGGAACAGGGGGTGCCGCCCTACGTGATCTTCCACGACGCCACCCTGCGCGCGATTGCACAACAGCAGCCGCGCGACAGCGACGATCTGGCGACCATTCCCGGCATCGGCGCCGGCAAGCTGGAACGCTACGGCGATCAGGTGCTGGCGCAGCTGATGCAACTGGTCGACGATCCGGCCTGACGTGGCGGCCCGTGGCTTGAAAGCCGCAGCCGCACGGCAGGTAGAATCCTGCCGCCATGGGGCCCGGCCCGGGCCATCACTGCACGGAACCCACGCCATGAACCGATCCCAGCCCGACGCCCCCGACATCGATGCGGTGCGCAGCTACCTGCGCGACCTGCAGGACCGCATCTGCACCGCCATGGAAGCCGCCGACGGCCGGGCGCGTTTCGTCGAGGACGCCTGGAGCCGGGCCGAAGGCGGCGGCGGCCGCACCCGCGTGATGAACGAGGGCGCGGTGTTCGAACAGGCCGGCATCGGCTTTTCCGAAGTTCATGGCGCCACGTTGCCGCCCTCGGCCAGCGCCCACCGGCCGGCCCTGGCCGGCGCGCCGTGGCGGGCGATGGGCGTGTCGCTGGTGTTCCACCCGCGCAATCCCTACCTGCCGACCACGCACATGAATGTGCGCTACTTCCAGGCCCAGCCGGAAGGCGGCGCGCCGGTTTGGTGGTTCGGCGGCGGCTTCGACCTGACCCCGTTCTACCCCTTCGACGAGGACGTGCGGCACTGGCATCGCGTTGCCCGTGACCTGTGCCGGCCGTTCGGCGGCCAGGCCCGCTACGACGCGCACAAACACTGGTGCGACGAGTACTTTTTCCTCAAGCATCGCAACGAGACGCGCGGCGTTGGCGGGCTGTTCTTTGACGATCTGGACCAAGGCGGCTTCCAGGCCAGCTTCGGCTACACCCGCGCCGTCGGCGACGGCTTCCTGGATGCCTGGCTGCCGATCGTCGAGCAGCGCAAGGACACGCCATACGGCGAGCGCGAACGCCAGTTCCAGCTTTATCGCCGTGGCCGCTACGTCGAGTTCAATCTGGTGCTCGACCGCGGCACCCTGTTCGGCCTGCAAAGCGGCGGCCGCACCGAATCGATCCTGATGAGCCTGCCGCCGCTGGTGCGCTGGCAGTACGGCTACCAGCCCGAACCCGGTTCACCCGAAGCGCGCCTGGCCGATTACCTCAAGCCGCGCGACTGGCTGGCCGAAGCCGGCGGTTGAGCTGCGCCGCCAGAATCGCGGCCATACCGCCGACGAAACGGGCCGGCTGTCTCAGGCGCTGATACGGCCTGACGGCATCATCAAATCGACAGGCCGCCCGGTGGCGGCCGGAGACCTTGCTGGATGACTGTCACCGCGCAGCGATGCCGACCTGTCGATGCCTGCCTGCGGCAGGGCCGGTTATGAACGCCGGCACCGGACCGGAGCCGGACTACGATGACGAACTCAGTGCGCTGCTGCTGACGATCGCACGCCGGCCGGATGTCTGGTCGGTCTCCTGCCAGTTCCGCGACGGGCGCTTGTGGCAGGGCCTGCTGGCCGAACAGCAACGCAGGTCGCGGCTCAGCGGCCTGCCGCCGGCCCTGGTGTTCCACTTGTCCGGGCCCGACAGCGGCCTGCCGGGCATTTCCCGCTACTGGGGCGTATGTGACGACATCGGCGACCCGCCAGCCGAGGAGCAGTTCACCGGCGACAGCCTGGAAGAACGGATGGGCGGGTTCATCCATATTCCCTGGGAAGGCGTGTGCGGGGCCGACCTGCTGGTCTACCCGCACTGGCGCAGGATCCAGCCGGAACGATGGCAACAGCCCGATGCCTGGCTGGGCTCGGCCACGTTCGGCCTGCGCTGCAACTACCTGCTCATCGACCGCGACCTGGGCCTGGCGCCCTGCGTAGAACGGACCGGGCCGGTCGACGGCTGGTGGCTGTACCGCAACACCGGCCGGCGCCGTGACTGCAGTATCAGCCGGCTCTGGTGACGGCAATGCCCCGGCAGCTCAGCTGCGCAGGCCGCGACCAGTGTGCAGCAGCCACAGGCAGAAGCCGCCCAGCAGCACGGCAAAGCCGATCATCACCGCGTAGGCCACGGCCAGCGGGATATCGCTGACGCCGAGCACGCCGTAGCGGAAGGCGTTGACCATGTACAGGATCGGGTTGGCGTAGGAGACGTTCTGCCACAGCTCGGGCAGCAGGCTGATGGAATAGAACACGCCGCCCAGATAGGTCAGTGGGGTCAGGATGAAGGCCGGGATGATCGCGACATCATCGAACTTGCGGGCGAAAGTAGCGTTGATGAAGCCGGCGAACGAGAACACGATCGCCGCCAGCACCACGCTGCTGATGGTCACCAGCGGGTTGGCCAGGCGCACTTCGGTGAAGAACATGGCGATCACCAGCACGATTGCACCCACCGCCAGACCGCGGGTCACGGCGCCACCGACATAGCCGGCCAGGATCACCCAGCTGGGCATCGGCGAGACCAGCATCTCCTCCACGTGCTTGCCGAACTTGGCGCCGAAGAAGCTGGAGACGATGTTGCCGTAGCTGTTGGTGATCACGCTCATCATGATCAGGCCCGGGACGATGAAATCGATATAGGCGATGCCGTCCATCTGGCCGATGCGCGCACCGATCAGTTTGCCGAAGATCAGGAAATACAGCGTCATGGTGATCGCCGGCGGCACCAGGGTCTGCGACCAGATGCGCACGATGCGCATAATCTCGCGCCGCCACAGGGTATACAGCGCGGTCCAGGTCTCGTGGCCGGTCATGCCCGGTCCTCCACGGCACCGGCCTGGGCCGCGGAGGGCTCGACCAGGCGCATGAACAGCTCTTCCAGGCGGTTGGATTTGTTGCGCATCGATTTGACCCGGATGCCCTGGCGGTGCAGGGCGGCAAAGACCTCACCCAGGTCGGTGCCCTTGGGCACCTCGGCTTCCAGGGTGTCGGCATCGATGCGTTGCAGCCGGACCCCGGGGATTTCGGGCAGGGTGTGCTCGCCGTCGACGATATCCAGCACAAAGCCTTCCACGTCGAGTTTGGCCAGCAGGCTGCGCATGGCGCTGTGCTCGATGATCCGGCCGTGGTCGATGATGGCGATGTTGCGGCACAACTGCTCGGCTTCTTCCAGGTAATGCGTGGTCAGGATCACCGTGGTGCCGGCATCGTTGATCTGGCGCACGAACTGCCACATGGAGCGGCGAATCTCGATGTCGACGCCGGCGGTGGGCTCATCCAGGATCAGCAGGCGCGGCTCGTTCATCATCGCCCGGGCAATCATCAGGCGCCGCTTCATGCCGCCGGACAGGGTCCGCGAGGTCGCCTCGCGCTTGTCCCACAGGCTCAGGGCACGCAGGTATTTTTCCGCCCGCTCAAGGGCCGTGCGCCGGGGTACGCCATAGAAACCGGCCTGGTTGACCAGGATCTCGACCGGCTTTTCGAACTGGTTGAAGTTGATCTCCTGCGGCACCAGTCCGATCTGGCTCATCGCCTGGCTGCGCTGGTTGCGCACGCTCAGGCCGAAGACCTCGATCTCGCCTTCACCCAGGTTCACCAGCGAGGCGATCATGCCGATCAGGGTCGACTTGCCGGCACCGTTGGGGCCAAGCAAGGCGAAAAAGTCACCGGCGGCAACATCCAGCGACAGGCCGTGCAAGGCCTGGACACCGTTGTCGTAGGTCTTGGTCAGGTTGCGGACGGACAGGGCAGGTGGACTGGTCATGCTTGGGCGGTGGCGACGGGCCGGCTAGTATACGTGGCCGGGTACCGGAGCCGCCCACGGCGGTACGCCGGTGCCGTTGGTCCCGTTGCACACGGCACATCGGTCCGTGTCGACCTCCCCGCCACCGCCGGTGCCGATCGATGAGCCAATTCCCGCTGACCCTGACTGCCAGCCGCGAGCTGGCGCCGGGGTTGTTCCATTTCAGTTTCCAGCGCAGCGACGGCGAGCCGATGGCCTACGTCCCGGGCCAGTTCATCCAGGTGCACTTCGAGCACGAGGGCGTGCTGCTGCGGCGCAGCTACTCGATCGCCACCGTGCCGGCAGCCGACACCGATGAGCGGCTGGTGGAGATTGCCGTCTCATTCGTGCCCGGCGGTGCCGCCACGGCATTGTTCGAACGGCTGCGGCCCGGCGACAGCATCCGCGCCAGCGGTCCGTTTGGCCGTTTCGTGTTGCAGGACGGCGATCGCAACCAGCGCTACTTGCTGCTGGCCACCGGCACCGGCGTCACCCCCTACCGCTCGATGTTGCCGCAGATCGCCGGACGCATCGCCGAACGTGGCCAGCGCTTCGTGCTCCTGTTCGGTGCCCGTTCGCCGGCCGAGCTGATGTACGGCGAAGAGTTCGAAGCCTTTGCCGCCAGTCATCCGGGATTCGATTTTCACCCCTGTTTCTCGCGCGCCGGGCGCCAGCCGCCACGTGGCCATGACCGCCGCGGCTATGTCCAGGACATGCTGTCGCAACTGGACCCTGATCCGGAAAACGATATCGCCTACCTGTGCGGCAACCCGCAGATGGTCGATGCCGCCTTTGCCGCGCTCAAGGAAGCCGGCCTGCCCATTCCCCATATCCGACGCGAGAAATATGTCTCGCCACCGCCGCCGCGCCGGCCGACACCGGCGCCGTGACCGGTGCTTGCCGTGCACTCTGCCCTCCACTTCCGTCCGCGCCGGCACCAGGCACCGGCCATGACCTTGGTGACACGCGGCCGGTGCGGAATTGCGGCATCATGCGCGCCATGAAAAAACCGCTCACTCTCCGGGCTCTGGCGCCAGCCCCGACCCCGGCTTTTGCCCTGGCATTGGTGCTGGCCCTGGCCGGCGCCCTGCTGGCCACGCCAGCCACGACCCGGGCCGATACCGGCATCGAGTTCTCGCCCTGCGAGCTGAAGGCGTCTGACGCTTTCAGCGGCCCCGAGGGCGAGTGCGCCACGCTGACGGTTCCGGTCAATCATGCCGACCCGCAGGGCGCCACGATCCAGTTGCGCCTGGCGCGGATCCCGGCGCGTGCCACGGCGGCGCAGCCCGATCCGGTGGTGTTCCTGGCCGGCGGGCCGGGCCAGTCGGCGGTGGAAAGCTGGCACCAGATTGCCGGCGCCTACCATCAGCTGCTGGCCGACCGACCGGTCTACCTGCTCGACCAGCGCGGCACCGGCGGTTCCCATCCGCTGCGCTGCGAGCTGCCCGATCCACTTGATCCCACCGCTGCCAGCAGCGATGCCGGGCAATTGCGCCAACAGGCCAGCGATTGCCTGTCCGGGATCGATGTCGACGTCCGGCATTTCGGCACCCGCGACTACCTGGCCGACCTGGAACACCTGCGCCAGCGCCTGGGTGTGGCGCAGTGGAATCTGGTCGGCGCGTCCTATGGCACCCGGGTGGCGCTGAGCTACGTTCAGGCCCATCCACAGTCGTTGCGGACGGTGGTCCTCGATGGCGTGGTGCCGCAGCAGGTCGCCCTGGGCCAGGACCACGGTGCCAATCTGGAGACGGCACTGGCGGCCCAGTTCGCCCGCTGCCACGCCGATGCCGCCTGCGCCGATACCTTCAACGATGTCGGCCGGACCCTGACCACGCTGCGCGAGCGCTATCGCCGGGAACCCACTACCGTGCTGCTGCGTGATCCGCGCAGCCACCGGGCTCTGGAAGTGCCGCTCAACCACGACACCCTGGCCGGGGTCGTGCGGCTGTACGCCTATGCGCCGGAAACCGCGGCCCTGCTGCCGCTGCTGCTCAACCAGGCGCTGGAAGGGGATCCGCGGCCGCTGCTGGCCCAGGCGGTGATGATCTACAGCCAGATGGACGAGTTGATCTCCCACGGTATGCAGCTGTCGGTGATCTGTGGCGAGGACCATCCCTGGCTGGAACCGGATGTCGGCGCCGACACCCTGATCGGTGCCGACCTGGTCGAGCTGATGGCCGCGCAGTGTGCGGTCTGGCCGCACCGGCGCGCACCCGAGGAGTTCAAGCAGCCGGTGGATTCGGATCTGCCGATGCTGCTGCTGTCCGGCGAGTTCGATCCGGTGACACCGCCGGCCTATGCCGAACGCGCCCTGGCAACGCTGGCCAATGCCCGCCATCTGGTGGCTCCGGGCCAGGGCCATATCGTGCAGACCCGCGGTTGCATGCCCGGGCTGATGACGACCTTCATCCGCGAGGCCGGCTTCGACGATCTGGACAGCGAATGTCTGGAGAAGATGTCGCCGCTGCCGTTCTTTCTTGATTTCAATGGAGGCCAGCCATGATCAAGGTGGATGGTCTGCGCAAGGCCTTCGGTGCGGTCAAGGCCGTGGATGGCGTCAACTTCACCGCCCACGACGGCCAGATCACCGGTCTGCTGGGACCCAATGGTGCCGGCAAGACCACCACCTTGCGCATGCTCTATACGCTGATGAAGCCCGATGCCGGCAGCATCCACATCGACCAGGTCGATGCCCTGGCGCAGCCCCTGGCGGC
>CAZUZT010000001.1:71219-73252 GCA_964624575.1 uncultured Rhodanobacteraceae bacterium | reverse complement strand
TTCCTGTTCGGGCTGCGCGATGCCGGCCATTGCGTGCTGTTTTCCAGCCACATCATGCAGGAGGTGGCGGCGCTGTGTGACCGCATCGTGGTCATCGCCCGCGGCCGTGTCGTCGCCGACGGCAGCCCCGACGAACTGCGCACGAAGACCGGCCAGGACAACCTGGAAGACGCCTTCGTCAGCGTCATCGGCAGTGAGGAGGGCCTGTCATGAGGGCTGCCTGGTGGACCGTGTTTCGCAAGGAAGTGACCGAGAACCTGCGCGACCGGCGCACGGTGATCAATTCACTGGTCTATGGCCCGCTGTTCGGGCCGGTGCTGTTCGTGGTCCTGATCGGCTTCATCATCGGCCAGGCCGGCGATCGCGCCGAGCGGCCGCTGGAACTGCCGGTGGCCGGCGCCGAGCTGGCGCCCAACCTGATCGCCTACCTGGAGCAGCGCAACATCGTCATCGAGGAGGCGCCGGCCGACCCGGAACAGTCGGTGCGCGACCAGGACCAGGAGCTGGTGCTGCGGATTCCGCCCGACTACGCCGAACGCTGGCGCGAGGGCCGGCCGGCACCGCTGGAGCTGATCTATGACCAGTCGCGCCAATTCACCCAGCAATCGGTGGCGCGCCTGACCCGGGTGCTGCAAGGCTATGGCAGCCTGCATGCGGCGCTGCGGATCAGCGCCCGCGGCATCGATCCGCAGGTCCTGCGACCGGTGGCGATCGTCGATCGCGACCAGTCCAGCGAGCAGAGCCGGGGCGCGATGCTGCTGGCCTTCCTGCCCTACATGCTGATCATCGGCGCCTTTGTCGCCGGCATGTACCTGGCCATCGACACCACCGCCGGTGAACGCGAACGGCAGTCGCTGGAGGCGCTGCTGGTCAATCCGGTGCCGCGCAGCCAGATCCTGATCGGCAAGTTGGCAGCGACGACCGCCTTCGCCCTCACCGCACTGGCGTTATCTTTACTCGCATTCATGATCGCCTTGCCGTGGATGCCGGTCGGCCAGACCGGCTTGGACATCAAGCTCGACGCGGCAACGGCGGCCTTGGCGCTGCTGACCGTGGCGCCGCTGGCCTTGCTGGCGGCCAGCTCGGAAACCCTGGTCGCGGCGTTTTCCAAAAGCTTCCGCGAGGCCCAGACCTGGCTGGGCATGATGATGGTGCTGCCGGCGATCCCGGCGGTGGTGCTGATGATCAATCCGGTCAAACCCCTGGCCTGGATGTACTGGACGCCCCTGGTCAGCCAGCATGTGGTGCTGAACCAGATCATCCGCGGCGAGACGGTGGCGGACTGGCAATACGGCGCCAGCATCCTGGGCACGCTGGCCATGGGGCTGTTCCTGGCCTGGCTGTGCGTGCGCGTCTACCATCGCGAGCGCCTGGCGATTTCCGCCTGATCGGGGCACCGCTCCGCCTTTTCACAAGGACACCCGCATGAACAACCGCAACCTGGTTCCCGCCGTCATCCTGATCGCCCTGGGCGTGCTGTTCCTGGCCCGCAACCTGGGCTGGACCGACTTCGGCCTCGGCCAGCTGCTGGCCACCTGGTGGCCAGTGATCCTGATCGCAGTCGGCGTCAGCCTGCTGTTTCGCCGACGCTGAGGCGGTCGCAGAATCCCGGCCATCGCCGGGCACGGGCAAGCCCGGCTGACCTCAATGGCCAAAGGCGCCGACACGCAGATCGGCTCTAGTCCGGCGCCGTTGTCGCCGGCGCGCGGTGACTACTTGCCGATGCAGAAGCTGCTGAAGATGGCGCCGAGCAGGTCGTCGGGCGTGTAGGCACCGGTGATTTCAGCCAGCGCCTGCTGGGCCAGGCCCAGCTCCTCGGCGACCAGTTCCCCGGCCTGATCGACATGCAGGCGTTCGCCGGCCTGTTGCAGGTGCCCGCCGGCCCGGCGCAGGGCATCGACATGGCGGCGGCGGGCACTGAAGGTGCCCTCCACGCCGGTGTCGGCGCCGGCCAGTGCCTGCAGGTGGCGGGTCAATTCCGGCAACCCCTGGCCGGTCCGCACCGAAATCGCCAGAACGGTTTCTTCCGCCAT
>CAZUZT010000001.1:67578-71119 GCA_964624575.1 uncultured Rhodanobacteraceae bacterium | reverse complement strand
CATCAGATCGGTCTTGTTGAACACCAGGGTGCGGGCCAGTCCGGGCGGACATTCGCCGCGCAGTGCCGCCAGATCGGCCGGTTGGCTGGCGTCGACCAGCAGCAGGGCATGATCGGCACGGGCCAATTCGGCACGGGCCCGGCGCACGCCTTCCTGCTCGATCGGGTCCTGGCTGTCACGCAGCCCGGCGGTGTCGATCAAGGTCAGGGCGACAGGGCCCAGGCGCACGTGTTCACGCAAGACATCGCGGGTGGTGCCGGCGATGTCGGTGACGATGGCGCGGTCGTCACCGGCCAAGGCATTGAGCAGCGATGATTTGCCGGCGTTGGGCCGGCCGATGATGGCGATCACCTGGCCATCGCGCAGGCGCTGGCCGCGTTCGGCGGCAGCGAGCAGGGCGGCGTGGGCGGCATCCAACTGTTGCAGACGGGCACTGATCGCACCGTCGGACAGGAAATCGATTTCTTCTTCGGGAAAGTCGATCGCCGCCTCGACATGGATACGCGCCTGGATCAGGGCATCGAGCAGGGCTTGGACCCGCCGGGAAAACTCGCCGGCCAGCGAGCGCTGGGCGGCGCGGGCGGCGGCGGCGCTGCCGGCGGCGATCAGGTCGGCCACCGCTTCGGCCTGGGCCAGGTCGAGTTTGCCTTCCAGGAAGGCGCGCTCGGAGAACTCGCCTGGCCGCGCCGGGCGGGCGCCGAGCTGGTAGAGCCGGGCCAGCAGCAGGTCGAGCAGGACCGGGTTGCCGTGGCCGTGCAGCTCGACCACGTCCTCGCCGGTGTAGGACGCCGGCGCCGGAAAGACCAGCACCAGGCCCCGGTCGATGACCTGGCCATCCTGATCCTGGAAGCTGCGATAGAGCGCCTGGCGCGGCGGCAATGCGGCGCCGGCACACAGCTGGCCGGCGATCGCCCGGGCCTGCGGCCCGGACAGGCGGATGATGCCGATGCCGGCCTGGCCATGGGCGGTGGCGACGGCGGCGATGGTGTCGCGTGCGGTCATCGCTGCGGTCATGAGCAACCGGCCCGGCACGGCGGCATCGACACGGGTTTGCGCATCGGCCCGGTCGCTCGTCGCTGCCGGCCGGGGCCGCGGTTCGGCGGGCGGCCTACTTCAGCTGCCCGGCGGCGATGCGCTTGTTGATATGCCACTGCTGCAGCAGGCCCAGCGCGCCATTGGTGGTCCAGTACAGGACCAGGCCGGCGGGGAAGAAGGCGAACATCACCGAGAATACGATCGGCATCGCCTGGAAGATGCGCTGCTGGATCGGATCCACGCCCGGGCTGGGCGACAGCTTTTGGGTCAGCCACATCACCGCGCCATTGAGTACCGGCAGGACGAAGTACGGATCGCGCGCGGACAGGTCCTGGATCCAGAGCACGAACGGCGCCTGGCGCAGCTCGACCGATTCCAGCAGCACCCAGTACAGGGAGATGAAGACCGGAATCTGGACCAGGATCGGCAGGCAGCCACCCAGCGGATTGATCTTCTCCTTCTTGTACAGGTCCATCATCGCCGCGTTGAGCTTCTGGCGATCATCGCCGTAGCGCTCCTTCAACTGCGCCAGGCGCGGCTGCATCTTGCGCATGCGCGCCATCGAGATGTACTGGGTCTTGCTCAGGCGGTAGAAGGCGAGCTTGATCAGCACCGTGATCAGGATGATCGCCAGACCCCAGTTGTTCACCACGGAGTAGATCTTGTCCAGCACCCAGAACAGCGGCTTGGACAGGACGGTGAACATGCCGTAGTCGATGGTCAGTTCCAGCCCGTCGGCGACATCCGGCAGGGTCTTCTGCAGTTTTGGCCCGACCCACAGGCGGGCGTGATCGACCGCCTGGGCACCGGCCGAAACCTGCATGAGTTGGGTGGTCTGCCGGACCAGGTGGCGATTGTCGCTCAGGCGCAGGGTGCTGAATTCGTTGACCTGGTCGGGTGCGGGAATCCAGGCGGCAAAGAAGTAATGCTGCAGCATGGCGGCCCAGCCGCCGGTGACCGTGCGCTGCTCCGGCCTGGACTGGAAATCCTCGAACTTGAACTTCTCAAAGCGCTCTTCAGGGCTGTACCAGGCGGCGCCATGGAAGGTGACGGCACTGATATCGGTGAACGAGAAGCCGCGCGAGCCGCGCAGCGGGATGCGCTGCAGCTGCCGGTAGACGCTGGCACTCCAGTCCTGGCCGGTGCCGTTGTCGATCTCGTGCCGGACATCGATGGCATAACTGCCCCGGTGCAGGACATAGACCTTGCGCACGGTCAGGCCGTTGCCGTCGGTCCAGGTCAGCGGCACTTCCAGCTGGTCACCGGTGAGCTGGTAGCTGTCGGCACCGGCCTGGAACAGGGCATTGTGATCGGGGGCGTTGCCATCGGCGCTGACCAGGCCGCTCTGGGCCCAGAACCGGGTGGCCGGATCATTGTTGAGCAGCTCGACCGTTTCCGCGGCGCCGGCGCTGACCGGATAGGCCAGCAGCTGTGCCGAGATCAGGGTGCCACCCTGGGTGTCGATCTGCAGGCGCAGCACATCGGTGGTGACGGTGACCGTCTGGCCAGCCGATGCGGTTTGCACGGGCTCCGGCGTGGCGCTGCCCGGAACCGCGGGCAGGGGCGTGGGCACGGCTCCTGGATCGGGGACGTCGGCCGGTGCTTGCGGTACGCCGTCGGCCAGGCTGGCAGCAGCCGCGGGCGTTTCACTGGCGAACTCCGGCACCGCCGGCCGGTGGAAGTCGGTCCAGGCCTGCCAGATCAGGAAGCCGGTGATCAGCCAGGCGATGAACAGCAGCGGTCGGATATTCTGCATTGGATAGGGGACTCGTCAGCACCGGCCGGAGCCGGCCTTTCTAAGGGCAAAGACTGTCAATTGTCGCGGTTCGCCCCGGCGCGTTCAATGCGCGCGGTCGGCGGCGGCGCCCGGCGCGGTTGCCTGGCCTCGTCGGCGGCGACCTGCGGCACGTGGTCCAGGCGCTCGGCCAGACGCTGCCAGAGCAGCTGCAGGTCGGCCCAGGCCTCATCGCGGGAGAGCTGTGCCGCCGTCGGGCGGGCGGTGATCACCACGGCCAGCGCCGCCGTGCGCAGTGGCTGGCGACGCAGGCTTTCGCGGACCTGGCGGCGCAGGCGGTTGCGGATCACGGCACGCTTGTCGATGCGCCGGCCGATCGCCATGCCGAGCCGGGCAGGGCCCTGGGCGAGCAGTTTCACATGGGCACGGAAATGCCGCGAAGCGGTGGATTGCTTCGCGGCAAAAACTTCGTCGAACTGCGACTTGCCGGTCAGGGCGCCCGGTGGCGACAGGGCGTCATCGCGCCCCGACACGGCAACCTCAACCTGCCAGGCGCTTGCGGCCCTTGGCGCGGCGGGCTGCCAGGATCTTGCGGCCGTCGGCGGTCTTCATCCGGGCGCGGAAGCCGTGCATGCGGGCGCGCTTGAGGCGGCTGGGTTGGAAAGTGCGTTTCATGGCTGACCAGGATGGTGGTTGAAAATGGGGTCGGCGATTGTAGCTGTGCCAGTGGCTGGCGGTCAATCAGCGCCGCCATCGCGCTTGGATCGCCGG
>CAZUZT010000001.1:65054-67478 GCA_964624575.1 uncultured Rhodanobacteraceae bacterium | reverse complement strand
ATCCCGACCCATTTTTCTGGTGGCACTCCCCTGATGTCCGATCTTTGGCAGCGCTGTCTTCACCATCTTGAAGGCGAATTCGACGTTGAGGACCTGAATACCTGGTTGACGCCCCTGCAGGCCGAGTCGGCCGGGGGTCAGATGACCCTCTACGCCGCCAATGTCTATGTCGCCGAACGGGTTGAGAAGCATTTTTTGGAGCGGATCGGCGAACTGGTCAGTGCCCTCAACGGCAGTGCCATGGCGGTGCGGGTGGCCGTGGGCCAGCGTCGCGACACCCTGCCGGCGGCATCGGCGGCGGCACCGGCGCAGGGTGTGCGCACGGATGATCGCGTCAGCCAACTGCCGTCCAACCTGGATAGCCGCTACATCTTCGACAATTTCATCGAAGGCTCGTCCAACGAACTGGGCAAGGCGGCGGCGTTGCAGATCGCCCACAGTCCGGGGCAGATCTACAACCCGCTGCTGCTGTATGGCGGCACCGGCCTGGGCAAGACCCACCTGCTGCATGCCGCCGGCAACCTGATGAAGCAGAACCGGCCCGATGCGCGGGTCGCCTACGTGCGCTCGGAACATTTCGTCAGCAGCATGATCAGGGCCCTGCGCAGCAACCGCATGGACGAGTTCAAGCGCCAGTACCGCAGCATCGATGCCCTGCTCATCGACGATATCCAGTTCTTTGCCGGAAAAGACCGCACCCAGGAAGAATTCTTCCATACTTTCAATGCCTTGTTTGACGGCCGCCAGCAGATCGTGCTGACCTGTGACCGCTATCCCAAGGAAGTGGAAGGGCTGGAGCCACGGCTGAAATCGCGCTTTGGCTGGGGTCTGAACGTGGCCATCGAGCCGCCTGATTTCGAGACCCGGGTCGGCATCCTGCTGGCCAAGGCGCAGGCCTTGAACGTCGACCTGCCCGAGGATGTCGGGCTGATGATCGCCAAGCGCATCCGCGGCAACGTGCGTGATCTGGAAGGCGCGCTGCACACGCTGTCGGCCCGGGCCAATCTCAGCGGCCGGCCGATCACCATGGAATTTGCACTGGAAACGCTGCGCGACCTGCTGAGCATGCAGGAGCGGCTGATCAGCATCAACAACATCCAGAAGACGGTGGCCGACTATTACGGGTTGCGCCAGGCCGAGCTGGTATCGCAACGGCGACAGCGCTCGATCGTGCGCCCGCGGCAGATGGCGATGGCATTGGCCAAGGAATTGACAGAACATAGCCTGCCGGAGATCGGCGACGGGTTTGGCGGCCGCGACCACACCACCGTGCTGCATGCCTGTCGGGTGGTGCGCAAGCTGGTGGATACCGATGGCCGGGCCCGCGAGGACTGGGAAAAACTGATACGCACACTCAGTGGCTGACAAGCTGTGGACAAGCAGGGGACAGGGTACCTGGGCAAATTCATCCACAGCTTCGCCACAGCCCTCAAGGCTCTGTTCAGCATCACCGAAATTGATTTAACTAGCTGATATCACAGTTGTTTTCAGGTTTGATCCCGGATTGGGGACTAGCCTATAACAACAGTCTTTAAGAGTATCTACGATCTAAAAGAGAGGTGCCGTGATGCGATTCCAGATTCAACGGGAAACCTTGCTCAAGCCCCTGCAGGCGGTGATTGGCGTGGTCGAGAAGCGCCAGACCATGCCGGTGCTGGCCAACCTGCTGCTGGTGGCCGGCGACGACGGCACGGTGTCGTTCACCGGAACCGATCTGCAGATCGAACTGGTGGCCAGGATCCAGGCGACGGTGGACAGTCCCGGTGAGGCCACCGTGCCGGCCCGCAAGCTGTTCGACATCTGCCGGACCCTGCCCGAAGGCGCGGCAATCACGCTGGAGATGCAAGGCGAGCGGGTGCTGGTCAAGGCCGGTCGCAGCCGGTTCCAGCTGGCGACGCTACCGGTGGCCGATTTCCCGAGCCTGGAGGTCAAGGAAGGCGGGGAAAGCCTGGTGCTGGCCGAGAACCTGTTGCTGGGCCTGATTGACCGGGTCGCCTTCGCCATGGCGGTGCAGGACGTGCGTTTTTATCTCAACGGCATGTTGTTCGATGTCCGCGACCGCAGCCTGCGGACCGTGGCCACGGATGGACACCGCTTGGCGCTGTGCCAGGTGGAACTGGAAGGCCCGGCCGCCGAGCTTTCCGACCGCCAGTTGCTGTTGCCGCGCAAGGCGGTGCTGGAATTGCAGCGGCTGCTGGAAGGTGAGGAAACGCCGGTGACGCTGATTCTTGGCCGCAGCCAGGTGCGTCTTGAACGCGAGGATGTGGTGTTCACCAGCAACTTGATCGACGGGCGTTTTCCCGACTATCAGGCGGTGATCCCGATCGGCGCCGATCAGACTGTTCGCGTTGAACGCGCGGCACTGCGGGATGCGCTGACCCGTGCAGCGATCCTTTCCAACGAAAAATACCGCGGCGTCCGGTT
>CAZUZT010000001.1:33880-64954 GCA_964624575.1 uncultured Rhodanobacteraceae bacterium | reverse complement strand
ATGCGCTGACCCGTGCAGCGATCCTTTCCAACGAAAAATACCGCGGCGTCCGGTTCGAAGTAGCGCCGGACCAGTTGCGGGTGATGACCCACAACGCCGAGCAGGAAGAGGCGGTCGAGGATCTGGCCGTGCAGACCAAGGTGGAGAAGCTGGAAATCTCGTTCAACGTGGTCTATGTCCAGGAGGCTTTGGCGGCCTTGCGTGGCAATGACGTGGAGATCTGCCTGCGGGATGGCAATTCCAGCTGCCTGATCCGTGACGCCGACGATGACAGTGCCAAGCATGTCGTGATGCCGATGCGGATGTGATCGGGCTGTCGAGACCGTATCTGCAGCGGAACGGAACCGGGAGTCGCCTGATTTGGCTGTCCGCTTCGGCGTATGACAGTGTCGCCTGAACTGCCCATGGCCCGGGATTACCGTGTCGTCTTTGCCCAGGGCTGGGCCGGTGGCATCACAGTCAACAGCCATAGCCGGCGGGTATCGTGCGTTTGACCCGCCTGCAACTGGACCGGCTGCGCAACCTGCAGCAGGTCGATCTGACGCTTGAGCCAGGCCTTAATCTTGTCTTGGGAGCCAATGGCAGTGGCAAGAGCAGCCTGTTGGAAGGCATCCATGTGCTGGCTCACGGCCGGTCTTTCCGCTCTGCCAGCGCCGATGAACTGATCCAGCGCGGCGCCGACGGTTTTGATATCCATAGCCGCTGGTTGGGTCCGGACGGCCGGGAATTGCGGTTGGGGATGGCCCGCCGGGATGGGACTTGGCTTTTGCGGGTGAACGAAGACGATGTCGGCAATGTCGGGGCGTTTGTCCAGCACAGCGCGGCAGTAGCGATCACGCCGGACAGCCAGTTGTTGGTGACCGGGCCGGCCGAGGGCCGTCGACGGTATCTGGACTGGCTACTGTTCCACGTGGAACATGCGTTTCTCGCCAGCTGGCGGCGCTATCAACGCGCGCTGCGCCAACGCAACCTGCTGCTGCGCAGTGGCGGCGACGATCGCTCACTGGATGCCTGGGAGGCCCAGATGGCTGAGGCCGGCGATCTGGTCAGCAGCCATCGTCGCGATGCGCTGGCCCTGCTTGAAGTGCAGTTTATTTCGCTGGTCGGGCTTCTGGTGCCCTCATTGACCGTGTCCGGGTTGGCCTTCCGCCCCGGATGGCCGGCAGACCTCGGATTGCTGGATGCATTGGCGCAGGGGCGCGACAGTGATCGCGAGCGTGGTTTCAGCCAGCGGGGGCCACATCGGGCAGATTGGCGTGTCCGTTTCGCTGATGGCCTGGATCAGGATCAGCTGTCGCGCGGTCAGGCCAAGCTGGTGGCCGTGTGCTGCCTGTTGGCGCAATGCCTGGTGTTCCAGGGCGTCTGCGGCCGGTGGCCGGTTATCCTGCTGGATGACCTCGCATCGGAGCTGGATCGGAATCATCAGGATCTGTTGCTCGCCTGGCTGGATCAGAGCGGAGCACAGCGGTTTGTCACCAGCACCGAACTGCAGCCGGGCTGGCCGGCGCCGCTGGTGGCATCGGCGGCACGGTTCCACGTGGAACAAGGGCGGGTGGTCCGCCTGCTATAATGAGCGGCCGCCTTTGGAAATCCCTGCGGGCCGCCTGAAGACCACCTGCTATGGGGTGCCTGAGTCTAGACCCAAGGCCGACCCGGGGCCGACCCGGGGCTTGAATCAGGACCAGACCCAAACCAGACACAGGTCCGAGACAATAACGAACGCGTCTGCCTGTGGCTGCAAGCCTGCCCGGCGCGGACCGCGGTTGAACCGCCGAAATCACCCGCCGGCGAGAGCCCGCAGCCGTCGCTAAGCGACCTGTGGATGATTCGGGCAGGGCCGCGTCTGCCTGCCTTCGACACCGGTCGCAACCTGACCCCACCTTTACCGGACACATCCGATGACTGAGCAGTACGATTCCAGCAAGATCAAGGTTCTTAAGGGCCTGGAGGCCGTCCGCAAGCGTCCGGGCATGTACATCGGGGATACCGATGACGGCACCGGCCTGCACCACATGGTGTTCGAGGTGGTGGACAACTCTGTGGACGAAGCCCTGGCCGGGCATGCCGACCGGGTGATCGTCACCCTGCTGGCCGATGGCTCGGTCAGCGTCGAGGACAACGGCCGCGGCATTCCGGTGGATATCCACGAAGAGGAAAACCGCTCGGCCGCCGAAGTGATCATGACCGTGCTCCATGCCGGCGGAAAGTTCGACGACAACTCCTACAAGGTCTCCGGCGGCCTTCATGGTGTCGGCGTCTCGGTGGTCAATGCCCTGTCCGAATCGCTGTGGTTGCGGATTTGGCGCAATGGCACGGAGTACGAGCAGGAATACGCCCATGGCGAACCGCTGTATCCCCTGCGCGCGCTGGACAGCACCGATCGTCGCGGCACCCTGGTCAAGTTCCAGCCCAGCCCTGGCACCTTCACCAACCTGGAATTCCATTTCGACATCCTGGCAAAGCGACTGCGCGAGCTGGCCTTCCTGAATTCGGGCCTGCGCATCGAGCTGATCGACGAGCGCAGCGAACGCCGCGTCGAGGTATTCCAGTACGAAGGCGGCATCCGCTCCTTCGTTGAGCACGTGGCCAAGGTACGCACGCCGCTGCATCCCAACGTGGTCTATTTTTCCGGCCATGAGCAGGACATCGGTGTCGAGGTCGCCCTGCAATGGACCGACGCCTACGAAGAACGGATGTATTGCTTCACCAACAACATTCCGCAGAAGGACGGCGGTACCCATCTGACCGGTTTCCGCGGCGCCCTGACCCGGGCCCTGTCCGGCTACATCGAGCGCGAAGGGCTGGCTCGCAATGCCAAGGTGCAGTTCGCCGGCGATGACATGCGCGAGGGCATGATCGCCGTACTCTCGGTCAAGGTGCCCGACCCCAAGTTCTCCTCGCAGACCAAGGACAAGCTGGTCAGCTCCGAAGTCAAAGGCGCGGTGGAAACCCTGGTCAATCAGAAACTGGGCGAATTCCTGGACGAGCATCCGGCCGAAGGCCGGGCCATTGCCGCCAAGATCGTCGAGGCGGCACGGGCCCGGGAAGCGGCGCGCCGCGCCCGTGAGCTGACCCGGCGCAAGGGGGCCCTGGACATCGCCGGCCTGCCCGGCAAGCTGGCCGACTGCCAGGAAAAGGATCCGGCCAAATCCGAACTGTTCATCGTCGAGGGTGACTCGGCCGGCGGTTCGGCCAAGCAGGGCCGCAACCGGCGCACCCAGGCGATCCTGCCGCTGAAAGGCAAGATCCTCAATGTGGAAAGGGCGCGTTTTGACCGGATGATCTCATCGGCCGAGATCGGCACGCTGATCACCGCGCTGGGCTGCGGCATCGGCAAGGACGAGTTCAACATCGACAAGCTGCGCTACCACCGCATCATCATCATGACCGACGCCGATGTCGACGGCTCGCATATCCGCACCCTGCTGCTGACCTTCTTCTACCGGCAGATGCCCGAGCTGATCGAGCGCGGCCACATCTATATCGGCATGCCGCCGCTGTACAAGCTCAAGCAGGGCCGCAACGAGCTGTACATCAAGGACGAGGCGGCACTGAACAGCTACCTGGTCAGCAACGCGGTCGAGAACGCCAGCCTGGTCTATTCCCCCGATGCGCCACCGTTGTCGGGTGTCGCCCTGGAGGAACTGCTGGGCAGCTACCAGGCGGCGCTGGCGGTCATCGACCGGCTCGCCTCGCGTTACGATCCGGCCGTGCTCACCACCATTCTGGACAGCACGCCGATGCCGGAGGAGCACCTGTCCGATCCGGCGCGCACCGAACCCTGGTTGCAGTCGCTGACCGGCAAGCTCAACGCCAGCAGCCTGGGACGGGCCAGCTACGAGCTCAGTCTGATCGACGAGCCGGAAGGTGGCGGCATCAACCTGCGCATCGACCGCCGCCAGCATGGCCTGTCGGTGCTGCAGCACTGGCCGCTGGCGTTCTTCGCCGGTGGTGACTATCGCATGTTCCGGAAGATCGCCGAGCAGTTGTCCGGCCTGATCCAGTCCGGCGCCGAGGTCCGTCGCGGCGGCCGCTCGCAGCCGGTCGACACCTTCGCCGATGCCGCCCAGTGGCTGATGGAGGAGGCCAAGCGCGGCCGCACCATTCAGCGCTTCAAGGGCCTGGGTGAAATGAATCCCGATCAATTGTGGGAGACCACGGTGAACCCGGAAACCCGGCGCCTGCTGCAGGTGACGATCGAGGATGCAATTGCCGCCGACGCCATGTTCGCCATGCTGATGGGCGAGGAGGTCGAGCCACGGCGCAACTTCATCGAAGAGAACGCCTTGCGAGTGGGCAACCTGGATATCTGACCGTCGCTGCGGTTACGGTCACGGTCTCGACTTTCCGCAGACGCGGAAGGTCGAGACCGAACGCCGGGGCAGTGGCAACCGGCAGGGCAACTGCCGGCACCCGCGCGGCTGTTCCACGCCTTAAATCATTCGCAGGCGCCGCGGCTATACTTCGCCGCTTGGCGAGGAGTGCGCCGCACGATGAGAAAGACCCAGCTTTACCTGGTTGCCGCCCTGATGATGGCCATCGGACTGTCGGCGTTCTATTACAAATGGCAGGTGCTCAGTTTTCCGCTGACCCCGGTGGCACAGACCGAGGTCTGGGACATCCAGGCCCGGGTCGAGTACCAGCCCCGAAGCGGCCCCAACCAGGTCACCTTGCAGTTGCCGGTGGAAACACCGGGTTTTTCGATCCTGGACGAGCGCTTCATGGCGCGCGGTTATGGCATGACCATCGAACGCGACCGGGCCGGCCGCGGTCGCGAGGTGCAGTGGCGCATCCGCCGTGCCCGTGGCGACCAGGCTCTGTACTACCGCGCCACGGTCTATCGCGATGGCACGGTGACTGCGCCCAGCGACCGGCCCGGTCCGATCCAGCCGCCGGAGCTGGAAGAACCCCTGGCCACCGCCGCCAATGCCCTGCTGGAACAGGTCCGCGAGCAGAGCGTGGACAGCGCCTCGTTTGCCAGCCGCCTGCTGCGCGAATTCAGCCAGACCCCGCATTCCCCGGAAGTGGCCCTGCTGCTGCGTGACCGTCCTTCAGTCAACGACCGGGCCCGCTTCGCCGTGGAACTGCTGGCGATCCGCAGCATTGCCGCGCGTTGGGTTCACGCCCTGGAGCTGGGCATCGACGGCCCGGGCGAACTGCGCCCTTATCTGCAGGTCTACGACACCGATGCCCGGATCTGGCGGATGATGGATGTCGGCGGCCGCATCGGCTGGCCCGACAATTTATTGCTGTGGTCGCGCGGCGACCGGCCGCTGCTGGATGTCGATGGTGCCCGTGGCGGCCGCTTCGACATCCGGGTCCAGAGCAGCCTGGTCGATTCCCTGGACGCGGCGGTGAAACGGCTGGAGTTCCGGGATGAGAACCTGGTCGCCTATTCGCTGCTCAGCCTGCCGCTGCAGACCCAGGATGTGTACCGCATCCTGCTGATGGTGCCGATTGGCGCATTCATCATGCTGCTGCTGCGCAACCTGATCGGGGTCAAGACCTTCGGCACGTTCATGCCGGTGCTGATCGCCCTGTCGTTCAAATGGACCTCGCTGCTGGCCGGCGTGATCCTGTTCGTGCTGGTGGTCGGCATGGGGCTGCTGGTGCGATTCTATATGGAACGGCTCAAACTGCTGCTGGTCCCGCGCCTGACCTCGGTCCTGATCGTAGTGGTGCTGATCATGGCCTTCGTCAGCGTGCTGTCCAACCGGCTCGGCCTGGAGGTCGGGCTGTCGATCGCCCTGTTCCCGATGATCATCATGACCATGACCATCGAGCGCGTTTCCGTGGCCTGGGACGAGCGCGGCGCCGGCTACGCGATGAAGATGGCCGGCGGCTCGCTGCTGATCGCCTGTCTGGCCTACCTGGTGATGAGCTGGCCGCCGCTGGAACACCTGGTGTTCGTGTTTCCCGAACTGTTGCTGGTGCTGCTGGGCCTGAC
The DNA here is from genome assembly GCA_964624575.1 of uncultured Rhodanobacteraceae bacterium. GTDB lineage: Bacteria > Pseudomonadota > Gammaproteobacteria > Xanthomonadales > UBA2363 > Pseudofulvimonas. The sequence goes on along the minus strand of CAZUZT010000001.1, from coordinate 59,007 downwards.
CCTGTTGCTGGGCCGCTACTCCGGCTACCGCCTGACCGAGCTGTTCCGCTTCCGCGCCCTGGCCCGGGGCCCGGCCGGGCGCTGACATGCTCAACCCGTTCACCATCGCCAAGCGTCTGCGCAGCATCGGCCTGTTGGGCCTGAACGCGCGCAACGCCGACTATGTGCTGCGCTACAACCCGCGCCGCTTCTACCCGCGCGTGGACGACAAGTTGCAGAGCAAGGAGCTGGCGATTGCCGCCGGCCTGCCGGTGCCCGAGCTCTACGCGGTGGTCCGCGAGGAGCATGAGATCGCCGCCCTGCATGACAAGCTCGCGCCGCACGAAAGCTTCGTGGTCAAGCCGGCCCATGGTTCCGGCGGCGACGGCATCCTGGTGATCAATGGTCGCCGTGGCACCCGTTATCGACGCGCCAGCGGTGCCCTGATGAGCCGGGGCGAGTTCGAGCACCATCTGTCCAATGGCTTGTCCGGCCTGCATTCGCTGGGTGGCCAGCCCGATCACCTGCTGGTCGAGTACTGCGTCAAGTTCGATCCGCTGTTCGAAAAGGTCAGCTACGGCGGTGTTCCCGACGTACGCATCATCAGCTTCCTGGGCTATCCGGCAATGGCGATGATCCGCCTGCCCACGCGCATGTCCGACGGCAAGGCCAACCTGCACCAGGGCGCGATCGGCGTCGGCATCGACATCGCCACCGGACTGACCTGCCGCGGCGTCTGGGGCACCGAACCGGTCGATGAACATCCCGATACCGAAAACAGCATCGTCGGTCTGCAGATCCCGCACTGGCAGGAATTGCTGCTGATCGCGGCCCGTTCCTACGAACTGTCCGGACTGGGCTACGTCGGTGTCGATATCGTCCTTGACCGGGAGCTGGGTCCATTGATCCTGGAGCTCAATGCCCGTCCCGGCCTGTCGATCCAGATCGCCAACGGCAATGGTTTGGGCCACCGGCTGCGCCGGATCGAGCAGCTTCAGGACGACGGCGCCCTGTCGGCCGATCCGCTGGCACGGGTGGCCTTTGCCCGTGAGCATTTCGCCACCCGCTGAACGGACAACCGGATCCGGGCCCAGCGCCGCCGCCCGCCGGGACCGGCTGCCCCTGCCGTGCCTGCGCTCGCGCCTCCACATTGGCGCCACCATTGCCGGAGCAACGCTGGGCGATCATCATGCAGGCTGCACCTGCGTGCTGGAATGATCGGCAAGGTTCAGTGCAAGATGTTCTCCCTGGCACTTGTTGCCTTGTCCCGCCGCCTGTTTCGTCATCGTCAAGGAGATGGTCCATGTGCCACCGGAAAGCCGCATTGATCCTGGTCAGCCTGGCCTTTGCCGCGCTGGCCGCCGCCTGCGCCTCGACTCCGACCGGGCGCTCGCAGGTGATGCTGGTGGGCGATCAGGAAATGAACGCGATGGGCATCCAGGCCTTCACCCAGCTCAAGCAGGAAACCCGGGTCAGCGGCAATAGCCGCCACCAGCGTTATGTCCGCTGCATCGCCGACGCGCTGATCGCCCAGTTGCCGACCGAATGGCGCGAACTGCCCTGGGAGATCCAGGTGTTCGAGGATGACAGCGCCAACGCCTTTGCCCTTCCTGGCGGCAAGGTCGGGGTCAACACCGGCATGCTGCAATTGGCCGGTTCGCCAGACCAGCTGGCAGCGGTGGTTGGCCATGAGTTGGCCCATGTCATGTACCGCCACGGCGCCGAGCGCTTTTCGCAGCAGATCCTGGCGCAGACCGGCCTGACTGTCGCTGCCGTCGCCGCCAATACCCAGGCGCCGGAGAACGCGCAGCTGATCATGGGTGCCCTGGGTGCCGGCGCGCAGGTCGGTGTCCTGCTGCCGTTCTCGCGCAAGCACGAGACCGAGGCCGACCTGGAAGGCCAGCGGTTGATGGCCCGTGCCGGTTTTGATCCGGCACAATCAGTCGCCCTGTGGCAGCGCATGCAGGATCAGGGCGGCGCCCGTGCGCCGACCTTCCTGTCCACGCACCCCAATCCCGGTGGCCGCATCCAGGCGCTGCAGCGCGAGCTGGCCAGCAGCCGTCCGCTGTACCAGCAGGCCCGGGCCGCCGGCCGGACGCCTGCCTGCCGGCCGTGAGCGGATCTTTGGCCAAAGACCCCGGGCAATCGCCGGCCGCCCCCTAAATCCGTGTGCAGTCGTTAACCCCGTTTAACCTACTTGGCACGTTAAAGCTTGAAAATGCAGCCACTGATGCCCGGTATCGCCTTTGCGGTCCGGTGCCGTCCCAACAACGAGGTGCCCGTTCAATGAAATCCACAACCGCCTGGATATGCTCCATCCTTCTGCTCGTGCCCCTGGCACCCATGCTCCCTGTCTCCGAGGCGCAAGCCCAGACCCGTGCCGAAGAGCGTCGCGCGCGCCTTGCCGCGCAAGAGCAAGAGCAGGTCGCCGAGCGCTACCCCAATGCCACCCGGGTCAGCCCCGAGCCGGAAACCCGCCAGCGCAGCCAGCGGCTGATCCGCCGCGCCCTGGATGACATCGACGAGGAAAACTACAGCCGCGCACGCAGCACCCTGCAGGACCTGGAGGCCAGCGACAGGCTGACCGACTACGAGCGGGCCGTGGTCTACCAGGCCCTGGCCCAGTTGGCATACGAGGAAAGCGATGACGCCAACGCCGCCATCGGCTATTGGCAGCAGGCGGTGGCACTGGACACCCTGCCCAACGACACGCACTTCCAGCTGATGTACCAGGTGGCGCAGTTGCACTACAGCGAGGAGCGCTACGACGAAGCGATCCGCGGCCTGGACGAATGGACCCGGCAAACCGGTGAACAGGCCACCGACACCATGGTCCTGCGCGCCAATGCCCTGTACCAGTTGGAGCGCTACCCCGAGGCCCTGACACAGATCGACCAGGCCATCGCCAGCAGCGCCGATCCGGCCGATTCGCTGTTCGAACTGAAGATGGCCATCCATTACGAAATGGATGACTACCAGGGCGCGGCGCAGTCGCTCGAGCAGCTGGTCGCAAACAAGCCCGACGACATCCGCCACACGATGAACCTGGCGCAGATGTACCTGGAGCTGGATCAGACCGATCGGGCCCTGAACCTGCTCAGCAAGGCCCGTGCCGACGGCCTGCTGCGCGAGGCCCAGCATTGGCGTCAGCTGTACCAGCTGTTTGCCTATGCTGACCGCCACCTGGATGCCATATCGGTGATCAACGAAGGCCTGGAGACCGGTGCCCTGCCGGCCGATGTCGCCACGCTGCGCGCCCTGGGCGACAACTACTACATGGCCGAGCAACTGGACAAGGCGATCGACGCCCTGGGCCGCGCTGCAGACCTGTCCACGGACGGTATTGCCGATCAGCAACGCGGCCACCTGCTGGTCGAGGCCGACCGTTATCCCGAAGCCAAGCAGGCGCTGCAACGGGCGATAGAGAAGGGCGGCCTGAACGATGAAGGCACGGCCTGGTTGCTGATGGGTGAAGCCGAGTTCGAGACCGGAAACCGGACCGCGGCCAAGGCTGCATTCGAGAAGGCGGCCGGTTTCGAGAACGCGCGCAGCAATGCCCGCATCTGGCTGCAGAACTTCTGAGTTGACCGGCAAATGTTTCAGTATGAAGACACCATGAACATCTTGTACGGCCTGCGCAGTTGGTGTAGCGTCAGCACCCCCATCGAATGGGCCCATCGTGCGAATGTTGCACACAGCCCCTGCGCGGGCAGCCCGGAGTAAGCCATGGCCATTTACGACTACCAACCTGAAGACGAAATCAGCACCAAGGTGCGCTGGCCGCGCGTGGCCGGTCTGGCCATGGCCCTGATCGTGCATGTGGTCATGTTCGGCATGCTGCTGTTGCCGCCGCGCGCGGATGCGCCGGCCGACAATGGCGACGAACTGATGACCGACGTGGTGTTCATCGAACCGCCGCCGCCGCCGCCGCCGCCGCCGCCGGAGCCGCCGCCGCCGCCGGAAGAGCCGCCACCGCCCGATGATCCGCCGCCGGAGCCGCCGCCGGAGCCGCCACCGATGGCGCCGCCGCCCGAGCCGGCCCCGATCCTGACCGCGCCGGAGTCATCGATGGCCTACCAGGCTCCGGTGACGCCGCCGGCACCTCCGGGTCCGCCGCCGGCACCGGATACCGGCGCCTCGGTCGGCGCCGACTATCACAACCGTCGTGGCCTGCGCTATCCGCCACAGGCAGCCCGTCGTCGTGAGGAAGGCACGGTCACCCTGCGTGTCTATGTCAGCGCCGAAGGCGATGCCGAACAGGTCGAGATCCAGCGTTCCAGCGGATCACGACATCTGGATCAAGCCGCACTGCGTGCAGTGCGGACCTGGAAATTCCGTCCCGGAGTCCGCAACGGCCAGCCAGTTGGCGGCTGGGTTGTCGTTCCGATTGATTTCAAACTCACTGGTTAATCCAAGGTAAAACAGCCATGCAAGATCAAATCCCCGCCTCGGCAATGTTGCCGGCCGACTCCGACGCAGCCGCGCTGAGCCAGATGGGCTTCAGCAACATGATCCAGCACTTGGACGTGGCTGGCTGGGTCGTGTTCCTGACGCTGGTCATCATGTCGTTGTTGTCCTGGTTCTATATCGTCAACAACTTCTTCCGCAATACCGCGGTCCGCTCCCGTGCTGACAAGGTCATCCGCGGATTCTGGAGCAGCGATACCACCCAGGAAGCGATCCAGTACATGGAAGCGCAGCCGCGCAACGAGCCGTTCTCCAAGATCGCCCTGGAGTGTGCCGAAGCCGCCGCCTATCACCAGAAGCACGATGGCAGCCGCATGGCCGAAGCCCTGAACCGTTCGGAGTTCATCGACCGGTCGCTGCGCCAGGCGGTCACCCGCGAGAGCAGCCGTCTGGAAGGTGGCCTGACGCTGTTGGCGACGGTCGGCTCCTCGGCGCCGTTCATCGGCCTGCTGGGTACCGTCTGGGGTATTTACCGTGCCCTGATCGCCATCGGTGCCACCGGCAAGGCCTCGATCGATGCCATCGCCGGTCCGATCGGTGAGGCGCTGATCATGACCGCGCTGGGCCTGTTCGTGGCCATTCCGGCCCTTCTGGCCTACAACGGTTTCGTGCGTCAGAACCGGGTCACGCTGGCCAAGTTCGACGAATTCGCGCATGACCTGCACGATTACTTTGCCACCGGCGCGCGCGTTGGCAGCAACAAGGCGTGAGCCCCCTGGGAGGCTTTGAATCATGGGCATGAGTGTAGGTAGCGGAGGCAGCGACGGCGCTGCCCCGATGGCATCGATCAACGTCACGCCGCTGGTCGACGTGATGCTGGTGCTGTTGATCATCTTCATGATCACCACACCCTTGATGCAGGCCAGGATCGAGGTCGACGTACCCACTGCCGACCTTCTGGTCGAGGAGCAGGTGCGTCAGGATATCGACCTGGCCATCGATGCTCAGGGTGCGTTGTGGTGGAACGACCAGCCGCGTTCGTTGAACGCACTGGAATCCGACCTCCGCCGTGCAGCCCGCGAGAATCCGCAGCCGGAGATCAAGATCCGGGCCGATTTCAACACCCGTTACCAGATGATCCGCGAGGTCGTGGAAACGGTGAAGAATTCGGGCATCGTCCGGGTCGGCTTCGTCACCTCCCCGGATCGGTAATCACAATATGCTGCCGCGGCCCGGCCGGGCTGCGGCGGCCACCAGGAGTAACCGCCCATGAGCACCGCAAGTGACGGCAAGGGCATGCCGATGGCAGAAATCAACGTCACGCCACTGATCGACGTGATGCTGGTGCTGCTGATCATCTTCATGATCAACGTGCCGACGCTGACCCACAAGGTCCAGATCGACCTGCCGCAACCCAACCCCAATGTCACCAACCCGCCCGAGGAAGCCGACAGCATCACGGTGCGGATCGAGGCCGACGGCCGGGTGTTGTGGAACGACAATGCCATGACCATGGACCAGGTCCAGTACTACATGAACCAGGCTGGCCAGCAGCGTCCGCAGCCGCAGATCATGCTCAGTGTCAGTGACCAGTCACGCTACCAGGTGCTGGCCGGCGTCATGGCCCGGGCCAAGAACGCCGAGATCACCAAGATCGGCTTCGACGGCAGCGAACGCTGAACGACCCGAAGGATCACCGATCCGGGCAGCGATCGGACCTTTGATGTCCAGACAGAAGGCCACCGCAAGGTGGCCTTCTGTGTTTGCCCGCTCATCTCCGGACCGTGTCCGTGGGTGCGCGCCCGTCAAGCTTTTTCCGGGCAGCGATTCCCAGATTCATGTACCGACCGTCGGCAGGTCAGGCGCGGGCAGCCGCCTCCAGATAAGCATGCACGGTCGCTTCCAGGCCCAGATAAAGGGCATCTGCGATCAGCGCGTGGCCGATCGAAACTTCCGAAAGCCAGGGAATGGCGGCGACCAGTACCGGCAGGTTGTCCCGGTCCAGATCATGGCCGGCATTGACCGCCAGGCCGGCCGCGCGAGCCGCGGTGGCTGTGGCGACGCAGGCCGCCAGGGCCTGTTCGCGGACGGCCTGATCGCCGGTGGCCATCGCATCGGCAAACGGGCCGGTATAGATCTCGATGCGGTCGATGCCGATGCGCCTGGCCTCTGCCAGCCCCTCCAGTTCGCCGGCATCGACGAAGACACTGACCCGGGTGTCCAGGGCCTTGAGTTCGGCTACTCGCGGCGCCAGGCGTTCGACATCGCGGACCAGGTCGAAACCGTGGTCGGAGGTGATCTGGCCGTCACCGTCGGGAACCAGGGTGCATTGCGCCGGCCGGGTTTCCTCAACCAGGGCCAGCAGGCCCGGATAGCCCTGTCGGGGCGCGGCAAACGGATTGCCCTCGATATTGAACTCGACCGCCGGCGCGGTCTGTGCCAGCAACCGTGCCAGGGCCCGGACGTCGTCGGCATCCACGTGCCGGGCATCGGGACGCGGATGGACGGTGATGCCTTGGCAACCGGCCTGGATGCAGGTGCGCGCCGCCTTCAGGATGTCGGGAAACCCGCCGCCGCGCGAGTTGCGCAGCACGGCGATCTTGTTCAGATTTACGCTCAATGCAGTCATGGGGGCAGTCTACCGCAGCCGATCATGCCCGGCCTCGCAGCCGCCGCGCCGGGCGCGGCGGGCTGATCAGCGCAGCCATCGGAGGGCGGGACAGCGATGGACGGGGCGCGGAAGCGGGCGCACGTTGTCATATTGGCCGTCCCGGGAGCACCGCCGGCCCGAGCTGCCGGACAGCCTTTCGCAGCCAGGCCGGTGCCGGCTATTCATGGCGTGACAGCCGGCTTGCGATAGAATGCCGGCTCCATTACGGTCGGGCACCAGCCATGGCGGCCGGTGCCCGGCATCGGCGTCGCGGCCGTCTTTTCAGACGTGCCCGAGGTCCCGGCCTTCGTGGTCCGGGCTGGAGCCGATCGCCGTTGCCCAGAAGAGAAGCCCATGATCAAAGCACTGTCGGGAGCCCTGCTCCTCAGCCTGGTTCACCTGTCACCCGCGCTGGCCATTGAATGTCCGCTGGTCAACGCGCCCGGCACCGAAGTGGCCCGGGTCGACGGGCAGTGTCCGGCCGCAGGTTCGCCAGGCAAGGTGCAGGCCCAGGGACAGCCGCTGCACAGCCCGTGGCTAGCCGCCGCCCAGGATGATCCGGTGATGGCCTACGCCATCCAGATCGCCCAGGGCATGAACACCGTGCCTGGCGGTCTGTACCACTTCGAATTTCCGGATTTCTCGAGCGCCCAGCCGCTGGCCGGGGACGGAGAACTGGCCGACGACCTGGTCGATACCTTCGGCATGGCCTTCAATCCGGCCGCCAGCCGTCTGTATCTGGTACAGGACATGCAGTCCACGCCGGCCCTGATGCGTTTGAATCTTGAATCGCTGGAACTGGAGCCGGTGGCCTTCATCGACGGCTTCCAGATGCGCCGGGACATGGTCACCGGCATGGCCGTGCATCCGCGCACCGGAGAAGGCTGGCTGGTCAGTTATCACGAGCAGACCAACAACCCGCAAATCAACGATGCCCGCCTGTGGCGGCTGGACCTGCAATCCGGCGCCACGATCTTCGCCGGCCCGTTGCTGACCGACCAGACCGACCCGGTACTGGTCGACATTGCCATCGACTGCGACGGCAACATGTACGCCCACAACATCACCGACGATTCGCTCTATCACATCGATACCCGCGACCTGGCGGTGACCCGGCTCGGCAGCCACGGCCTGCCGGCCAACTACAACCAGGGCCTGGCATTCGACAACCGCGATGGCACCCTGTACGGCTGGATCTACACAGGCGATGGTGACAACCAGTTCGGCACCTTCAATCTCGCCAACGGCGCCTTCGATGCCCTGGTCCAGAACGATCCCCGTGGCCAGTGGAATGGTGCCATTCCGACCCGCTGCCCGGCTCTGTCGACCCCCGACCCGGCAGCGTTCCAGGGCGCCTGGTACGACCCGGTCAGCAACGGCCAGGGTTTCGCACTGAACTGGCTGCCGGAGACCGAAACCCTCTTCATGCCCTGGTTCACCTTTGCCCAGGCATTGCCGGAAGACGAGGACGACGAGGGCGAGGAGCCGGACCTGAACGCGCTGCTGCGTTGGCATGTGCTGCAGGGCACCTGGTCACCGGGCCAGTCCGAGGTGACATTGCCGATCTATCAGGTCAGCGACGGGCGCTTCGATGAGGGCGTTCCGGTCGTCCAGCATGTGGTCGGCGAAGCGACGCTGAGCTTTGCCTCCTGCGATGTCGGCGTGCTCGATTACCAGTTCCACAGCGGCGAGAACGCCGGCCTGGCCGGCGCCATCAACCTCACCCGCCTGCTGCCGCGCAGCGGCCCGTGCCGGGAGGCCGCCGGCCATGTCGCGCCGGCCGGGCGCGCCTACGACCCCTTGATGACCGGTGTCTGGTTCGACCCGGCCAGCGACGGCCAGGGCCTGAGCCTGTTCCGGATCGTGCCCGACCAGGAAGACGAGGCCGATGTCGGCATGTTCTACGGCGCCTGGTTCACCTTCGATCCCGAACCCCTGCCGCCGGGCGAGGACGACGAGGAAGACGACGAGGTTGGACCGGTGCCGGAAGGCCCCGCCAGCCAGAAGTGGTTCACCTTCGGCGGCCAGGAGGTTGACGAAGATGGAGTCGTCACCGTGCCGATCCATCTGACCGTGGGTGGCACCTTCGACGGCGCCCCGGCCTTCGTGCCGCGTGTCGCCGGCGAGGCGACCTTGACCTCGACCGCCTGCGATCGCCTGACCCTGGCCTACGAGTTTGCCGACACCGCGGCGGTGGGGCGCTTCCGTGGTCTGGAAGGGGAAATTGATCTGGTGCGCCTGGGCGCCTGTCCAGCAGCCCAATGAGCCATCGACAGTCCGCACGATGCGGGCTGTCCGGTTGCTGCCCGCAGTCGCGGCCGGGTTCGGTTGCACGATCACAAGCCTTGCCCGTGCGCCACGTGAGCGCAAACAAAAACGCCGGTGCCCCGCAAGCGGGACACCGGCGTCATGCCACGGCAGCTCGCCGTAGCCGCCGTCAACGGGCCCGGCGTATCAAACCAATCAACAACAGCAGAATGATGGCGCCAATCAGGGCATAGACGATGGCCGTGATCAGCCAGTGCCCGAGTGAAAACGCCACTCCCAGTCGCGGCAGCAACCAGCCGGCCAGGAAGGCGCCGACGATACCGACAACGATGTTGCCAACGACCCCGAAGCCGTAGCCACGGACCACGGCTCCTGCCAGCCAGCCGGCAATACCGCCGACGATCAGCCAGACGATCAAAACTTCAAGTGCAGGCATCCCCATCTCCTTGGATATTTGTAATGAATCTGGAGCGGTGACTCGACCACCGGCGACCCCCGCCGATGGCGCAAGGCCTCCCCGACAAACCGGTTCGGCAGTCTGATCATCCACCGCCGACCGGGACTTGTCATGCTGCGCCGCGGGGCTGGCGATCGACCAGGGCCACGGTCAGTCGGCACACCGACACCAGGCGGCCCTGCTCATCCTCGATCCGGATGCTCCACACCTGGGTGCTTCGACCCAGATGTTCGGGCCGCGCCGTTCCGGTCACCGTGCCGGAGCGCACGGCCCGAATATGGTTGGCATTGACCTCCAGGCCTACGGCCACCGTGTGTTCGGGGTCGGCCAGGGTCAGCCAGGCTGCCAGACTGCCCAGGGTTTCGGCCAGCACCACCGAGGCGCCGCCATGCAACAGGCCGAACGGTTGCCGGGTGCGCTCATCCACCGGCATCGTCGCCTGCAGATAATCGTCACCGATCGCGGTCACCGTGATACCCAGGTGCTGGACCAGCGTGTCGCGCCCCAGGGCATCGAGCGCCGCCGGATCGGGATCAGCCTGACGCCAGATCGACATGGAAACACCTCTGCAATAACCGGAAAACAGGACTCATCATGCCATTGCCGGCCATTGCCGGCGGCTACCGCAGGACCGGCGATGCCGGGCACGGGGCCGCACCCGAGTAGGCATGGATGCCCGCTGACAGCGGGTTGACTACAATCATGCCGGCCTGACCCCGAGCCGGCCGCATCCGGTCCGGCGGTCTTGTCCTGATTCCCGTCCGCATGCCCGTCGTGCCCTGTACCGGAAAAGAGCCATCCGCGTTGACCCCCTGATGCCAACGACCCCAGCCAGAGATTTGCCGTGGCGACCACATCCGGGTGCCACACCGGCCGGCTGCCGCCGATGCGATCCGGTCCCGCAGTTGCCCGGACACCGATACCGTTTCGTACAGGCTGCCGGGCGCCGGATCATCAGACAATGACCGAGGACGGCAACATCCGGGCCGGCCGGTGGTTGCGGCGATGAGGCAGCAAAGTTACGAGTTCCAGGGGTTCCAGCTTGACCCGGCCGCGCGAGAACTTTGGCAGGACGGCCAGCTGGTTGATCTGCCCCGGCGGACCTTCGATGGCCTGGTGTTCCTGGTCGAGCAGCGCGACCGTGCGGTCAGCCGCGACGAACTGATTGCAGCCCTGTGGGGGCGACCGGTCGAGGACATCCAGGTCACCCAACTGGTCATGCGCCTGCGCCGCCTGCTCGGTGACGACAGCAGCGAACCACGTTTCATCCGCGCCATCCCCGGCTTCGGCTATCGCTGGATCGCCGAGCTGGAACCGGCGGCAGGCCCGGCGCCGGAGGGCGGTGCTGCCGGCGGCGACCCGCAACCCGAGCCGCCACCGGCCGCGGACAGGCGGCAGGTCGGCCCTGTCCGCGGCCGCTGGCCGTCGCATATGCCCTGGATACTCACCGCCTTGCTGGTGGCGCTGGCCGCTTGGCTGACCCTGGACCGCCCGGGCACCGAACAGGTGCTGACGCGCGAGCCCGGTGAGGCCATCGTGGTGTTGCCGCTGGCGATCCCGGACCGGGCGCAGACCGATATCGCCTGGGCACGGCTGGGTGCCATGGACCTGATCGCCGAGCAGCTACGTGATGCCGGCTTGCCGGTGCCGCCCAGCGAAAATGTCATCACCGTACTGCAGACCCTGGCCGGGCTGCCCGATGAGCAGGCCCAGGCCACCCTGCGCCAGACCCTGTCGGCCGACATCCTGGTCCGGGGCACGGTGCGCCCGGCGGCGGGTGGCTGGATCGTCGAACTGGTCGCGGCCAGCGGATACGGTCAGCAGCGCCGGGTGGAAAGTGGTGCCGGAGACCTCCTGCCGGCATCCCGGCAGGCCGCCGGCCTGCTTCTGGCGGCGCTGGGCTACCCCGCGCCGGCCCAGGTCGAGGACGGCGAAGCCTGGAATGAACGCCTGCGCCGGGCCCGTGCCGCCGGCCTGGCGCTGGAGCTGGATACGGCCCGGGCCATCCTCACCGAAGCGCCGGATGAACTGCGCGATCAACCCGAACTTCGCCATGAACTGGCCTGGATCGAGATGCGTGCCGGTCGGCCAGAGGCGGTCATGGCGATCACCACCGAGCTGCTTGCAGATTCCCGGGTGCTGGCGCGACCGCGGCTGCATGCCCAGGTGCTGATCGCCCATGGTGTGGCGCTGGTCAACCAGGCCGGCGGCTGGGCCGTGGGCGAGCCGCACTTCGATGCCGCGGTTGCCGTGCTCGATGGCGAGCCCTGGGCGCCGGAGCTGGGCCGTGCCCTGACCATCCGCAGCGCCGCGCGGACGGTGTTGCAGCGGTTTGATGCCGCCGCCCGTGACCTGGGCCGGGCCCGGACCCTGTTCGAAACCGGTGGCGACCGCCTGGGCATGGCGCAGGTGGAAAACTATTCGGGCAACCTGGAGCTGGAGCGCGGCCGTCCGGCCGATGCCCTGGTCCACTTCCGCAATGCCCTGGCCATTGATCCGGGCCACAGCCAGGTCGATGCTGCGCGCGCCAATTTCAGCGCCATGCAACGTGCCCAGATGCAGTTGCTGCACTGGTCCGATGCCCTGGCCACCAGCGGCCGGTTGTGGCAGCTGCGCGACCGTTTCCAGGAGCCTGTGGATCCGCACCGCCTGCATTCGCTGGCCATGCACCGGGTCGAGGTCCTGATTGCCCAGGGCCAGCACCAGCAGGCCGAGGCCATCCTGGAGCAGTACGCGCCGCTGGATGCCCAGCTGCCCGAGCATGGCCGCGGCTATGAACTTGAACTGCGTGCCCGGCTGGCCTGGCAGTCGGGCGATGCCGCCCGGGCCTTCGAGCTGACTGGCCGGACCCTGGCCCTGTCGCTGGCGAAGTCACGTCCGGCCAGCCGGCAGCCGGTCGAGCTGGCGTTGCTGCATCAGCGTGCTTCGATCGCGGCAGGTACCGGCGTGGCCGCCGAAACGCTGTTGCCCGACTTGCCGAAACTTGAAGAACACCCGGTCTGGCGGGTGGCCAAGGCCGAGTGGGCCGCATTCCAGGATCGCAGCCAGGATGCCGAAGTCCACTTCCGTGCCGCCGCCCTGGCCGCCGAGGCCCGGGCGGTGCCGTCGCTGTATGTGATGGTTGCCGATGCCTACGCCCGCTGGTTGCTGCGGCAGGCACGCATTGCCGAGGCGATTGCCGTGGCCGGACGCGTCGCCCGCTGGGCCGATGAGGACTACGACGCCGCGCTGCTGCAGTTGCAGGTGCTGCACGCCAGCGACCGGCAGGAAGCCTGGCTCCTGGCGCTGGTCCGGGCCCAGGGACTGGCCGGAGAACGCATCGTGCCGGCGCATCTGACACGGTTTCCCGGCACGGGGCCATAGGGCGACGGCTCTGGCATCGTCGTCGCCGCACGCGCGCCTGCCCGCCGGGTCTTGCCCGTCGAATCAATCCCATAGCGGCAATGTCATCGGAACGATATCGCTCCGATAGCGCTATGTAACGCCGCCGGACGGTTTTACGCTTACGGTAAACCCGCTCTTGCAAGGCGCCTGCCATACGGGCAGGGCCGTGAACTTCATTTCTGCCCGGGAGACCACCATGCGCGCTCAGCTTGCCTGGAAGTACGGCTTCATCCTCTGGCTGATGGCGGCGCTGGCTGCGATCGCCGCGCCGGCATCGGCCGGCGGTCCGATTCTGTCGGAAGATTTCGAAGGCGCCTTTCCGCCCGCTGGCTGGACCGTGCACGATGCCAGCGCCGCAGCGCTGGACTGCCCCTGGCGTGCCAGTGACGACTACCCGCTGCCGGCCCTGGTCGACAACAGCCGGGGCGCGGCGATCGACAGCAGCCACTGCGCCCCAGCCGGCACACCCGATGGTGATGTCGACACCTGGTTGCTCACGCCGCAGCTGGATCTGGGCGGCGCGGTCGGTACCGTCCTGTCGTTTGATATCGGATACCGGCACTTCTTCCCCAGCAGCAGCGCCACCCTGGACATCAGCACCGATGGCGGCGGCAGCTGGGGCACGCTGATGACCTGGAATTCCAGCCCGCCGTGGCAGACCTTCCCGCCGCAGCCGGTACTGCTGGACCTGTCCGCCTATGACGGCGAGGCCAGCGTGCAGCTGCGCTGGCGCTACCGCGCAGGCCAGGGCTGGTGGATCTTCGTCGACAACGTGATCCTGGGCCCGGCCGGCCCGGCGCTGATGGTCGCCGACACCGGCGCCTTGGATTTCGGCAGCGTCCACACCGGTATCAACCACACCCTGGAACTGCTGGTCGCCAACCAGGCCAATCCCGGCGATGCCGACCTGGTGCTCAGTGCCATCGACCTGCTCGCCGATCCGGAATTCTCCCTGGTCGGCGGCACCTGCCAGGCCGGCAGCACCGTGCTGCCGCCCGGTGCCAGCTGCCTGCTGCGCGTGGGCTTTGCCGCCAGCGCAGTGGCCACGTTCTCTGGCCAGCTGGCGCTGGCCAGTGCCGACGGGCAGGCGCTGGCCATCGACTTGAGCGGTACCGGCATCGCCACCAGCCTGATTGATGTCCAGCCCGACCAGATCGCCGTCAGCCTGCCAATCGGTGGCCACAGCCAGAGCAGTATCCAGATCGCCAACCTGGGTACCGATTCGCTGCAGTGGCATATCCCGGCAGTCCATCCCGGTGCCGGCCAGCCCGGTGGCGACCGGCTGCGCCAGGGACTGATCCTGATCCACAACTCTGGCCACAACAGCCTGGTTGCCCTGGATCCGGACACCGGTGATGTCGTGGATGCGGATTTCATCGACTTTTCCAGCCTGGGCACCGGCGCCCGGCGGCAGGCCCTGATGCATCCCGATGGCGAACGCGTGCTGGTTGGCCACCAGTCCAACAACGTGGTCGATGCCTTTGACACCGAGGGCGCCTACCTGGGCGTGTTCGCCCCCGCCACCGGCGCCGATCCGGCGGTGATGCAGAACGTGCGCGGTATGGCCTTCCATCCCGACACCGGCCACCTGCTGGTGACCTCGGCCTTTGGCGACAACGGCAACGCCGTGCTCGAGTTCGACCTGGACGGCAATTACCTGGGCCAGTTCATCGCCAGCGGTGCCGGTGGCCTGAATGGTCCGTGGTCGCTGTTCCTGCGCGAGCATGACCTCTTGCTGGCAGCCGGCAACACCGTCCACGCTTTCGATTACGACGGCAACCCGCTGGGTCCGTTCATCGATGTCACGCTGAACTTCGTCCAGCAGGTCATCGAAACCTCCGACGGCCATGTCCTGGTCACCAACTCCAGCCAGGGGCTGTGGGTGTTCGATGCCGAAGGCAACCATGTCGGCAACCTGGCTCAGAACCGTTCGCTCAACGGCGTCCATGAACTGCCCAACGGCGACCTGCTGATTGCCGCCAACACCGGCATCCACCAGATCGACCGCCAGGACAACCTGGTGCGTGATGTCATCCCCGGCGCCTCGAACATGTTCAGCCGCGTGCAGGCCCTGGATTGCTCTCTGCCGGACTGGCTGCAGGTGAGCGGGCTGTCCGGGGAAATTCCCGTCGGCGCGCCCGCCACCGGCCTGGAGCTGGTGGTCGATGCCAGCGGACTCACGCCGGGCCGCCATCAGGCGGTGGTCTGCATCGACAGCAATGATCCGGGCACGCCACGGTTCCAGGTACCGGTCAGCCTGGATGTGGCTGTGCCCGGTGACTACGCCGTCATCGAAGGCGTGATCAGCGGATCCGGTCATTGCGCGGCGGCCCCGGTGTTGCTGGAAGGCGCCTTGGTCAGCGCCATCGGCCCGGGCGGCCCCCTGGCCAGCGCCAGCAGCGGCGAGGGTGGCGGGTATGCCCTGTACCTGCCGCCGGATTCCGGTCCGGTCGACCTGCAGGTGACGGCGCCCGGCCACCTGCCTGCCTCGGTTTCCGGCCTGACCCCCGCTCCCGGCCAGGTCATCGGCCAGGACCTGACCCTGGACCTGGATGCGCCGTGCCTGGCGCTGGCTCCGGCCAGTCTCCATTTCGATCTGGTCCGCGGCATTGACGGCAGTGCCCAGCTGACTGTGGACAACAGTGCCGGTGCCGCCGATCTGGCCTGGCAATTGGCTGAAGGCCCGGGCCTGGTGACCGGCCAGGATCCCCGCGCGCACTTCCCGGCGCAGCCCCGTTCGATCCAGCACCGTGACCCGCCCCGGGTCAGCACCGGCGCCGACCCGCGCACCGCCTCGGTCACCCCCCTGACGGCCGGCACCGGCAGCCGCGCGCTCCTGGCCGATCACCAGGTGCCTGCCTACACCACCACCAGTGGCACCGGCGATGTTCCGGGCTACATCGGCCTGGATGCCCTGGATCCGAGCCGGTTCACCCTGGTCAGCGCCAGCCAGCCGGGCAATTTCTTTGCCGGCACCTTCATCGGCAACGATTTCAACCACCAGTACCTGCTGGCCTCGGCCGGTGGCGGCCATCCGCTGCATACCTTTGGCCGCATCGACACCGTCAGCGGCGAGTTCACCGTGCTGGGCAGCGTCACCGGCGCGGCGGCGGTCAGTGGCTGGAACAGTCTGGCCTGGGACCACGCCGACGGCACGCTGTATGCGGTCGGTAATCTGGATGAGCTGTACACGATTGATCCGCTCACCCTGGAAGCGACCCTGGTCGGCCGCATTGCCGGTCCCGGCGTCAGCCCCGGCGTGGCGGTGATCGCCATCGCGATCTCGCCCGATGGCCTGATGTATGCACTGGACATTGCCGACGATGTGCTGCTGGCAGTGGACAAGACCACGGCCGACGCCGTCCTGATCGGCCCGACCGGCTTTGATGCCAACTTCGCCCAGGACATGGACTTCGACCAGACCACGGGCATCCTGTACTGGGCCGCCTACAACGCGTCGACCAGCCGTGTGCACCAGGTGGATCTGGAGACCGGTCTGGCCGTTGCGATCGGCGATGTCCAGGGGCGTGCCGAGCTGCTGTCATTCAGCATCGCCCGGCCCGGCGGCGGCTGTTCCACCCCGGCCGATGTCTCCTGGCTATCGGTCTCGCCCGACAGCGGCCTGGTTCCGGCCCAGGGCAGCGGCCAGGCCGATGTCCAGGTGGCCACGGCCGGGCTTGGCCATGGCCTGCACGAGGCCTTCCTGTGCCTGGACAGCAATGATCCGGTCCGGTCAAGCACCTGGATTCCGGTGACCGTCCAGGTCACCGATGCCGATGCCGGTTTCCTGGCCGGGACCGTTGCCAGCGCCGGCCACTGCCGCGCCCAGGCCGAACCCTTGGCCGGCGCCCTGCTGACCATCGACGGCACGCAGGGCAGCGTGCAGCTGACCACCGATGGCAATGGCCAGTACCACCTGCCGGTGAACATTGCCGATAACCCGCTCACGATCACGGTCAGCGCGCCCGGCCATCTGGACACCTGGCTGGACGGCCTCCAGGTCAGTGCCGGCCAGACGCTGCAGCAGGATTTCCAGCTGCAGCCGGCCCAGCCCTGCATCACCGTCGCGCCGCAGAGCCTGACCGCGCTGGCGGCGCCGGGCGAACAGGCCGGCAAGACCCTGGCGATCGGCAATGTCGACGGCCACGACAGCCTGCAGTGGTCGCTGGCCACCGCCGGCACCGCAGCCGAGCGCGGCCAGGCCATGATCCGGATGTCGCAGAACCAGAGTGACCACATCGAACCGGAGTTCTCCGTCGGTTGCCCGAACGGACCGAGCGGTTTCCTGCGGCGCTTCCATTTCCCCGAGCATCCCGGGGTCGGCGGCACGATCAGCAGCATCGATGTCGGGATCGCCGATGTCGGCAGCGTCTCGGTGCTCAACGTGCGCCTGTACGCCCTGCCGGCCGACACGCCGGCCAACACGATTCCCTACCACGCCCTGGAACTGGTCGGGGCGATGGCGGCACCGGTGTCGCCGGCCGACAACGGCAGCCTGCTCAATGTGCCAGTGCAGGGCACGATCGACGATATCGACAGCTATGACCTGGTGGTCGAGGTCGCGGCCGGCGGGCTGTTCTTCCCCGGTGCCAACAATGCCGGCCAGAGCCATCCGCCGTTCATGCACGCGCCCGGATGCAACATGCCCGAGCCCTCGCGCATGGACCAGCAGGAGAACATGGAACAGTTCCATGTCGTGCTGATGGCCAATGCCGTTTCCGGCGGTGCCTGCGCCCCGCCCGAGCAGATCGACTGGTTGCAGCTGACGCCCTCGGCCGGCACCACGGCGGCCGGCGACAGCAGTCAAGTGGCGGTTGAATTCGATGCCGCCGGCCTGTCCGAAGGCAGCTATTCGGCCGTGGTCTGTGTCGACAGCAATGATCCGGTCGATGGCCGCATCGAGCTGCCGGTGAACTTCACCGTGGCGGCCGGCGGGTCCGGCGGCGAGCTGGACCTGGCCCTGACCCTGGCGCCGTACCAGGGTGATCCGCAGCATTGCGGCAGCGCCACCAGCCTGGAAGTCAATGTCGGCGACCAGGTGGCCCTGTGCTACACCGTCCACAACAACAGCAGCCAAGCCCTGGAATACCATTGGCTGGAGGACAGCGAACTGGGCCAGCTGCTGGAGCAGGTGCCGCTGACCCTGGCGCCCGGCGCCAGCCATCGCCATGTCCATGTCGTCACCGCCAGCCAGGACGCCGAGCATGTCGGTACCTGGACCGCATTGGCGCAACTGCCCGGCTATGTGTTCGATGACCAGGCGCCGTTCCAGCCGATCGACATCAGTGTTACCGGCCAGAACCTTGGCATCGCCGACGATGGCGAGGCCAATGTCACCTTGCCGTTCCCGGTCAGCCTGTACGGAGTCAGCTCGGAGCTGATCCGGGTCGCCAACAACGGCGGTGTGCTGCTGGCTGCCGAAACCGGCGACCTGTCGTTCTACAACGACCCGTTGCCGTACAACCTGCCGTCCCTGGCACCGGCCTTCCTGCCACTGTGGGATGACCTGGATGGCCGTTATGGCGATATCCGTTACCAGGTGCTGGGCACGGCGCCGCAGCGCACGGCGGTGATCCAGTGGCAGCGGCCGCACTTCAACGGCTTCGATTTTCCCAAGCAGGCGGTCTTCCAGCTGTTGCTCGGCGAGGACGGCTCGATCATGTTCAATTACCCCGATCCGGGTTTTGACAATCCCGCTTGGGACCTGGGTGGCTCGGCCACGATCGGCGTCCAGGGTCCGGGCGGCGCCAACGCCCTGTTCAGCCAGTACAGCTTCAACACGCCGGTGCTGTCCCCGGGGCAGGCGATTGCCGTCCAGGAGACGGCCAACTCCGGCTACAGCACGGTCAGCAATGTCGCCACCATCCACGCCGGCTTGCCGGTGGTCAGTGTCGACCCGGGCACGATCAGCGCCAGTGCCGATGCCGGCACGCAGGTTCAGCAGGAACTGGTGATCGCCAACCTGGGCAACCGCGATCTGGTCTGGACGCTGGATCAGGCCCCGGCCGCCGCCGATCCGCGCCGCCATTTCCCGCCCCTGCCGTGGCCGGCCGATGCCTTGCCGGTGCGCCCGCAAGCAGTTCCAGCCAGCGTCGCCACCGAGCCGGTCAACTGGCACAGGCTGCAACAACGGGCCGATCGCGGCGATCTCCAGGCTGTGGCGGCGCGCTCGGCCCTGGCCGACGCGTGGCTGGGCGCGGCCACGGTGCCGGCCTTCAGCGCGGCGAGCAGCGGCCGCACCGATTATGTCGGCCTGGATGCACGGCAACCCGGGGCGCTCAACTCGATCGCCGATCCGGCTCCGGCGACGGTGTTCGCCCAGACCTTCATCGACGATGACTTCAGCCGCCACTGGTTCCTGGCCAGTGACGGCGGACCCGTGCCGGCCAACACCTTCGGCCATGTCGACACCGCTACCGGCGTGGTCGAGCAGCTTGGCCTGGTCACCGGTGCACCTGCGGGTGTGACCTGGACGTCGGCCACCTGGGACCGGATCAGCGGCCAGGTCTATGCCAGCGCCCACGGCGGGGGTATCGGCAACCAGCTGTGGCGGATCGATCCGGACACCGGTGCCGCCAGCCTGGTCGGCCAGCTCAGCGGTGGCGGCCTGCCTTCGGCTGCGGTCGTGATCGCCATCGCCATGGCGCCCGAAGGCTTGCTGTACGGCATCGACATCCATGCCGACGTGCTGTTCGCCATCGACCGTGAAACCGCCGCCGTCAGTGTCATCGGTCCGCTCGGCATCAATGCCAACTATGCCCAGGACATGGCCTTTGATCCGGTCACCGGCATCCTCTACTGGGCCGCCTACGCCGGCGGTGGCGCCAGCCAGATGGCGAGCGTCGACCTGGTCACCGGCGCGGCGACGCCGATCGGCGCCATTGCCGGCGGCGCCCAGCTGGTTTCATTCAGCGTGGCCGTGGCCGGCGGTGATTGCGCAACACCGGGCGATGTCGCCTGGCTGAGCGTGAATACGGCGGGCGGCATCCTGCCTGGCGGCGACCAGGCACCGGTGGCCGTGATCCTGGATGCCGGCGCGCTGGTGGATGGCGTGTACCGGGCCAACCTGTGCCTGCACAGCAACGACCCGGTACGGCCGCGCCTTGAGGTGCCGGTGGAATTGGTGGTCGGCAAGCCGGTGGCCGAGCCGGCCGACCTGGGCCTGAGCCTGTTCGGCGTGCCGGATGTCGTCGACGCCGGCGGCAGCCTCAGCCTGGTGGCCGCGGTTGCCAACTTCGGCCCCTCCCACGCCGCCGAGGTGCTGGTCGAACTGGCACTGCCAGCCGCCTTCGATTTCATCGATGGACAGCGTATCGAAGGCGCCGGAGAGTGGTCCTGCACTGCCGCCCGGGCTGCTGATGGCGACCAGGTCAGCTGCCTTCTGCTGGCCGGTACGCTGCCACCGGCGGCCATTGCGGCCGCCCTGCAGATCAATGTCCAGGTGGCTGCCGATGCCGGGCCGGGTTCGGTGGTCAGCAGCGGCCTGGCCAGCAGTGCCAACCATGACCCGCAGCCAACCAACAATGCCGCTGCGACCATCACGGTGATCAGTGACGGTCTGCCCGACTGCCTGTTCGCTGATGGCTTCCAGGCCGGCGGTGACGGCAGCTGCAACCCGGCGTCCGATCCGGACATCTACCACTCGCCGCTGCTCAACCGGTCGATTACGCCGAGCCTGGACGGCATCTCGGTGAACTGGATCAGCGGCGAGATCGTTGAGGGCTACGGGCCGCAATACCACTTCAATCCTTATCACAACAATCTGCAGCTGAGCTTCTGGTGGCAGGAGCGCGATGACATCGCCGGCGTTGCCGCGTCGGCGTCCGGCACCGAATTCCTGGTGCTGGCGCCGGGCGACACGGTCGGTCCGGATTCGGTCTTCTCCACCCTGTCCAATCCCGGACCGGCCGCCTGGGCCAATGGCGCCGACGGCTACCTGGGTTTCCGCTTCGGCTGTGCCGAACTGGATGTGCCGCCGCCCTCGGTCTGCTATGGCTATGTCCGGCTGCAGACCCATTCCGGCGACGGCTTCCCGGCCTTGCTGGTCGATTACGCCTACAACCGGCGCGGACAGGCGATCACCATTCCCTGATCCGCACCCACCGGGGGACGCAGCCGGCTGGTCGGGATCCGCCGGAAGACCCCGGCCGGCGGCGACTTTGCCCAGTCCGGCCGGTCATTCTGCTGGCAGGCCACGACCCTCACGTGGCCAGGCTGATGGCCGGCCCTTGCAGGGGCCACCGGAATGCCGGTGGCCCCTTTCTGCTTTCGGCCGACAAGGCCGACCCAGGCCGGCCCCGACCGGACAAGTGTGCTGTTGATCGCAATCTGCCGGGGCAACGGGCCGTATCATCCGCGCAGAATCACCTGGCCGGCCCCGGCCGCTGAAGGAATCCCCATGAATCGCTTTCTTGCCCGCGCACTCCTGGCAACCGCTTGCCTGTTCCCGGCCTGTGCCCTGGCCGGGGCCTCGTACGACGCCGAGCCGATCCGGGTGGAAGCCCGGACGGTGACGCCCGATCCGGCCGCGGTGCACGACGCTGTGCGCTGGCGCGCGCCGACGCTGGCCAAGATGGCCGCCGAACGGTTGCAGCTGCAGCCGATGGACCTGGCGCGAATCCACGCCGTACAGGCAGCCAATGCCGGTAGCGGCAAGGCTTTGCAGATCGGCATCGGCCGGGATCTGCGCAGCGAAGGGGATGGCGATGTCCTGGCGCCGCTGGCCTGGGAAGCGGTTGCCGGCGGTCGCGTTGCCCGCCTGGACATCGTCTCGCCCGCCGCCGCCGCCCTGCGTGTCGGTCTGGCCCTGGCTGCGGCCCCGCCCGAGCTTGAAATCCGCGTCGCCGGCACGGTGCATCCGCAGCAGATCCACCTGGCCGGCGCGGCCGACATTGCCGGCCAGCTCGATGGCCAGGGCCTGTTCTGGACCGCGGTCACCGATGGCGAGCGCCAGCGCCTGGAGTTGTTCCTGCCCGAAGGCTCGGCCACCGCGGCCCTGGATGCCGGCGCCGTACTGCCGATGCCGGTGCGCCAGGTCTCGCACCTGCTGCTGGCACCCAATTCCGGTGATTCCCTGGGCAAGGCCCTGGGCGGTTCGGGCAGCTGCAATATCGATGTCGCCTGCCGGGCCAACCTGGGCGAGGCCTTCCAGCGCGCCAAGGATGCGGTCGCGCACATGGTGTTCCAGGTCGGCGGCAGTGGCTACGTCTGCTCCGGCACCCTGCTCAACGACAGCGGCAACACCGGCCGCAACTGGTTCTACAGCGCCCAGCACTGCATCGATAGCCAGGCCGTGGCCAACACCCTGGTCACCTTCTGGCAGTACGAGGTCGCCACCTGCGGCGGCAGCGGCGCCGGCCTGAAGCGGCAGATGACCGGTGGCGCACACCTGCGCTGGTCCTCGGCCGAGCGCGATGCCGCCCTGCTGGAACTGCGTGGCCAGTTGCCGGCCGGCATTGCCGTCACCCGCGCCGGTTGGAATTCGGCACAACTGACGGTCAATGACACGGTCCATGCCATCCACCATCCGTCCGGCGACCGCAAGAAATACAGCCGTGGCACCTATACCGGCCCGCTCAGCGCCAGCTACGGCGGTCCGGTGGTGGCGACCTCGCGCGTGGTCTGGAACCAGGGCACCACCGAAGGCGGCAGCAGCGGCTCGGGCCTGTTCACCGATGGCGGCGGCACCTTCCATTTCCGTGGCGGCCTGGTCGGCGGCCAGGCAAAATGCGGCGCTCCGGCGGCGCAGAACTGGGATGGCTACTCACGCCTGGATCTGGTGTTCCCGCACATTGCCCAATTCCTGGTCACCGACATCGACGACCACGGGCCCAGCCGCGACTACAGCGGCGCCTGGTACATGCCCAGCGAAAGCGGCTGGGGCCTGCTGCTGCACCAGTACCCGGGCGAACTGTTCGCCACCTGGTTCACCTTCGATGGCAACGGCCGCCGCGCCTGGTACAGCCTGCTGCCGGAATGGACTGGCGACGATGTCGCCAGCGGTTTGGTGCAGCATCCATCCGGGCCGCGCTGGGGGCCGACGTTCAATGCCAACCAGGTGGACTTTGCGCCGGCCGGCAGTTTCACACTCACCTTCCTGTCCGATCGCCAGGCGCGTTTCAGCTTCAATGTCGACAACGTCCAGCGCACCGTCACCCTGCATCGGCTGGGCGTGCCCTGAAGGCACTGCCCCGGGCGGTCGGGGCCGGCATAGACGGCGCCGGACCGGTGCCTGCCGCCACCGGCGCGTCCGCCGCCATCGCCTCCGGCCCTACTCGAAGCCGTCCTGGAAGATCACGTCGTCGCCCGTGCCGGACTGGATCTCCAGGGCGCCCCGGTCGATGTGGCCGTTGACGATCCTGGCCTGGCCAGCCAGATCCCATGGCTGGTCCGGGCCGGCGCCGGCCGCATACAGGGCGTTGCTGCCGCTGTCGCGGACCGGGGAGCCGGGCGCCGGCAGGTAGTTGCCGGTGTCCGGATCGGTGAACTGCGGGTCCTGGTGCAGCGCCTGTTCGATGTCCAGCCCGTCCAGGGCTTCCATGTCGTGCTGCGCGTTGGCAAACAGGCTGTAGCGCCAGGTGCCGGTACCGCCCTCAGCCGAATACTGACGGCCGTAATCGGCCTGGTTGCCCCAGGCGATGGCGTTGTCCAGGGTCAGGTGGCCCCAGACGTTGTAGAGGCCGCCGCCGCGCAGGGCGTGGTTGTTGGCAATGGTGCTGTTGAGCAGGTGCAACTGGCCGCCCAACTGGTAGATGCCGCCGCCCGATACCAGTGCCTGGTTGTCTGCCAACACGGAGTTGCTGATCACCAGGTCGCTGTCGGCGCTGTACAGCCCGCCGCCTTGGAATTCGCTACCGGCGTGGGTCAAACGGATGCGGTCCAGTCGTGACTGGCTCTGCTCGGCGTAGATGCCGCCACCGAAATATCGCGCCTGGTTGTCGATGATATCGAGCTGGCTCAGCGTCGGTGAGCTGTTGATCAAGTGGATGGCACCGCCGGAGGAGCGATGCACCGCTTCACCGCGCACCTGGCTGATCAGCTCGCCCCGGGCATTGCCGCCGCGCACGATGAAACCATCCAGCCGGGCTGAGCCGACCGCGCCGGCGGCAATCACCAGGTTGTAGTAGCCAGAAGCGCCATCCAGGATGCTCGGATAGGCGGCCGGGTCGCGTGTGCTCATGTCGGCATCCAGGTCCATCCGGTTGAAGCCGCCGTAGATCTGCACGTTGGGAACCATCACGAAGCTGCCCTGCCTGTTGATGGAGAAGTGAGGCCCGGGCAGTTCAAGCAGGTCGTCGGGGCGGAAGCCGGGCCGCTGCACACCCGAGCTGACCCAGATCTGCAGCGGGTTGTCGGCATTCCACAAACCCTCGTCCTCGGTGTGTGCGGCCCATTTCAGGGCCACGGCCAGGGAATCGACGGCATTGGCCCAATCGCTGCCGCTGTTGTCGCCCTGAGCCGGATAAAACGCGTCGGTAACGTGCAGCACATTGCCCGGGCCTGGCTGCAACAGGCCGCGCGTGGTGAAGACCCGGCTCTGGCTCCAGTCACCGACAAAGCCGTTCATCACCGGCCGCACCCGCCAATCGTAATCCTGCAGGGCGTCAAGGCCGCTGACGTTGACCTGGGTGCTGGTGACGATGTCATCAATGACCGGATCGTTGAAGGCAGTGGCGACATCGACGCTGGCTTCGGCCACCTGGAACTGATAGCTGTCGGCCTGTGCCACGCCCTGCCAGCGGAGCCGGATCGGCAGGGGCAGGTTGACCGTGCCATGGGCGGGTGCAATCAGCGCCGGAGCCGCCAGCTGCGCCGGTTCACCCTGGAACTCATAGGCGCCGATGTCGATGAGGCCGCCGCCGGCATGGTTCCAGACCCGCCAGCTGCCCCCGTGGTCGAGGTCCGAGGTCAGATTGCCGCCGGCCCGCGTATACAACCCGTTATTGCCGGCATTGATCGCCGGTGACATCGGGCGCAGGCGGT
>CAZUZT010000001.1:23526-33780 GCA_964624575.1 uncultured Rhodanobacteraceae bacterium | reverse complement strand
GTATACAACCCGTTATTGCCGGCATTGATCGCCGGTGACATCGGGCGCAGGCGGTAATCACGCTCGAGCCAGTAGTGGCTGCTCAGCCACATCGGATCCTCGTTGAGGCTGGCGGCATCGACCGTGATGTTGCTGCCGACCACATCCGATTCCCCGGGCCGGTCACGGAAGATGCTGTGCCTGATCGCCAGCCCCGAGGCACTACCTGCCTGGTGGATTTCATGGGCCAAGCCGTTCAGTGAAAGATTGGTCCAGACAATGGAGTTGAACAGTTGCGCATCGGCGGTGTTGATCATCAGGCCACCGCCGGTATCGGCCATATTCCGGACGATTGTCGAATTGACGATGACCACCTGGCCTGAAGCCAGATAGAGACCGCCACCCCGGGTGGTCTCCGAAGCATGAGAGGACATATTGGCGCTGACGACCGTGTTGATCAGGGTCAGTTTTCCCACGCCGTGATAAATGCCGCCACCGTGGCGGGTGCTGCGGTTGTCCTCGACCCGGACATTCTTCAGCGTCAGGTCGCTGGCCGTGCTGTAGATGCCGCCGCCATCAAACAGGCCATTGGCCGGGTGTGCAGCGCCATTTTTGATGCTCATGGCTTCGATGCGCACCTGGTAGGAGCCGTCCACGGTGACAACCCGTTCCAGTGCCGTGGCGCCGCTACTTGAAATCGGCCCCAGCAGCACCGTCATTCCCGGTCCGCTGCCGCGCAGGGTGATATTCCGGTCAATGACCAGGTGCTGGGCATATTCGCCCTCGTGGATGTAGATCACATCGCCCGGAGCGGACACCGACAGTGCATAGTTCGGCGAACGGCAGGCGTTGAGCAGGGTGGCGCAGTTGCCGGTGTCGTCTCCGTTCATGGTGACGTAGCGGTCGTTGTCGAAGGCCAGGGCCGGGGCGCTCCAGGCCAGCAACACAAGCAGGCAAACAGGCAAGGCACAACGGGTCATGACGTGATCCTGAACAGATGTTGGCTGGTCAGCGCCTGGCAGCACAGGGGCCACCGGGCTTCTGCCAAGGCGCGACAGATGCCGCCAGGCCCCGGTCAGCCGGAGGCAGCAGATAACCAAGGTATACGCAGGCCAGGCCGGCCAGCCTTCATCGCCGGGTCAGCGCGTGGCGTCCGCTGGCCGCACGCTGGGGCTGTATTCGCCGGAAGAGTTCGTCGCCATATATGCGGCTGCGGCCGCCAGCCCGCCGCCGGCCGCTGGCGATGCCTGGGAAAACATCATCACCACGCCGCCACCATCACCATCTTCGAACTGGGCGGCGGGCGATGAGTGAGCCACAATCTTGAGGCCCAACAGAGTGGGTTCCGCTACCTGCGCACCCTCATCCGTCAGCGCGACGACGGTGGCGACGGGCCAGACAGGCGGTGATTTTCGGAACTATTCATGCACGGCATCGCCGCCGTGTCCGCCGCGGCTCGTGTACTGATCTGATTCCGACGGGGCAGCGCCGGTGCCGCTGATCGGCCGGGCAACCCGTCCGGGTCGTCAGCCGCGCCCGGCAGGAACCAGTCCTCAGACGTCGCCGTCTTGCGCCCAGCCTTCGCCCGTGCCGCGATGGACGACGGCGTCGCTGTCCAGGACATCACCGGCCGCGACCGCCGGCTGGCTGGCCAGCGCGGCATAGATCGGCGTGAAGTCGGGCCGGGTGGCGGCGAACAGCTGCTCGAAGTCGTCGATGACGAAATAGGTTTTCTGGTAGGTGTCGATGCGGTAGCGGGTGCGCATGATCCGTTGCAGGTCGAAACCGATGCGGTTGGGCGCGTCGCTTTCCAGGCTGTAGATCGATTCGCCCTTGCTCGACAGGATGCCGGCACCGTAGATACGCAGGCCGTCGGCGCTGTTGATCAGGCCGAATTCGACCGTGTACCAGTACAGGCGGGTGAGCGCCTGCAGCGCCTCTTCGCCAACGCCGTGCGCCTTGATGCCACCGCGGCCATAGGCCTGCATGTAATCGGCGAACACCGGATTGAACAGCAGCGGCACATGGCCGAACAGGTCGTGGAACAGATCCGGCTCGGCGATGTAGTCGATCTGCTCGGGCCGGCGGATCCACCAGGTGACCGGAAAACGCCGGTTGGCCAGATGCTCGAAGAAATCCAGCTCCGGCAGCAGTCCCTGGACACCGATGATGGTCCAGCCGGTGGCCGGTTCGAGCAGGGCGTTGATCTCGCTGAACCTGGGGATCCGGTCGGCGGCCATTTCCAGGCCATCCAGGGCATCGACGAACTCCTGGCAGGCACGGCCCGGCAGCAGGCCCATCTGGCGTTTGAACAGGCGCGCCCAGGTGTCATGGTCGGCGGCGCTGTAGCTGTCCCAGGGCTGCTCGACGATGGCCGTGGTGTAGACCGGTACATAGCCCTTGTCGGTCTGCTGGCGTTCAACCCGGCGCGGGGAATTGGCGTTTTCCATTGGCAAATACCTGGATTGTGAGCGATGTCTTTCATCGTAGCGGCAAGCTGCGGCATGATGATTGCGATCACGGCGCGATAACGACCTTTGGCGCAATGAAATTTCGAGTATCGAAGGAATCACCGAATGTTCGAGCTTGATCGCACCGATATCGCCATTCTCGACCAGCTCCAGCGCTCGGGCCGGATCGCCAATGCCGAGCTCGCCGGGCGGGTCAACCTGTCGGCCTCGGCCTGCCTGCGCCGGGTCCAGCGCCTGGAGCAGGCCGGCGTCATCACCGGCTACGGCGCGCGTCTGGATCCGGCCGCGCTCGGCCTGGGCCTGGCGGCTTTCGTGCGCGTGCAACTGGAAAAACACGGCTCGGCCTCGATTGACCATTTCGCCGCCGCCGTCGCCGGCTGGGACGAGGTGGTCGCCTGCCATGCCCTCAGTGGCGACATGGATTACCTGCTGCATGTCGTGGTCGCCGACCTGGATCATTTCCAGCGCTTCCTGCTCGATCACCTGCTCAGTGCCGCCGGGGTCGCCGACGTCAACTCCAGCTTCGTATTGCGCACCGTGAAGGCGCCGGGTGGCCTGCCGCTGGGCCGGCGCTGATGACGGTATCGGCGATGAGGCGCAGACAAGGCGGCTGCAGGCGGTGGGTTGAAACAGGCAGTGCAGGTCGCCGACCGCCAGGCGGCGCGATTGCCCCGGCTCAGTGTCGGCTGTTGCGTTCGGGGCGTTCGGGGTCTTCGGGCAGCGCCGGCCGCGGCCGCCCGGTGGCCGGATCGATGTCGATCACCGTCTCGTGGGCAGACCACGGTGGCGGTGAGTCGTCCTCGTCCGGTTCCAGCTCCCAGCTGTAGGGCGCCCGCCACGGCAACGGGTCGCGCCGGAACAGCAGTGGCGCAGCCAGCAATCCGCCCAGGGCGCCGAACAGGTGCGCTTCCCAGGACACGCCGTCCTCACCGGGAAACACCGTCCAAATCATGCTGCCGTACAGGAAGAAGGTGATCAGCGAGACGGCAATCGCCAGCCGGTCGCGGCGCAGCAGGCCGATCACGAACAAGAAGAACATCAGGCCATGGGAAATGCCGCTGGCGCCCAGGTGGAACGAGGGCCGGCCGAACAGCCAGGTGCCCAGGCCGGAGGCCAGCCAGATCGCCGGCAAGGCCCAGAGCAGGGCGCGCGGATAGGCATAACGCGCCATCGAGCCCAGGATCAGCAGCGGCAGGGTGTTGGCGGTCAGATGGGCGAAGGAGGCATGCAACACCGGTGCGCTGATCACGCCGATCAGGCCGCTCCAGACGCCGGGGTTGATCATCAGCATGGTCGGGCGCAGGTCGGCGACATGGACCATGGCGTGGATCCACCACAGCATGGCGACGGCAATGGTGGTCTGGCCGATCGCCTGGCCGACCCGGTAGCGGTCCTGGGCGGCCCGGCGCCGGGCCATCAGCTCGGCATTGAGGTCGACCGGACCGGAGCGCAGCACATTCATGGTTTCAAGTTGTGGGGCCGGCGCCGGCAAAGGCAAGCGGCGCTGCGCCATCGCCGTGCTGCCAGCGGCTGGGCCCAATCGCCATTGCAGGCACGAACCGGCTCAGCCGGAGGGCGTCGCTCCGGGCAGTTCCTGCAGTGGCCGCAGGGCATCGGCCTGGATCGCCGGCAACCGCGCCCGGATCGTGTCGGACAGCCCGGCGCGCCGTGCGAACACGGCCAGGACCGCCTGCTCCAATCCGGCCCGGTCCATCGCCGCGTAATCCATCACCTGGTCTTCTAGGCCGAAACGCGCCATCACCTCGGCGTACTTGTGGCTCCAGCCCAGCACCACCGGCGGCACCGCCAGCGACAGGGCACCGACCATGGCGTGGAAGCGCGAGACCAGGACGATGTCGGTGGCGGCGATCAGGCGCTTGATCGCGGCGGCGTTGACATCACCGCCGACCGCTACCACCGGCGGCGCGGCCTCGGGCAGATCCAGCCCGGCGAGGATGCGCCGGATCAGTGGCAGATCGTTGTTGCGTTCGGCATCGCCATCGCCGGCCCGGGTGGCATTGGGGAACAGCAGCACCTGGAAGCCCTGTCCGGCCAGGCGCTGCACCAGATCAATCAATACCGCCTCGTAATCGCCGCCGCGCTTGCGCGCGCGCACCGCCACCACCGAACTGGGGCACAGGCCGACTACGCCACGGCGGCCCGGGGCACCCTGCGCCAGGGCACGCAAACAGCGTTCGACTTCGTCGGCGCCCTCGTTGGTCAAGGCAAAGCTTTCCTGGAAGTTGAAGGCGATATCATCGCCGCGCTCAAAGTCCAGGCTGGGAAAACCGGCTTCCTGCAGATGCGCCAGGGTGGACTCGCCGCGCGCCCAGACCTTGGCGCAGCGCGGCAGCACCAGGCGCGCGCACAACCGGTTGATCCGGTTGCGGTAGGGGCCGGTGGCCTGCGGCATCTTCACCACCGGGACACCCAGCAGCCAGGCTGGCACCAGGGTCAAGATGTTGAACGGCAGGAATTTCTCCCGGCCGTCGATGAAGGCGACGCCGGCCAGGTCGACCAGCAGCGCCGATTCGGCCAGGGCCCGGATCGGTGCCGGAGCCAGCGCCAGCACGCGCGCGCCGAAAACGCGTTGCAGCAATCCGAACAGCAGCGACCAGGGCAGCAGCCAGGCGACCAGGGCCAGCGGCGTGGCACTGTGGATGCGGATGCGGGGATGACGCAACAGGCGCCGGTCATCGGCCGGGTAGTAGCTGAACACGTGGAAGCGGCGCTGCGGCTGTTGCCGTGAGAGCACACCGACCACGGTTTCCAGCATCGCCTGGGCGCCGCGGTTGCCGTACAGGGTGGCGGCGATGATCGCGACGGGCGGCGGCGTGGACGGTACCGGCGACGTGGATTGGCGGCCCGTGCCAGTCACGAAGCAAGACCGCTATCGCCGCCATCGGCTGGCTGCGACCCGCCGGCTGCCGGCGTGCGTGCGTGCTCGATCCGGCGCAAGCGGTAATCAATCTGTTCCAGCAGCTTGCGGTTGGTGGCGGTCAGGTCGGCGAGCAGGCCGAAGATCGCCAGCAGGGTGGCGATGATCAGGCACAGCGCGGTGAACACCACCGACTGGATATGGCCGGCGCCCTGGCCGGCCGCCATCAGCAGCAGATAGCGGATGCCGGTGGCCAGCCCGACCAGACCGAACAGGCCGGCCAGGATCATGAACGCGCGCAGCGGCCGGTAGATCACGAACACGCGCAGAATGGTCATCAGCGAACGGCGCACGTAGCTGGAAATGCTCCTCACCAGCCGCGACGGCCGCAAATCTTCATTGGTGCGTACCGGCACCGAGGCTACGCGCATGTTGCTCTGGCCCGCCTGGATGATGGTCTCCAGGGTGTAGGTGTACTCGTTGAACACGTTCAGCTGCATGGCGGTCTGCCGGCTGATGGCGCGGAAGCCGCTGGGTGCATCCAGCACCTGGGTGCCGCTGGCCTTGCGTACTGCCCAGCTGCCCAGCCGCTGCAGTTTCTTTTTCAGCCAGGAAAAATGATCGGTCTGGTCGATCGGCCGCGCGCCGACGACCAGGTCGGCTTCGCCATCCAGGATCGGCTGCACCAGGGCCGGAATGTCATCGGCGTTGTACTGGTTGTCGGCATCGGTGTTGACGATGACATCGGCGCCCAGCCGCAGGCAGGCCTCCAGTCCGCTCATGAAACCGCGCGCCAGGCCGCGGTTTACCGGGTGCCGGACGATGTGGTCGACGCCATGCGCACGCGCGACCTCGGCGGTGCCATCGGTCGAGCCATCGTCGATGATCAGCCACTCCACCCGTTCAAAGCCGGGCACCTGGCGGGGCAGGCAAGCCAGGGCCACCGGCAGGCTCTCGGCCTCGTTGAAACAGGGGATCTGGATGATCAGGTGCATGTGGATTTTCCTGACGGTTTCAGCGGTTTCAGCGGTTGCAATGGTGTCGACGTTTCAGCGCGCCACGCAGGCCGTGGTTGCGGTGCGGGCGGGGTCCCGGCAGCCGATCATCATAGCCGCAAGGCCCGCGCAACCATGGCCGGCCGATCATCACGCTCATTGAGCCCACGGCAGGGCGGGAATCGGCTGGCGCCGCAGCTCCGGCACCGGCTCGGCCTCCAGCTTGCGCAACAACCAGTCGACGCCGGCCGCCAGTTGCGCATCGGCGCCGTTGAACGTGGCATGGGGCGGGTTGTCGACCTGGATATCCGGTTGCACACCCACGCCCTCGATCAGCCATTGGCCGTCGATGCCGTACTGCGGAAATTCCGACACCCGCGCCAGCCCCCGGTCGACCAGGGTGTTGCGCGCGCTCAGCCAGATGCCGGCGCCGGCAGTGCGGGTGCCGATCAGCGGCCCCAGGCCCAACGCCTGAACGCCGGCGGCGAAGGTCTCGCCATCGGAATAGGTCAGGGCATCGGTGAGCACCACCAGGTGGCCGCGGAAGGTCTGCTGCATGTTGGTGTAGGGCTGGCCCTGCGGCCGCTGCCAGAACGCCCAGGCCCGGCGCAGCAGTTTTTCGATCACCCAGGAATCGATGTTGCCGCCGCGGTTGCGACGGACATCGACGATCAGTGCCGGGCGGTCGAACTGGGCGTAGAACTCGCGCGCGAATGCGGCCATGTCGTTGCCGCCCATGGCATACAGGTGCAGGTACCCGATCCGGCCGTCGCCGGCCAGTTCGACCTGGCTGCGCCGGCCCTCGACCCAGTCGCTGTAGCGCAGCCGCGCCAGGCGCTGATCGTCGATCGCCACGGCGACGGTGCGATGGGCCGACCGGCCGCGGCGCAGATCCAGCAACACCTGCTTGCCGGTCTGGTTGCGCAGCATCGTGGCCAGGTTGGCCAGATCGGCCACCGGCTGGCCGTTGACCGCGGTGATGACATCGCCGGGTCGTGCGTCCACGTCGGCGGCCTGCAGCGGCGCCGCCTGGTCGGGCAGTTCCGGCGGGCCGCGCAGGATGTGGTCGATGCGCAGGCCGTCGCTGACCGGAGTCAGACGCGCGCCCAGGTGGGCCGCACGTGCCGGCGCCGACTCACGCCGGAAATCGCCGCCGCGAACCTGCGAGTGCAGCGCACCCAGCTCGGCCATCATCTGCGCCAGCAGGTCGTCCAGTTCCAGACGATCGGTGACCCGTGTCAGCAGCGGCTGGAAGTGCTGCCGCAGCGCCGGCCAGTCGACGCCGCGCATCGCCGGGTCATAGAAATGGTCGCGGTGCAGGCGCCAGGCATCGGCGAACATCTGCCGCCATTCGGCCGGCGGATCGATCCGCAAAGTCCAGTCGTCCAGATCGATGCGGATGCGTTCCAGGTCCTCGGGCAGTTTGCTCGCCGCTTCGGCGATCAGGAACCGCGGTGGCGCGGCATCGGCGCCGCTGCCGCCGTCCTTCCCGGCCAGGTGCAGGAACAACTTGCTGCCATCGGCGGACAGGTCATAGCCGGCGACACCGCTGCGGACCTGGGTCGGCTTGTCGCCAGCGTTGCCGATCGGCAGGTACTTCAGGCTGGCCGAGCGGCCCCGTCCTTCCAGGAAATACAGTCGGTCCTTGCTGGCGCGCAGCCGGCGGTACTCGCCGCCGGGCAGCGGCACCTGGTACAGGCGTTGCGCCAGGCCGTCGCGGACCAGGGCCGGTACCGGCGGCGCGTCGCCGTCGCTGGCATTGTTCTTGCCGTTGCGCGCGTCTCGGCCAGTGCGCTCTTCGGTCTGGCCGGTGGCCGCAGCCAGGGTCAACTCGGTCTCGGGCAGGAAGGCAAAACGGTTGTCCGGCTGCAGGGCCAGGGCATAGATTCGCGTGCGCCGGTCAAAATGGGGGCCGGTATTGCGATCGCCCCAGGGCGAGCCGTTGGCCAGCTCGAAGTGGCGGTCGGACAGGAACCACAGCCAGCGCCCGTCCGGGCTGAATACGGGTGAATGGGCGTGGTAGCGGTCGCTGCTCAGCCATTGCAGCTGGCCATCGGCCAGGGTGTACAGGCCCAGCCGGTCACGGCCGACCTCGCGCGTTTGCCGCACCAGCACCAGATGCCGGCTGTCGGCCGACCAGCCGATATCGGCATGGCCCTCGTTGCCGTCGGCGCCGCCATCGTCGATGAGGCGATTGTCACCGTTGCCGGTGTTCAGTAGCCACAGGCGGCCGCGCTTGTCGTCATGCGCCAGCCAGCGGCCATCGGGCGACAGCCAAAGCTGCCAGCGCCGGCTGTCGCCATCATCGGTCAGCGCCCGGCCGGCCGACCCGTCGGTCGGGAATTGCCAGATCTCTTCTTCACCGGTGGCATCGCAGATGGCGTACAGATGCGCGCCGTCGGGCGCCAGCACCGGATTGCGCAACCGGCTGCCGGCCGGGGCGGCCACCAGGGTGCGCCGGATCTGCCCGGGCGCGGCCAGCAGCACCTGGCCGCGCACCGTCAGCGCCACCCGGTCGCCGGCCGGGGCCAGGGCCGTGGCTTCAAGGAAGCGCAACGGCCGCTCCAGCCAGCGTTCCCGGCGCTGTTCGAAATCCGATACCAGGTGGATCGGCAGCCGCCGGTCAGCGCCATCGGCCAGGTCCAGCAGCCGCAGGTCGGCGCCGTGCTGGTAGACCACGCGGGCACCGTCGGAAGCGGCACTGCGCACGGAAAAGTCCCGGTGCGCGGTCAGCGCACGCGGGTTGCTGCCGTCGGCGGCCAGCGACCACAGATTGTCGCGGCCATCGATATCGGCGATCACCAGCAGCCGGCCATGGGCCCAGATCGGCTGGCGCAGATTGGCATCGCGCGGACCGATGCGCTCGGCCTCACCACCGTCTTGCAGGTCAAAGCGCCACAGTTGCGCCAGGGCGCCACCGCGGTAACCGCGGGCATTGTCGCCGGTCACGCCCAGGCCGAAGCGGGTGAAATACAGCCATCGGCCGGCCTCGTCCAGGCTGGCATCGTTGGCGTCGGCCACCGGCAACACCTGGCGCTCGCCGGTCTGCGGTGCCACCGCCACCACCACGCTGGACCAGGTCATGCCGCCCTCGTCGGCGCTGCTGTACAGCACCCGGCCATCGCCGCTCCAGCCCAGGACCCGCACCGGTCCTTCGTCGCCGGCGCTCACCTGTCGCGGCAGGCCGCCGGCCAGGGGCATGACATGGGCGGCGGGCGACTCACCGTACTGGCCGGAAAAAGCCAGCCAGCGGCCATCGGGCGAGATCGCGGCATGGGATTCCTGGCCGGGATGGCTGGTCAGCCGGCGCGCCGTACCGCCGCTGGCCGCCACCGTCCACAGATCGCCCTCGGCGGTGAACACCACGGTGTCGCCATGGATTGCCGGATCGCGGAACCAGCCCGGTTCGGCCCAGGCCGGGGCGGTCAGCAAGGTGGCCAGGACAAAACAGACAAGACGGAGCGCACAGGTCATGGCAGGGTCGTTTGGACAGCGAATGGGATCCGCCATGGTAGCCGCCCGGAGCGCACGAGCCGGCAGCGTCAGCCGGGCCGCGGCGTGGTGGCGATGTAGAATCGCCGCGTCCGCAGCCACGGTCATGACGGCCGCGTGGCCTGGCCTGAAACAGCCATGGCCGCCCCCGCCACCTGCCCGCACGCGGCCCGACTCGGTCCGATCAACCGCCTATGCTCAATCAGCTCAAGGAACTGGCCAAGCGCCTGCTGGCCATCACCTGGATCCGGCGTGCCTGGCAGGTCCTGGCCCGCGCCGGCGCCGAAGTTTTCGGTGCCCACCGGCTGCTGTCCATACCCTGGAGCCTGTTGACGCTGTTGACCTTCAACCGCGAACAGTTCGCGGTGTTGCGTGGCCGGCGTGAGTATTACCGAAACCTGTCCCGGCAACGGCGCAGCCGCACCGAATTGCGGCGCAA
>CAZUZT010000001.1:11794-23426 GCA_964624575.1 uncultured Rhodanobacteraceae bacterium | reverse complement strand
AGTATTACCGAAACCTGTCCCGGCAACGGCGCAGCCGCACCGAATTGCGGCGCAACATCCACCGGCTGGAGAAGGGCATCTCGATGCAGCCGCGCCGGCCGGTGTTCGCCCTGGACTACCTGATCGAGACCATCGAGTTCTACGAGGCCGCAGTCGCCGGCTTCACCCCCGCTGCGGCTGATGGCGACTGGGATGGCGACGTGGGTGGCGAGCTGCTGTGGGCACACAACGTCCTGGCCGACTATTTCGCCAGTGTCGATGCCAACCACCGGCTCGTGGCCCAGGCGCAGGTCCGCTTCCAGGCGACCTTCGCGCGTTATCACCCCGACCGGCTCGACCACAAACCCTACGCCCGTTCCCAGTCGCCGGATTGCCCGATCGCCTGGGATGATCTGATGGCCCTGGCGATGCGCCGCCGTTCGGTGCGCTGGTTCACGCCCGATCCGGTGCCGCGCGAACTGATCGACCAGGCCCTGCTGGTCGCCCGCCAGGGGCCCAGTGCCTGCAACCGCCTGCCCTACCAGTTCCGCATCTTCGACGAGCCCGACCTGGTCCGGCGGGTGGCGGCCATTCCCTTCGGTGCCGCCGGCTACAGCCATCAGATTCCAACCCTGGCCGTGCTCGTCGGCCGCCTGGACCACTACTTCAGCCCGCGCGACCGGCATGTGATCTATGTCGATGGTGCATTGGCGGCGATGGGTTTTCTGTACGCACTGGAAACCCTGGGTCTTTCGTCCAGCGTCATCAACTGGCCCGACTTCGAGCCGCTGGAGGCAAAGATGCAGGCAGCCCTGGGCCTGGGCTACCACGAGCGGGTGATCATGCTGATCGCCATCGGTCACGCGGACCCGGACGGGTTGATTCCCTATTCGCAGAAGAAGCCGCTGGATCTGCTGCGCCGTTACAACTGAGCGTCGCGCCGGGTGTCGTGGCCGGGCTTGCGGCCGGACTTCCGGCGACGGGCGCTGACGATGGCTTCGGGCACCAGCGCCAGGCCCAGCTCCACCAGCAGGTAGATCAGGCGCGCCATCACGGTCACCGCCAGCGCTTCGCCGGCAGCGGCCCAGGGCAGCAGGCCGAGCACCAGGATGCCCTCGCGCACGCCCAGTCCGGCCGGCGCGAACGGCACCAGAAAGCCGATCGCGTAAGCGCCGGCGAACAGGCCGATCGCCGGCAGTACGGCCACATCCATGTCGCAGGCCCAGGCCAGGACCCAGAACGAAAGTCCCAGCAGGGTCCAGATGCCGGCCTGCACCGCGATCACCGCCGGTGATGGCATCGCCAGGCGCAACCAGCTGGTCACCAGGTTGCGTCGGGCGATCAGGAGAATGAACAGGCCCAGCCCGCCGGCCGCCAGCAGGCCCGCCAACCAGCCAAGCGCCAGTGGCGTCAATGATTCCATCACCACCGCCAGGATCGTTGCCCCGGACAGGGCCACCGCCACCGTGACCGCGCCGGCGATCAGCCACAGCGTCTCGATCAGCAGACAGTCGCGGATCTGGCCGTACTCGCCGCCGCGGTCACGGTAGGCGGCGGCGCGGCCGACGAACTGCCAGATCGAGCCGGGCAGGTATTTGCCCAGCTGGCTGAGGTTGTACAGGCGCGCCGCGGTCGGGAAATCCAGGCTAAGGCCGACCCGCACCGCGGCGATGCGCGCGTTCTCGGCCAGCAACATCTTGGCTGCCAGCAGCAACACGGTGCTGGCAGCCAGCCACCAGGCCGACATCTGCGCCAGCATCGCGGCAATGTCGCCGCGCGAACGCCACACCATCAGGCCGGCAACCGCCACCACGAGCACGATCCAGGCCCATTTCAGGGCAGAGCTGAGGCCAGCGCGCACGCGGCAGTCTCCTTAGAACAGGGCAACGGCGCCCGCCGCCGGCCCGCCAGGTAACTCAGCCGGGCCGGTGTTGGCCATGATCGCGAACGTTACAGGCAGGCCGGCGGTTCCGGCGGTGGATCGAAATTGTCGGCGAAAATGCGGTCCGGATGCGGATTGGCCACGGTTACCGTCACGGCCGAGTCATTGTTGCCGGGTTCCGGGTCCGGCGTCAGCGCGCTGACGCCGGCCTGGTTGACCAGGATGCCGGTGCTGTCGGGCGCCAGCACCGACACCACGACCGGCGCCGGTGTGCCGACCAGCGGGCCATCGATGGCACAGCCGAGCACAGCGCCGGTCAGGTCGCAGTCCCAGCCCGGTGCATCGATGCCGGTCACGCACAGGCCGGCGGGCAGGGTATCGGCCAGCAGCACCTGCTCGGCACCGTCGCCGTCGCTGGTCACGGCCAGCGTGTAGTCGAAGGCGGCACCGGGCGCGACCTGATTCTGGCTGGCGCTCTTGGCCAGTGCCAGGTCCACGTTCAGCGGTGGCGGTGTGCCGGCATCCAGATCGCCGGTAGCGACCAGGGCGTAGGGTTGGCCGGGCTTGCCGATGGCGATATTGATGCCGCGCACGTGCACCTGGTATTCGCCGGCGTCCGGTTCGGCGATCAGGATCTGGTGCACCACGTTGCGGTCGTCATGGCCGCTGGTGTCCGTGCTCTGGAACGGGTCCGGCGTGCCGCTGGCCGGCAATTTCTGGGTCCATACCTGGTGGTCGGGCGTGACCAGTTCCAGGCGCAGCTGGTTGACCAGGTGCGGGTTGGCGTTGACCGCCGCCGGGTGGTCGGTCCAGGCCAGGGTGACCTTCAGCGGCTGGCCATCGCCGACGGTCAGCGTGTAGCTGTCCACGGCACCGGTTTCCAGGTCGGCACCGGCATCGGCCAGCCACAGGTGGCGCTCATCGCCATCGAAATACAGCACGTCGTCCAGGTGGATCCGGCCCCAGCCTTCGACCTGGTTGGGAACGGTGGCGTCAGCACCGCTGCCGCCCATGTCGCGGGCACCGTTGATCAGCATCGCCTTGACCAGCGCCGCCGAGGGTGTCGCGATGGCGTCATCGTTATTGGCCGTTCCGCCGGGCCAGAAGCCGCGCACCAGGTATTCGCGGACCAGCGCCGCCAGGCCGGCGGCCGTCGGCGTCGCCATCGAGGTGCCGCTCATCGTGCAGGTGGCGCAACTGCTGCCCGCGGCGCTGCCATCCGACGCCGCCGAAACGATGCCATCGCCCTGGGCCATGACATCGGGCTTGGTGCGGCGGTCAAAGATCGGCCCGCGCGAGGAGAAGCTGGCGGCGTTGTCACCGGCGCTGCCGGCACCGGAAGCGCCCACGGTCAGCGCGCTCTTGGCCAGGCCGGGCGAGCCGACGGCCGCGCCGCTGCTGGCACAGCAGGTACCGTTGTTGCCGGCGGCGATGGTGATCAGCAGGTCGGGAAATTCCCACATGGCATCGTCGGCATCACGCGCGAACTCGTCATAGGCCGGCGCGCACAGGCCGAAGTCGGCCAGGCAGAGCAGGCCCAGGAAACAGCAGCTGCCGCCCCAGGAATTGGAATGGATGCGGGCGCCATCGGCATAAGCGGTGGTGGCGGCGTGGTAGAGCGTGCCGCCCAGCGAGTTGACATAATCCAGGCCCTCGCCCATTTCCTGCGCGATCAGATGCGCGCCCGGTGCCGCGCCGTCGAGGTTGGAGCCGTTCGCACCGGGGCTGCCGGCGCTGCAATCCACGGCGTTGGCCCAGTCGTTGCCGGCAATCGAGGCGGCGACGTGGGTGCCATGGCCGGCGCCGGTGGAGGGATCGCAGGCGGCATCGCCCAGTTCGTCATCGATCGCCGACCATTTGTAGTACTGGGCGGTCTTGCGCTGGTCGTAGTCCGGTGTGCCGGGCAGGCACAGGTCGCCGTCGGCGCATTCGCTGACCGGCGGCTCGCCCAGGACGGTGTCCTCGAAGGCGCAGTGGGAGTAGTCCATGCCCGAATCGAGCATGCCGATCACCTGGCCGCAGCCGAGCAGGCCCTGGTCGAACACCGGCCGCTGATCGGGCGTGCCGCTCTGGTGCAGCCAGCCGGCGCGGGCGTTGAGCAACTCCATCTGCTTGCGCACGGTGATCGCGGCGACATCGGCGCGTGGCGCGATCAGCGCCAACAATTCATCAAGCTGCGCCGAGGCCACGCTGAGCACGATCCGGTCGCTGCGCGCGCCGGTGATGGCAAAGCCGTGGCCGACACCGTCGATAGCGCGCCATTGCGCCAGCCGGTGCTGGACATTGGCGCCGGCATTGAGTGCCACGCTCAGCGGCACCGCCGCCGGGCGCTCGGCCGGCGCGCGCCCGAGCAGGTCGGACAGGCCGCCGGCCAGTTTCCACTCCGGGGCCACCGGCCCGGCCCAGAGCAGGCCGTCGATCCGTCCGTGCGGGCTGACATCGCCAGGCAGCCGGATGCGGTAGCCATACCAGGGCAGGTAATCCAGGATCCGCGCTCCCAGCGCCTGCAGTTGCGCCTGCTGCTGGCCGCTGACCGGGGCCGGGAACTTGATCGCCCAGTAGCCGTACTCGCCGGCCCGGGTGTCACCGGCGTCCGCCAGCCGCGGCACGATATCGACCGCCTGCTGCTGGCAGGCATCAAATTGCCCGGCCTGGAATGAAAGCGTACAGCGCTGGCTGGCTGTCGCGGGCGTCATCGGCAAGGCCAGTGCCAGCGCCAGGACAAGTGCGATACGGCTGATCCAGGACATCCCAGGCTCCCCTTGTGGATTGTGAACGCCCGGACGTTAGCACGGGTGTCCACTTCTGGCGGGTCTTTGCCGCCGCTTTGCGGACTCGTTGCGGTCCCATTGCTGCCCCATTCCTGCCCCAGTGCGCTCATCTGTCGCTGGCCGGCAGGCAAGATACCGCGCTGTTACCGGACCATGCCGGTGCGCCGCACCCGGCCGGCATCCCGGCTACCCTTGTGCCATCCGTGCCGTGACAAGGAAGCTGACCCATGATCGATCGATTGTTGCCCGCCCTGGCTGCGCTGTCCCTGGCCTTGATCGCGCTGGTTGTGCCCGGCCCTGCGGCCGCGGTGGACCAAGCCGCAGCGCCGGACGCCGCCGTCGCCACCGATGCCGCCGCGCGCTTCAAGGCGCTGTATGAGCGTGACTGGGAGTTCCGGGAGCAGGATTCGCCGCAGCGGGCCCGAACGGCCGGTGCGCAGGCCCGCCTGGGCGATGTCTCGCCCCCGGCCCAGCAGCGCCGCCTGGAGCATTGGCAGGGCGTGCGGGCTGAACTGGACCAGATCGATCCGCAGGCCCTGGACGCCGCCGGCCGCATCGATTACCTGGTCTTCGCAGACCAGATCGACACCCGCATCGCCAACATCGAACTGAACGGCTGGCTGATGCCGCTCAACAGCGATTCCAGTTTCTTCGCCGCGATTGCGATGATGCCCGAGCGCACCCGTTTCCAGACCCCGGACGATGCCGAGGCCTATCTGGCACGGCTGGCCGACATCCCGCGCTATTTCGACCAGCAGATCGCCAACATGCGCACCGGCCTGGAAACCGGCATGACCGTGCCGAATGTGGTGTTGGCCGGGCGCGATGAAGCCGCCGCCGTGCACGCGGGCGTCGAGCGCGCCGAGGACAGTGTCTTCTGGCGGCCGCTGACGCGGGTGCCGGAAAGCTGGCCGCCAGCGCAGCAGCAGGCACTGCAAACACGGGCGCGGGCGATCATCAGCGATCAGGTGCAGCCGGCCTATGCCGCGGTGGCGCAGTTCATGCGCGAGGAATACATCCCCGGCGCACGCGACACCATCGCCGCCCACGACCTGCCCGATGGCCAGGCCTGGTACCGGGCCCAGATCCGCGAATACACCACCCTGGACATGACGCCGGCGCAGATCCACCAGATCGGCCTGGACGAAGTGGCACGGATCCGGGCCGAGATGCAGACGATCATCGATGGCCTGGAGTTCGAGGGCGAGTTTGCCGCCTTCCTGGAGTTCCTGCGCACCGAACCGCGCTTCTACGCCAAGAGCGCCGACCAGTTGCTGATGCATGCGCGCGAGATTTCCAAGCGCATCGATGCCGAACTGCCGCGCTATTTCGGCATCCTGCCGCGGCGCACCTACGGCGTGGCGCCGGTGCCCGAGGACATCGCGCCGTTCTACACCGCCGGCCGCTACGCGGGTGCGCCGGCCGGCAGCCACGAGCCGGGCTGGTACTGGGTCAATACCTGGAACCTGCCCTCGCGGCCGCTGTTCAACC
The DNA here is from genome assembly GCA_964624575.1 of uncultured Rhodanobacteraceae bacterium. Classification (GTDB taxonomy): domain Bacteria; phylum Pseudomonadota; class Gammaproteobacteria; order Xanthomonadales; family UBA2363; genus Pseudofulvimonas. The sequence continues at coordinate 17,303 of CAZUZT010000001.1, read as the reverse complement.
TGCCGGCACTGACCCTGCACGAGGCCGTGCCCGGCCATCACCTGCAGGCCGGCCTGGCCGAGGAACAGGGCGAGCAGCCGCCGTTCCGCCGTGGCGCCTACATTTCAGCGTTCGGCGAGGGCTGGGGCCTGTACTCGGAGTGGCTGGGCAAGGAGATGGGCATCTACCGCACGCCCTACGAGCATTTCGGCCGGCTGACCTACGAGATGTGGCGCGCCTGCCGCCTGGTGGTGGATACCGGCATGCACGCCCAAGGCTGGTCGCGTGACCGGGCGCTGGCCTACATGCGTGACCACACCGCCCTGTCCGAGCACGAGATCACCACCGAGATCGACCGTTATATCTCCTGGCCGGGCCAGGCGCTGTCGTACAAGCTGGGCGAGTTGCGGATCCGCGACTGGCGCGCCCGCGCCGAGCGCGAGCTGGGCCAGGACTTTGATATCCGCAGCTTCCACGACACCATCCTGGCCCTGGGTTCGGTACCGCTGACCGCCCTGGACCAGACCATGGCGGCGTGGATCCAGGAACGCCGCCCCGGAGGCGACTGATGTCCTGCGCGCAGGTGTTCCGCGCATGGCGGCGACCGGCGTGAACCGGCGGCATGCGGTCACGACGCCAGCAGTGTCCCGGCGCCGGGTACTGGTCGTGCTGCTGTTTGCGGCGGGCGCCCTGGCAGCAACCATGCCGGTCGCTGCCGATATTGACCTGGACGCCGCTGCCGGCCAGGAGCGTGTCGACGCCGCCATCGCCACCGGCGCGGGCGTGGACACGGCCGGACCTGTGCCGGCCAACGTTGCTGACGCCGATGCCGAGACCACCGCCGCTACCGCGGCATGGACGGCGCCGCCCTTGTTGCAGGCACTCGATGATGCCGTCTGGATCGGCGATGGTCCGGCCAGCGACCGCCATGTCTACGTCCTGTTCGCCACCGACTGCCGCTGGAGCCGGGCGCTGTTCGAGCAGACCCGCGACCGTGCCGGTGACCTGCAACTGCGCTGGCTGGTGATGGCCGGAGCCGGCGCCGAACAGGTCGCCGGCCAGGCGACACTGGACGTTTTGGCCGATGCCTTTGCCGGCCGAATCGTGGCCAAGGTGCCGGCCACCGCGCAGCACGCCCTGGACAGCAATGCCTGGCTGCAGCCGCTGCTCGGCGCCGGCCACCGCTTCCCGGTGCTGGTCTATCAGGCGCACGACGGTGTGCGCATCGAATCGGGACTGCGCCAGGGCTTGCCGGCAGCCGAAGAAGTTGTCGCGCGTCCGGACAGTGGCGGCCATCGCCCGGCGATCCGCCGGCTGCTGGTCGCCCCGAGGCCGACCTGGCAGCCGGCGCCGGCCGGGCCCTATATCCGCTTCCACGCCGAACCGGCGCCGGTGCATGCCCTGCCCAGCCGCGATTCCTTGCAGGTCGGCCAGCTGCCGCATCTTGGAACCTATCCGGCGGTGCTCGGCCTGATTGGCAATGACTGGATCGAGGTTGCCGGCCTGCGTGTGGCCGACCGCGGTGGCCGGACCTTGTCGGCCTACATCCATGCCCCGGAGGCGGTAGCGCTGATGCGCCTTGAGTACACGGTCGAGCCGGCCTCGGGCGAGATCGTCGCCGATGCCTTGCCCAGGCCGATCCACAGCCATCCCGACCACCAGGCGCCGGTGCTGGACTGGCTGCAAACCGGCTACCGCATGGACCGGGTCGGCCAGGTGCAGCAGGCCGGTCAGGCCTGGGATGTGGTGGTGTTCTTCACCGATGGCAGCCACGCCTTCGTGCCGCACTGAGCGCCGGCAACCATCCGGCAACCTGATCAGGCCCACTTCCCAGGCCCATTTCGCAGGGAATAGAGCTTCCCTCCTTCGTTGTCGAAGGGAGTGGGCATGCAGCGGGTGCGAAACCCACGGCGAAAACGCCTGCGCTGCTGCGCGTCACAGCATTGTCCCCGACCGTCTTTCGCCTACGAAAGCAGGGAATATTGGCTGCCCGGCTGGGTGATGGCGCTGATCAGCTCCGGCAAACCCGGGCCGGATCAGTCCAGCAAGCGGATCGTGCTGATGCTGCTGGCGGTGAGCACCACGCGCTGGGGACGCAGGCCGCGCTCGTTCTCGATCCGCACCATCGGGCCCTGGACCCCGAGCAACGTGCCGACATAGGTGATCTGTTCCAGCGTCTGGATGCTCAGCCGGCGCCCGACCAGGCCGGGCAGTTCGGCCAGCTCCACCTCATCGGCGGCGCTGGCCTCGGCACGGATCCGGACCACCGGCTCGGCGGCGGTCAGCTCCGGCTCGCCGGCGACCGCGGCGGCATGGAAGCGGGCGCTGATCGAAACGGCTGGATCCTGGTTGTAGCGCAGGCTGGCGCCGAGCATGGCCAGCTGATCCTCGGGCCGGTAATGGTGGTACTCGTGCAGCGCGATGGTGCGGCTGGGCATCAGGTTCAGTTCGATCTGGCCGCCATTTCGTGCGAACCGGTCATAGACCGCGACCACGGCCTCGTCCAGGAACATGCCGTAGCTTTCCAGTTCATCGCGCACCGCCCGCATGTGCTGGCCGTGGAAGCCATCCATGTCCTGCTGGCCGGCGCGCGCGCAATAGGCATTGCGCTGGCCGATCATGCCGCGGTCCTCGAAGCGCAGGCGCAGATGCTCGACCCCGGCGCCGGCCAGGGGCAGCTCTTGCAGCGTGGTCGGGGCGAGGCCGGCCATGACCAGATCCAGCTCCAGCCGGGCCAGCGGATCCATGTCATAGCTGAGGGTCAGTTGCTGGTGGTCCATCCGTTCCCGGCGCCAGCCCAGGTCGATGTCCACGGCGGCTTCCTGCCAGCCCAGCTCGGCGTAGTCGACGCCGGAAAAGCGCCCGCGCGGGTTGCAGCCCATGGCCTCGAACGGCGCCAGATAACCCAGGCGCGAGGCCTTGTCGCGCAGCTGCCGTTCCATCTGCGCGGTCAGGCGCAGGCGCTGGACGCGCACGGTGGCGTCATCGGGCCAGCGCCGGTCGCCGGAAATGAACAGGGAGAACAGATCCAGCGGGCCGCCGGTGATGATGCTGGCGCGTTCGGCGTGGACCTGCTCGCTGGCGGCCAGCATCGGCGACCCGACCCGGACATTGCGCATGCCCGCCCGGCCATTGAGCCAGGCGAACGTGGAGCCGTAGTTGAGCTCCACGGCCGGTTGCAGTTGTTCGGTCAGGCCGGCGAACCAGCGCGAGCCGGCATACCACAGCGCGGCCTGCGCCATGGCCAGCAAAAGCAGGATGATGCCAACCAGCTTCACCAGTGTCCGCATGGATTGAGCTCCTCGACGATCCGACCCTCCACCGGCATGCCACCCCTCCGGTCAGCTGACCCTACGGACAGCGGCCGGCAACTGCAAGTATCGGCGCCGTCATCGTCATCCGGCCAGGCTGGCAACCGGGGCCTGCCGCTGCCCCGGCATCACAACTGCGGCAGCCAGTGCGCCAGTTGCTGCAGGCGTTGCAGCGGATCGTCGGCCGATAAAAGTTGCTGACGCTGCGCCATCGACAGCGGCAGTGTCTCCGCCAGCCGCCAGGCAACCCAGGCCGCGTCGTCAAGCCGCTGATCGCCGTCGGACAGGTCGCCGAAGCGCTCCAGCAGGTTGTGCAACAGATGCGCCAGCAGGCCGAACTGGGGCGGAACCGGGAGGTCGGGCGGGTCCTGCGCCAGCCAATGCACCTGGCCGATCAGCAGGCCGTTGGCCTGGGCCTGGTGATGGAGAATGCGGAAGCGGCGGTTGCCCCGGGCCTGGATGCCGAGCAGACCACCGGGCAGCGTGTGGAAATCGGTGATCACGGCGCTGGTGCCGATCAACTCGGGCGTTGCCGGCGGCCCGGATTCCTCGCCTTCGGCAATCAGCACGACACCGAATGGCCGGCCATTGCCGGCGCAGTTGCGGATCAGGTCCAGGTAGCGCGGCTCGAACACCCGCAGCTGCACCTGGCCGCCGGGGAACAACACCGAGTGCAGCGGAAACAGCGGCAATGGCGTGGCCGGCGCCGGCGTGTTCACGGCGCCTGGCCGGGATGGGCCGCTTCCGATGGCATGGCCGGAGCGCGTTTCGCCAGTGTCGCGACGAAGCGCCTGGGGATGCCATCAAAGCCGCCATTGGACATGAACACCACGATATCGCCGGCGCCGGCCCGGTCGAGCAGGCCGGCCAGCAATTGTTCCGAATCGCCGAACGTGTCGGCGCGACCGGCCAGCGCCGCCAATACCGGTTCGGCTTGCCAGGGCAGCTCCGGCCGGGCCAGGAACAGCACCTGATCGGCCAGCGCCAGCGCCGGCGCCAACTGCCCGGCATGCACGCCCATGCGCATGGAATTGCTGCGCGGCTCCAGCGCCACCAGGATGCGGGCGTCGCCGGCGTGTGCGCGCAAGCCTTGCAGCGTGGTCGCGATCGCTGTCGGATGGTGGGCGAAATCATCGTAAACCTGGATGCCGCCGGGGTTTCCCAACGATTCCAGTCGCCGCCGTGGCGTCTTGAACGCGGCCAGCGCCGGCAGCACCACGTCCGGATCGTCGAGCCCGACCGCCGCCGCCGCCACCACCGCCGCCAGCGCATTGAGCATGTTGTGCCGGCCCAGCAGCGGCCAGTGCGCGCGGCCGAACAGCTCGCCGCGGCGCAGGATGTCGAACTGGCTGAAGTCCTGCTTCGTGGCCACCGCGCGCCAGTCGCCGGCGTCGATGCCGAAGCTGTCCACCGGCGTCCAGCAGCCCATCGCCAGCACCTGCGCCAGCGCCGGATCATCGGCATTCACCACCAGCCGGCCATTGCCCGGCACGGTGCGCACCAGGTGGTGGAACTGGCGCTGGATCGAGGCCAGGTCCGGATAGATGTCGGCGTGGTCGAACTCCAGGTTGTTCAGCACCGCCACCTGGGGCCGGTAATGGACGAACTTGGCGCGCTTGTCGAAGAAGGCGGTGTCGTACTCGTCGGCCTCGACCACGAACGGCGCATCGGTGTGGCCCAGGCGGGCGCTGATGCCGAAGTTCTCCGGAATGCCGCCGATCAAGAAGCCGGGCAGTTGGCCGGCGCAATCCAGCAACCAGGCCAGGATCGAGGCGGTGGTGGTCTTGCCGTGGGTGCCGGCCACGGCCAGCGTCGGCCGCCCATACATGATCCGCTCGCCCAGCCATTGCGCGCCCGAGCCGTAGGGCAGTCCGCGCGCGAGCACCGATTCCACCGCCGGGTTGCCGCGGCTCAGGGCGTTGCCGATCAGCACCAGGCCGGTGTCATCGGCGATGTGGGCGCCGTCGTAGCCCTCGTGCAGCGTCACCGCCAACGCCGCCAGCTGGTCGCTCATCGGCGGATAGACGCCGGCATCGGTGCCGGATACGGCATCGCCCAGCTCGCGCGCCAGGGCCGCCACGCCGGCCATGAAGGTGCCGCCAATGCCCAGGACATGCAGGCTCACGGCATCGGCCCTGCGCCCCCGGCCGCCTCGGCACCGGCAGCTCCGGTGCCGACAAGCAGGGTTGCCAGCAGCACCAGTTCGGTCAGGAACAGCG
>CAZUZT010000001.1:1244-11694 GCA_964624575.1 uncultured Rhodanobacteraceae bacterium | reverse complement strand
GCTCCGGTGCCGACAAGCAGGGTTGCCAGCAGCACCAGTTCGGTCAGGAACAGCGCCAGCACGATCAGCACGCCCACCGGCAGCGGCACGTCCAGCGCATGGCGCCAGATATGGCCGGAAACCACCAGGCGCCAGCAGGCCAGGGCCATGATCAGCAGCAGCAAGGGCGCCGCGACCGGCAACGGCGCCGGATTGGCCGGGTCCATCGGCGGCAGCGGCCCGATCACCGCGGAAAGCGGAAAGGCCAGCAGTGCGAACACCACCGAGGTGCCCGCCAGGGCCAGCATGGTCTGCCAGAACCGCTCCGGCCGGCCACGCAATTGCAGTACCAGCCGGGTGGCCAGCAAGGTGAACAGCAATGACGCCACGGCAGTGGCCAGGTTCTGGCCGCTGGCGCCCAGCTGCGCGGCATTGGCCAGGCCCACCGCCTGGGCCACAGCCAGCAGGCCCACCGCCATCGCCGGCGCCACCGGCAGATTCTGCGGCGCACCCTTGAGTTGGCAGATGCGGATGACTTCGGACACGGTTGGATTGCTCATGGCCGCTATTGTGCCTTAGGCGGAACGCAGGCCGGCCGGGACCGAGACCGTCGCGGTCGCCCGGCAGGATCGATCAATGATGGCGCCGTCGCCGCTGCCGGCCGGGGCGCGGTGCTTGTCCGACGCCGGCTTCGGCCGCTGTGCCGAACTGTGCCGGCCAGCTGCCGGCCGCAGCCGTCAGTGACTGATGGCGGCGGTGACCGTGCCGATCGCCGCCAGCAGCCGCTCGCGCACCTGCTCGACGGTGCCGGTGCCGTCCAGGGCGGTCATCTGGCCGCGTTGCTGGTAGTACTCCGCGACCGGCGCGGTCTGTTGGTCGTAGACCTGCAGACGGGCGCGGACGGTGTCGGGGTTGTCGTCCTTGCGGCCTTCGGCGCTGGCGCGGCCGGCCAGGCGGTCGACCAGCAGGTCCTGCGGCACTTCCAGCAGCAGGGCGATGTCCAGTGGCTGGCCGATGCGCGTCAGCAGCGCATCCAGGGCATTGGCCTGGGTGAGGTTGCGCGGATAGCCATCCAGGATGAAGCCGGCGGCCGCGTCGGCCTGGGCGAAGCGGTCTTCAAGCAGCTCCAGCATCAGGTCGTCGGAGACCAGCTGGCCGGCCTCCATCACCGCCTTGACCTTCAGCCCCAGCGGGCTGCCGGCCTTGACTGCGGCGCGCAACAGGTCGCCGGTGGAGATGTGGGCCAGGCCCAACTGGTCCTTGAGCATTCCCGCCTGGGTGCCCTTGCCGGACCCGGGGGGTCCGAACAGTACGATCCGCATGCGCTGTGTTTCCCGGTGGCCATGATGGTGAGCAGGTCCGCAGGCCCGCGTAGAATGCGCAAAATCGCAGCAACGCCGAAGGCTGTCAACCTGAAGCGGCCGCTGGCGTCGCAGTCCCGCGGCCGATTGCCGCACTTGCGGCCGCGGTTGCCGGCCTCCCATGTGGCGCCGCGAACCCGGTCTGCCGCACTTGCCGCCGCGCCGCTGCCACTGTCATTTGTCGATACAGCCCGAGCCCTGCCATGTCATCTGGAAACATCCTTTATGCCCAGTCCGGCGGCGTCACTGCCGTCATCAACGCCACTGCCGGCGCGATCATCGAGGCCGCGCGCAAGCGTCGCCAAGTGGGCACGGTGCTGGCCGCCCGGAACGGCATCCTGGGCGCGCTGCGCGAGGAGCTGTACGACCTGAAGGCTGAGGACCTGCGCCAGATCCGGGCCCTGGCACACACGCCGGGCGGCGCCTTCGGCTCCTGCCGCTGGAAGCTGCCGGACATCGACAAACACCGGGCGCCCTACGAACGCCTGATCGAGGTCTTCCGCGCCCATGACATCCGCTGGTTCCTCTACAACGGCGGCGGCGACAGCGCCGACACGGCCCTGAAGCTGAGCCGGATCGGCGCCGAACTCGACTATCCGCTGATCTGCGTGGCGGTGCCCAAGACCATCGACAACGACCTGCCGATCACCGACTGCTCGCCCGGTTTCGGCTCGGCCGCGCGCTACACCGCGGTCTCGGTACTGGAAGCCAGTCTGGATGTCGCCTCCATGGCCGATACCTCGACCAAGGTATTCGTCTACGAGGCCATGGGCCGGCACGCCGGCTGGCTGGCGGCTTCGGCCGGCCTGGCCGCGCGTCGCCCCGGCGATGCCCCGCACCTGATCCTGTTGCCCGAAGTACCTTTCGACCAGGCCCGCTTCCTGGCCAAGGTCAAGGCCACGGTGGAAAAGATCGGCTGGTGCACGGTGGTGGTGTCCGAGGGTGTGCGCGATGCCGACGGCCGCTTCCTGGCCCAGGCCGGGGGCCGTGATGCCTTCGGTCATGCCCAACTCGGCGGCGCGGCGCCCACCCTGGCGCAGCTGGTGACCGACGAGCTGGGCTACAAGCACCACTGGGCGGTGCCTGACTACCTGCAGCGCTCGGCCCGGCACATCGCCTCGGGCACCGACCTGGCCCACGCCCAGGCGGTCGGCAAGGCGGCCGTGGAATACGCCCTGGCCGGCCAGAACGCGGTGATGCCGGCGATCAAGCGCCTGAGCGCGGCGCCCTACCGCTGGGAAATCCAGCCGGCGCCATTGGAGCGCATCGCCAACCAGGAAAAAATGCTGCCCAAAAGCTTCATCAGCAAGGATGGCTTCGGCATCACCGCCGCCGCCCGCCGCTACCTGGCGCCGCTGATCCAGGGCGAAGCGAAAACCCCGTGGCGCGACGGCCTGCCGGTGGTTGCCGAGTTGAAGCTGGAACGGGTACGCAAGAAGCTGCCGCCCTGGCAGGGCGACAACGAGAGCTGAGCTACCTGATGCGTCCCAGTGTCCGGCTTGGCCGGGAGTTTCAGGCTGCGGGAGCGTGTCGTAGCGTCAATAGCGCGCGGGCGATGGCCTCGGCGTCTTCCTGCTCGGGGCCGGACAACAGGTAGCGGGTGTGCTCTTCCAGACCCATCAGGTGTGGGCAACGACTGTTGATGCAGCTCATCGTGGCCAGCAGGGTGCCCGGTCCGCAGCCGCCGAACAGCCGGCATCCGGCCAGCATCGTCCCGGCCTGGATGGCGGCAGGGTTGATGTGGCGGTGATGGTGGTCACCGGGCAGCGCGGCGAGCAGGGCACCGGGATCCGCCGATTGGTCCAGCAGCGCGAACAGTTCAAGCCATTCGAACATGCCCGACACATTCGCGATCAAGTCGCGGATGAGCTGGCCGGGGTCGGTGTCGGTCTGCCCGGACCATGCCGCTTCCAGCAACGCCTGGCTGTCGGCCAGTGGGCCGCCGGGTGCGTATAGCGGGGCCACCGGGTCGGTCAGTGCCGCCAGCCGGTCCGGATCGGCATCCAGGGAAAGACGCCCGGTGCACAGCCGGTTCACCATCGCGGCCACCTCGGCCGCCTTCTGCAACTCGCCGCGTGCCTGCCAACGGCCTATCAGTTCCTGGACTGTGAATTGTTTCGGGAAGCGTTCGTCGTCACACAGGTCCAACGCCATGGCGGTGGCGTGGAACACTTCTGGATCCTCCAGACCGCGGGTATCGATCAAGCGTTGCAGGGCCACGATGGTGGTGACGCCGTGGGCGGGCGCCACCGGAAAGGACCCTGGCGCCTGAGCGTCGGCAAGCAAGGGCACGGCAGCCGTGGCCGGGACGGTCTGGACGTCGGCATCGTCCGCGACTGCGGCCGGCCCCGGCTCGATCGCGGTGACCGCCGGGCCGGTCCCGGGCCTCATCCCGGGCATGACCAGGGCCAGCAACACCGCCACGGCGATCAGCGCAACGATCCACGGCCAGCGGCTCACGACCGCATTCGCGCCTGAAGATGGTTGGCTGCCAGGCGGATCACGGCCAGTGTCCGCGCCCCGGCCATGATCAGCCATCCTTGTGATAACCGACGACGCGCTCGACTTCGTTCTTCGAGCCCAGGATCACCGGCACGCGCTGATGCAGGGCCGTGGGCTGGACATCGAGCATGCGCTGGTGGCCGGTGCTGGCGGCGCCGCCGGCCTGTTCGACGATGAAGGCCATCGGGTTGGCTTCGTAGAGCAGGCGCAGCTTGCCGCCCTTGGCCCGGCACTTGGCGTCGATCGGGTACATGAAGATGCCGCCGCGGGTCAGGATGCGGTGCACGTCGGCGACCATCGAGGCGACCCAGCGCATGTTGAAATCGCGCCCGCGCGGGCCGTCCTTGCCGGCCACCATCTCGCTGACATAACGCTGCACCGGCGCTTCCCAATGCCGCTGGTTGCTCATGTTGATGGCGAATTCGGAAGTGTCCTCGGGGATCTGGATGTTGCTGCGGGTGAGCATGAAGGCGCCCCGCTCCCGGTCCAGGGTGAACTGGAACACGCCATCGCCCAGGGTCAGTACCAGGGTGGTGCTGGGGCCATAGACGGTGTAACCGGCGGCGACTTGTTGGCTGCCCGGCTGCAGGAAGCATCCGGCATCCGGATCGGTCACCCCTTCCGGGCACTGCAGCACCGAAAAGATGGTGCCGACCGAAACGTTGACATCGATATTGGAACTGCCATCCAGCGGATCGAACACCAGCAGGTAGTTGCCCTTGGGATAGCGGTGCGGGATCGGGTGCGGCTCGTCCATTTCCTCCGAGGCCAGCGCCGCCAGATGGCCGCCCCACTCGTTGGCCTCCAGCAGGATCTCGTTGGACAGCACATCCAGCTTTTTCTGCGCCTCGCCCTGGATATTGCTCGAGCCGGCATCGCCCAGGACGTTGCCCAAGGCGCCCTTGCCGGTGGCGATGGCGATCGATTTGCAGGCGCGGGCCACCACTTCCAGCAACAGCCTCAGGTCGGCATTGATGTTGCCCTTGTTGCGATGCGCCTCGATCAGGAACCGGCTCAGCGACTGCGATGACATGGGAGATTCTCCGGGAAAGGTACTGGAATGAAAGACATTGTCGGCGGCCGCGGCGGTGAACGCCAATGGCGGGCCAGTGCGTGCCGGCGCGCGGTGATTGCGGGGGTAGCGCGAGGCTGGCGTGACCGGCAGGCCGGCCCGGCTCGACGACGTCGCCACGCGCTCCCAGGCCGGCATGAACGCAATCTGACCGGGTATACTCGCACGGTTTCATCCCACCCGATTTTCCGGTTTTTTCCCATCACCCCGACTGCAATCCAGGGAGCAAGTATGGAATTTTTCAACGAGTACGGCATCTGGCTGGCGCTGGTCTGCGCCGTGCTGGCGATTGTCTATGGCATCGTCTCGGCCCAGTGGATCCTGAAGCAGCCGGCCGGCAACGAGCGCATGCAGCAGATCGCCGCGGCCATCCAGGAAGGTGCCGGTGCCTATCTGCGCCGCCAGTACATGACCATCAGCATTGTCGGCGTGGTCCTGTTCCTGGCCATCGGCCTGATTCCGGCGCTTGGCTGGCTGACCGCGTTCGGTTTCGCCATTGGCGCCATCCTGTCCGGCCTGGCCGGCTTCATCGGCATGTTCGTGTCGGTGCGCGCCAACGTTCGCACCACGCAGGCGGCGACCATCGGCCTGAACCCGGCGCTGGCGGTGAGCTTCCGCGGCGGCGCCGTCACCGGCCTGCTGGTGGTCGGCCTGGGCCTGCTCGGCGTTGCCGGGTATTTCTGGTTCGTGATCGGTGCCGGTCGTGATGCGGCCGCCGTCGAAGCTGCCCTGCGGCCGATGATCGGCCTGGCCTTCGGTTCGTCGCTGATCTCCATCTTCGCCCGTCTGGGCGGCGGCATCTTCACCAAGGGTGCCGACGTCGGCGCCGACCTGGTCGGCAAGGTCGAAGCCGGCATTCCCGAGGATGATCCGCGCAATCCGGCAGTGATCGCCGACAACGTCGGTGACAACGTCGGCGACTGTGCCGGCATGGCCGCCGACCTGTTTGAAACCTACGCCGTGACCATCATTGCCACGATGCTGGTCGCCGGCATCGCCTTTACCACCTACGGCTGGGCCGGCGTGATCTTCCCGCTGGTGCTGGGCTCGGCGGCGATCATCGCTTCGGTGATCGGCACCTTCTTCGTCAAGGCGCGGCCGGGCGGCAAGATCATGAATGCCCTGTACCGGGGCCTGGGCGTTTCCGGCGTGCTCGCCGCGATCGCCTTCTTCTTCATCGCTCGCGCCATGTTCCCGGCCGAGCTGGCGATGCCGCTGTTTTATTGCGCCATCGTCGGACTGGTCCTGACCGGCCTGCTGGTGGTGATCACCGAGTACTACACCGCCACCGAATACAAGCCGGTGCAGGATGTTGCCCGGGCCTCGGAAACCGGCCACGGCACCAACGTCATTGCCGGCCTGGCGGTATCGATGAAATCGACGGCGGCGCCGGTGATCGCCGTGGCCGCCTCGATCTGGGCCTGCTACGAGCTGGGCGGTTTGTACGGGTTGGCCATTGCCGCCACCGCGATGCTGTCGATGGCCGGCATGATCGTCGCCCTGGATGCCTATGGCCCGATCACCGACAACGCCGGCGGCATTGCCGAGATGAGCGGCCTGCCGGCCGACATCCGCGAAACCACCGATGCCCTGGACGCCGTCGGCAACACCACCAAGGCGGTGACCAAGGGCTATGCCATCGGTTCGGCCGGGCTGGCCGCGCTGGTGCTGTTCGCCGACTACGCGCACCAGTTGTCGGTCTCGGGCGTGGCGGTCAATTTCTCGATCCAGAATCCCGACGTGATCATCGGCCTGCTCATCGGCGGCCTGATCCCCTACCTGTTCGGCGCCCTGGCGATGCAGGCCGTGGGCCGGGCCGCCGGCGCGGTGGTGAACGAGGTCCGGCGCCAGTTCCGCCAGATCAAGGGCATCATGGAAGGTACCGGCAAGCCCGAGTACGACAAGGCCGTGGATATCCTCACCAAGTCGGCGATCAAGGAGATGATCATCCCCTCGCTGCTGCCGCTGGTGATCCCGGTCGTGGTCGGCCTGACCCTGGGCGCCGACGCCCTGGGCGGCCTGCTGATCGGCACCATCGTCACCGGCCTGTTCCTGGCCATCTCCATGTGCACCGGCGGCGGTGCCTGGGACAACGCCAAGAAGTACATCGAGGAAGGCCATCACGGTGGCAAGGGCAGCGAGGCGCACAAGGCCGCCGTCACCGGTGACACCGTCGGCGATCCGTACAAGGACACCGCCGGCCCGGCGATCAACCCGCTGATCAAGGTGACCAACATCGTGGCCCTGTTGCTGGTGCCGCTGCTGTAATTCCCGCAGCCGCACTGTAGTTATGAAAAACCCCGGCTTCGGCCGGGGTTTTTTGTTGCCTCACCTGGTCATCCTGCGTCTGGAATACCCACGTCAATGAGACAGCGTCCCCACATGCCACTCATCAGGCTGCACGCAGTCAAGTTCATCGACCAGAAAACCGACCCGGATGAGTGCCACGGTGGTCCCGTCCCCGGACGCTGGTGAGCCGATCCAGGCTTCCCCGGGCGCCGCCTGCACCCGGCAGAACTGGTCGTCATTGGCTTGCGCCAGGCGCATTTCCGTCACCGGCCAGTGCATCACCGGATCGGCTTGGCTGACGCGTCCACCAGTCTGCCCCTTGCGGCTGACCGTCGGCATCCCGGCCTGGAAATCGACCGTCGGCCAATCCTCGGTCCTGTATTGCAACTGGAAGCGCCGCCTTGGCTGCTGTGCCGGGAAATCGAGTCCATGGTCATCGAATAGTCGCCGAGTGGTCGCCGGGACAGGATGCTGGTGTCGGCGGTGGTCCGCGAACCACCTTGGTCGACTCCCAACGCAGCCGGGTCAATGCCAGCGGCGCCCGGAAGGTACCGACAGGCTTCGTTGCCGAAGGGTTGGGCCAGTCGGAAGAGGGACGCTGTTGATCAACATCCCAAGCCGGACGCCGCTGCACCTTGCCGAGCTGCGCGGCCTGGCGCTGGCTGGCCGGCTCGGGACCCGAACCGGCGCCGGCGCCGCGGTTCAGCGCGTGCGGCCGGAAGCGTTAGGCAATCGCCGCTTCCGCCGGGGCTCCGGCAGCCTTGGCGGCTGACTTGGCCACGGCCAGAAGGCGGAACGGTGTCCGTGCGTCCTCCGGGCAGGTGGCTATGCCGATGCGCCATGGCGCCGCCGTCGCCAGCCGGCTGTTCGCCAGCTCCGTGATTAGCCTTTGCCGGATTGCCGGTCCACCGTCGCCTTCGACAATGAGGTAGTGCACGCCGGGGAGGAACACGGCTGCCCGGGCATGGGGAAACGACGCCTTCAACCAGTCACCCAACGCACGGGCCACGGGTGCGGCCAGGGCGCTGCCGGACTCCAGCAGCACGACCGAAATGCGTTCGCCTTCGGTCACCTGCCGGTGGGCCAGTTCCCGCGTCAACCAGGCACGGTTGTACAGGCCGGTGGCCGGATCCTCGAATGCACGCCGCTCGGCTTCGAGCTGGGCCAGCCGTTCCTTTTCGACACGCAGCTTGATCGCACGGGTATCACGGTAGGAGAACAGCAGCGCCGCCACCAGGATGATCGCCGTCACCACGGTCACCGGAGCCACGGTCCAACCGGCCTGCAGGCCACCGGTGGTCGTGCACAGGGCGTCCGGCGCGAAACTTGCCGCCGCCATGCCGGTGTAATGCATGCCGGTGATGGCCACGCCCATGACCGCCGCCGCGCCGATGCGCATGAGCAGGTGGCTCAGCCGGGTGACCTCTCGCAGGGCGACCGCGATCATCAGGGTCACGATGGAAGCGCTGGCAGCGATCAGGAACGAGGCGGCCAGCAGGAGCGGACTGTAGTCGATCCCCGGCGACATCTTCATCGCGAACATGCCGCTGTAGTGCATGGTGCAGATGCCGACGGCCATCAGCAGGCCGGCGGGAATGACAATACGGGGGTCAAGCCGGTTACTGCGCGAACGCAACTTCGACAGGGCCCACAGCGCCAGGGCCGATGCCGCCACGGCGGCAACCCAGGACAGGATCGTCAGTGGAATGTCGTAGGCGATGGCGATCGGCAGTTTGAACGCCTCCATGCCGACGAAGTGCATGGACCAGATGCCGGTCCCCATCGCCAGCGAGCCGGACAGCACCCAGGGCCAGATCCGCCGGCCAGGGGTCAGTACCTTGCCGGCAATCTCCAACGCAGTGAACGACGCCAGCACGGCGACAAGATAGGAAACAAGGACAATCCCAAGACTGTACTCACCTTGCATGACAGTGATCTCCCCATGGACCCCTCCGGCGCCGCTCGTCGGATCAAAATGTCCAAGCGTGAGGATATTAATGGGAAAACGGGATGTCGCAAGGAGAGTGCGGCTCGAATCACTGCTGAAGAAACAAATCGTAACAATTGTTTGCATTCTGCGATGACGGGCCGGCAACAGCGTGCTCAGGGAGCTGGCTATGGCCCGCTCAAACGGGCCTGTTCCGGGATGCAGATCGGGCCGCGCTGCGAATCAGGCTGCTGGCCGGGGTGGACTTGGCGGAGCGACAGCGTCGGCCGCCCCGGTCCGGGCGCGGCCGCGTCAGCCGGCGAAGCCACCGGCGGCCAGGACGGTTTCCTCCTCGACCGTGGAGACACGGCCCAGCACCGCGTTTCGATGCGGAAACCGGCCGAAGCGCCGGATGATTGCGTGGTGGCCGTCGACCTGCTGTACCCGCTCCGGGCCGATGGCTGCGCTCAGCGCCACTGACCGTTCCTGGTCAACCAGGGATTCGGAATGGGTGAACGGGAAGACCAGAAAGATCGCCAGCGATCGGTCGAGCTGGCTGAAGTGGCCGCGGTGCTCGGCCTGGCCGGCATACAGCCGCGCCAGGCGGCTCGGTGGCGTACATGTGGCCGGTGCCGCGGAAGGCATTGCGCGGGAACTGGTCAAGCAGGACGGCCAGGGCCAGCGCGCCCTCGGGGCAGTCGAGCCAGTGCTCGTCTTGTCGGGCGGCGGCGGCCATGTGCGGGTCCAGGAAGCGTTGCCGGAAATCCCGGTCAAAGTCGGCATCCTTGACCTGCCACAGGCCTTTGCCGACGACCTGTCGCCAGTAGTCCACGACCTGGCCGATGGCAGGGCCCGCCGGTGTCATGCCGGCAGCAGCAGGCTGAAGCGGGCGCCGCCGCCGTCGGCATTGGCGGCTTCCAGGCGGCCGCCGTGTTCGGCAATGATGCGCCGGACGATGACCAGGCCCAGGCCGGAGCCGCGCGGTTTGTCGCTGCGGTAGGGCTCGGTGGCGGCCAGGTCGAAGCCGGGCGGCAGGCCCTGGCCGTAATCGCGGATCTGGATCAGGGCGGTATTCGCCTCCGACTCCGGTTCCAGTTGCACCAGGGCGGTGCCGACATCCAGGCGGATCAGGCCGCCGGCCTGGTCGCTGGCCTCGATGGCATTTTTGATCAGGTTGTGCAGCACCTGCCGCAGCCGGTCCGGGTCGGCCTCGAGCACGATCTCGGCCGGGTGCAGGGCGCGCCGGATCTGCAGGCGCGGGTCCTGCTGGTACAGGGCCAGGACATCGGCCACCAGCGCATTCAGGCCGATGCGCAGGCG
>CAZUZT010000001.1:0-1144 GCA_964624575.1 uncultured Rhodanobacteraceae bacterium | reverse complement strand
CGGGTCATGTGGTTGAAGGCCTGCACCAGGTCGCCCAGTTCGTCATCGCCGGCGGCCAGCACCGGCATCGGCTGGTAGCGGCCGCGACCGATCTCGCCGGCGGCGGCGGCCAAGTGCACCAGCGGCAGCACCAGTCGCCGGGAAGCGCGCAGCGCCAGCAGCAAGGCCGCCAGCAGAACCAGCAGCAACACCAGACCCAGGATCAGGGCCATGCTCAGTTTCAGCCAGTCACGCAGGTATTCCAGTTGCTGGTAGTTGGCGACCGCGGTCTCGATGCGCTGGGCCAGCGGGGCATAGCGGTCGGGCACCGGGTACACCGCCTGCAGCAGTTGGCCGGTGCCCGGCAGCAGGCCCGAATCGATCCGCGCCAGGGCGCGCAGCACCAGGCGCTCGTCGCGGGCTTCGGCCACGGCCAGCGCGCCCAGGTCGCTGGCGCCGGACTGCAGGCGCAGGCGCTGGCGTTCGGGTGGGGCTTCCGGGCGCAACCAGTCCGGATCGGCGCTGGCGTTGGCCAGGCTGCTGCCATCGGCGGCGAAGATGGTCAGTTGCAGCGCGCCGAGCTCGTCGATGGCGCCGTCGACCAGCTCCGGCCACTGGCTGCGTTCGGCCAGCGCCAGGCGTCCGGCCAGAGCCGCGGTCGCCTCTTCACTGTCCCGGACCCGCTCTTCCAGGTACAGGCGGCCGACCTCCAGGGCATCGTCCATGGCCTGGCCGACCGGCGCGCTGAAACGGCTGTCGACGGCCCCGAACATAAAATTGAGGCCGAAGCCGAAGACCAGCAGCGCCGGCAGCAGGCTCAGGGCGGCGAAAAGCGCGAACAGTCGGGCATTGAGCCGGGCACCGGGCTGGCGCTGGCGCAGCGCCCGCAGCAGGCGGTGGCATTGCAGGCCGATGACCAGGGCCAGGCTGGCGGCGAGAATCCCGGCCATGGCCAGCAAGGCCGGATAGTAAGGCCCCAGCCGGGCGCGGCCGACGGTGGCGTCGTTGGCCAGGTTCAGGCCGGCAACGGTCAGCGCCACCAGGGTCAGCGCGACCAGGCCGGCGGACAGCCAGCGGATCAGGCTCGCCCGGCGTGCCATCGGCCACTGTCCAGTTGCCAGTCGCGGTCGAACAATGCCGGCAATACCAGCGGTGCCGGCAGCCG